>JBPOHC010000543.1:0-1760 GCA_052035985.1 Myxococcota bacterium | reverse complement strand
CCGACGGCCGCCGGGTGATCAAGAAGGTCTTTCGGCGCGGTGCCGCGGAGAGCCTCCGACGACAGCTCGCGTTCGTGCGCCGCCTCGATCTCTCGGGGCTCCACGTCGCGCGCCCCATCGCGCTGCTGCGCGCGCCGCACGTCGGCTACGCAGCGGAGTTCCTCGATGAGATGGCGCCGCTCGCGTCGCTCCTCGCACCGCCGAGGAGCGCCTCTCCCGCGAGGTGGTACCTCGACACGGGAGGTCTCCGACGCCGCCTCCGACTGCTCGCGCACGCGGGTGAGACCCTCGCCTCGCTGCACGCGCGCGGCCTCGTGTACTGCGACCTCTCGCCCGCAAACGTCTTCGTCTCGGCAGACGTCGCGCACGCCGAGGCGTGGCTCATCGACCTCGACAACCTCCGCCACGACAGCGTCCCGTCGAGCGCGATCTACACGCCGGGTTATGGCGCGCCCGAGGTGCTCGACGGCCACCGCGGATCGACGTCGCTCTCCGATGCGTGGTCCTTCGCGGTGCTGGTGATCCAGACGCTCCGGCTCGTGCATCCCTTCGTCGGAGACCTCGTCGCCGACGGAGACGCCGACCTGGAGGAGGAAGCCTTCGCGGCGAAGCTGCCCTGGATCGAGCACGCGACCGACGATCGCAATCGGGCGACCGCGGGCGTTCCGCGCGAGCACGTGGTCAGCGAACGGCTGCTCGAACTCGCGCGACGCGCGTTCGAGTCGCCTCGCCACGATGTCGCGCTGCGTCCGTCGGTCTCCGCGTGGGTCGAGCGCCTGCATGCCGCGGCCGATCAAACGCTGCGCTGCAACGGCTGCCTCGGGACCTTCTTCGCGACCGCGCCGCAGTGCCCGTGGTGTGAGCGCCCGCGCGAGCACTTCGTCCGTGGCATCGTCCGGCGGTGGGAGCCCGGTCATGGCGTCGTGATGGACGAGGCGGTCAAGCCCGTCGCGCGCCTCGTGGTGTCTCGCGCCGATTCGGTCGAGCTCACCGCGCGCCTCACGGATGGACGCTCGGGGCTCGGCGCGCGTGCGGTCACGGGGACCCTCGCGTGGCGCGAGCGAGGCGTCTTCGTACGTCCCGCGCAGGGAACGCAGTGGTTCACGTCGGATCCGACGGCGCCCACGAAGCCGGCGCGACCGCTGCCGGTGCAAGGCATCACGCTGCCCACGGACGGAGAAGGCTGGAGGATTCACTTCGGTCCGCTCGACGCGCCTCATCGCGTCGCGACCGTGAAGGGGACGCGCTGATGCGAGTCGATGAGATGCGCGCTGGCCGTGAGGAGACCCTTGAGCTGCGATGCGATGGGGGCGTGTTCGACCCGCTGCCCAGGAAGGACCTCGAGGCGCGGCTGGTCTCTCACCGTGACGAGGTGATCCTCGAGGTGGGGGGACACGCCTGGACCGTGCGCGGCGCCCACGCGCGCGCCGCGCGTTCGCTTCAAGAGGTCACAGGGTGTGGGCTCCCGAACGTGACCTGGGTCGCGTCGTCGAGCGCGAAGAGCGTGGTGCTCCACGCGCGCACCTTCGCGGCGGTGATTCGCCTCGCGGACGAGGTCACGGTTCGCGTCGACGCTGCGACGCGCGAGGAGGCCCGGCGAGCGGCTGGCTTCAGCGGCACCGTCGAAGCCGTCGCGAAGTGGCTGGAGCGAGAGCTGCTCCTCGGTGCGGCGCCGGGTGACGATCCCTCGATGCGGCGCGCGGTGGTCAGCGCCGGAGAGGGCGCCGGCGTGCGACCCCTTCGGATCTACGGCGCGCGCC
>JBPOHC010000128.1:0-5377 GCA_052035985.1 Myxococcota bacterium | reverse complement strand
GGCACGCCGGGCCTGCGCGTCGCGGGGACGCCGCCGTTCTCGGCCTTTCCGCTGCTCGCGAGCGACGGCTGCAACGACGCGATCGGGTGGACGGCGATCACCGGCTCGGTCTCGCAGACCTCGTCGGCGCGCCTGCACATCCGCGCGATCGCGGCGGATTGAGCGACGTCTCGGGGTCCGCGAACAGAGATCGAGGAACAGGGGAGGTATTCGTCCGTCTCCGTGAAGAGAGATCGAGGAACGGGGGAGGTATTCGTCCGTCTCCGTGAAGAGCGTCGGAGCAACCGGGGGAGTGTTGGTCGGGCTCGGTGAAGAGAGCCAGCGAAACTGGAGGGGTGTTGGTCAGGCTCCGTGAAGAGCGTCGGAGCAACTGGGGAGGTGTTCGTCGAGGTCAGCGAAGTGAGGCCGAGCAACTGGAGGGGTGTTGCTCGGGGCCGCTCGCCCGCTCGCCCGAGACGAAGGGAGGTGCTGTTGAGGTCGGGCGGTCGCGGGGCGTGAGGTCCGACGGAGGGGCGTGACATCCAGAGGTTTCGAATCGCGAACGCAACGCTGCGCAAGCGGCGCTACCAACGGAGCGCCTCGGGCGCAGCGACGAAGAGCGGTGTCAACATCGGCACGAACTGGTGAGAGCGTTGCATCTCGCGCCACACCATCGGGTGATCCATGCGGCGAATCGCACGGATCCGAAGGTCGATCGCGTCTTGATCGGCGCCGCCGTCTCGCTCTGCGATGTGCAGCTTCAGCCGGTCGACGTAGATGAGAAAATGATTGGTGCGGGCGTCGATGAGGTCCTCTCGCTCGTTGAGCTCGAGGTGCTCGATGGTCCACCGCGCGCGAGCGTCGCTCCAGGCGTCGAGGCCCGGCCGCGGTACGATGTGGAACGTATCCAGCAAGTCGACCCGCAACAGGCGGAGGGGATCCTCCTCGCGCGGGTCGATGAAGAGGGCTTCGCCCGATGGCGGCGGTCCATAGGCGCGCGCCTCGCGCTCCGCTCGCGATCGCGAGAGGGAGACCTGCGCGCCGTCCGCGCTGCGGATCCCCCAGTGATTGAGCTTGCTGCCGTTGCAACTCCCGCACGCGTAGAGGTAGTTGTGCCAGTCGAAGACTCGCTCGGGGTAGAAGTCCTTCGGCCAGATGTGCTCGATCTCGTCGCCGGTCGAGTGCTCGCAGTACGCGCACCGACACGCGCCGTGGCTCATCGCGCGAAGCGTCGCGCGCACGCGACGGTAGGTCGCGCTGCTTGTGACGTTGCGCTGCTTGAAGCGCTCCTTGCCCGCATCGACGCGCGCGGCAAAGGGCGTCACGCCGTCGAGTTCGCGTTGCCACTCCTGGAGCTGCGCGTGGGCGTCGCGGTCGAGGGGCCGCTCCTCAAGGCGAATCACGCGGCCGTCTTCCCCGCGCTGGAGGGCATCGCCGCGCGGAGCTGCTCGCGCTCCAACAGCTCCGCTTGCGTGAGGCCCTCTTCCATCTCCTTGACGTTGAGCGACGCGAGCCGCGCGCGACGCACGCGCCCCTCTCGCGACGGTCCGCCGGTCGTGCGGCCGAAGCTCTCGGTGCCGTATGCGTCGAGCACGTTGCCGTAGACGAGCCGGTCGTACTCCGCGCCGCTCACGCGGAGGCTCTCTTCGTCGACGCCAGGCCTGGCGAGCCGAAAGATGCTGCCGTGCGCGGCGGCGTGGCACACGAGCGGGCTGTGCGTCGTGACGACGAACTGGAGCCGAGGAAAGAGACGCGTCAAAAAGAAGCCGATGTCGCGTTGCCAGCTCGGGTGCAGGTGCGCGTCGATCTCGTCGATGAGCACGAGCCCGGGGGCGACCACCGTGAGCCCGTCGGAGGCGAAGACCTCGCTCGCGCCATAGGCGACCGCGAGCTGGCGAATGAGTTCGAAGACGAGGCTGAGAATGGAGCGAAAGCCATCGCTCAACTGCTCGACGGGCACGCCGCGACCGTTACCGTCGAGAAAGAGAACGTCGCTCGAGGTCACGCGGTCGAGGCGCACGTTGTTGGGCAAGAATCCGGGCTGATTCACGAAGGTTCGAACGTGGGCGAGGAGCTCGCCGGGTTGTCCGCCGCTCGGCTGACCGCTCGCCGTCGCCTCCAGTGATTCGAATTGCAGGCGTTGCAGCCAGCCGATGCACTCTGTGAGCGCGACCTGTTCGCCGAAGAGGGTGAGGTGCCGAGCGAGGAGCGGGTTCGACGTGAAGAGCTTCTCCATCTCCTTGTCGCCGCCGGAGAAGCGTCGAAACGGACCGTACCCCGTGGAGAACCACTTTCCGTTTCGATGACGCTCTGCGAGCCGCTGGCGGGTGGGGTCGTCTTCGTTGCGCACGTCGACGGACTTCTCGCGGCGCTCGAGGGTGACGCCGAGCGAGAGCGTCTTGATGTGATCGACGTCGCCCTCTGGGATGAGCACATCGACCCCAGCTTCAGCGTGAACCCGAACGGCCACCCTCGCGCGCGAGGCCCCATCGGTCAACCAGCGGCCCCACGACTGACGAAGGGCTTGAGCCTGTCGCTCCCCCACCAGCGCGAGCGCGATCGCTCGAAGGAGCGTGCTCTTGCCCGACCCGTTCGTTCCGAGCACGACGTGCCAACCAGCGGGGGCGTCTCCGTCTCCAAGCGCCCAGGTCACGGCGCGAATCGAGCGAACGTTCTCGACCTGGACCTCGAGGAGGTACATCGCGCGGATGTGACGTCAGGGCGCGCTCCTCGTCAAGCCGCACCGCCGAAGCAGACCACTCATCGCTGGCACCACAGCCGCGGAACGTCGCGCGGTCGTCGTGGCGCGCCCGACGCGTCGGGGCAGAATCGTTCGAGTCCCTTGCGAATTCTCCTACAGGTCTCTCGCGCTGCTGCCGTTGACCCGGGCGAGGAGAGCGCACCATGTCGAGGGACTTCACCGTCAACGAGCTGATCATGCTGCCCCGGATGAAGTCGCGCGAGCTGCTCGCGATCGCCCGCGCGCTAGTGCAGCAGGCGCGCAAGGCCGAGGGCGTGGAGCACTCGATCCGCGACGCGGTCCGTGACATCGACGAGCAGCGCAAGGCCCTCACCGAGGTGCTGAACGCGCCCGAGAAGAAGCCGCCCGTGCGGCTCAAGGCGGCTGACAACGCCGAGTGCAACGCGGTCAGCACGCTCGTCGACTTCGCCGCGCTGTGGGTGCGACTGCCCGAAAGCGACTTCCCCGCGCAGGTGGCGACGGCGCGTGCGTGCGTCGACGTCTTTCGCGAAGACGGGACCCTCGAGTTCCTCAAGCTGAAGTCGGTGGTGAAGCACTCGGAGGTGCAGCGTCGCCTCGAGGTGCTCGAGGAGCGCGGCCTCGATACGCAGATCCGCGCGCTCGGCGGAGGCGCCTTCCTCGATCACCTCCAGCGCGTGCACGAGGTCTACGGGGCGGCGGTGGTGGCGACGACCGGCGCCGGAGGCGAAGAGTCTCCCGCGATTCGCGCGCGCTCCGCGGAGCTCGCCGAGGCGGTGAAGTCCTTCGTGGTCCGCGTGGTCGCCACGGTCGATCGCAGGCGCCCCGAGACGCAGGCGCGCGCCAACCTGCTGCTCGCCCCGTTGCGCACCTGGACCTCCTCGCAGAGCGCCGCAGCGTCGACCAAAGGCGCCGAGCCGCAGCCGGTTCCCACGCACGACATCGCGCAGCCCGCGCCTGCGAACGACGCCATGTCCGCGCCCGTGCGCAGGGTCGGCTGACGGTGGGGAGAACCCCGGGCGCGCGATGCGACGTCTCGGCGACGGCACCCGACGCGATCGGATGACCGCGGGGGTGATGGTAAGGGCGTCGCTGCCCCGACGCGGCGCGCTGATTCACCGCGCGAAGTGTCGCTCGTATCGCGCGCGTGACGCGTCGCTCGCGTCGAGACGCAGCGCCTCGCGCGCGTGCTCCAGCGCGTCGTCGCTGCGACCGAGCTTGCGGAGCGTCATCGCGAGCGACCAGCGGTAGCGCGCGTTCGACGGGCTCCGCCGAACGGCCTCTGCGTAGTCCTCGGCCGCGCGCGAGACCTCTCCCTCTGCGAGCGAGATGCGCGCTCGTGTCGCGAACGCGCGCGACCTCGTCACACCATCAGGGACGTACGGCTCCTGCAAGCTCACGCGTGAGGGAACCGGCGCGTCGCGGTCGAAGGCTGCGAGGAGCTCGTGCGCCGCGTCGATCGCGTAGCGTGCTTCACCGATGCGTCCGAGCGCGAGGAGCACCACCGCGCGCGTCACGAGGTAGGGCGCGATGCGCTCGACATCGAGGGCGCGGTTCACGGCGCGCAACGCGAGCTCGGCGTCACCGCGCGCCCACGCCGCGCACGCCCGCTGATGATGCGCCTCCGCGAGCGCCGGGACGACGTACGCGTGCGAGTGCCTGTCTTCCCGCGCGAGGAGGCGATCACCCCACGCCGCGACGGCGTCCCGCTCGTGGCGGAGCGAGCGCTTCGGAACGTGCTTGATGGCCTCGGCGCGCGCCTTCGCCTCGGGCGTGTCGAGGAGCGCGGCGAGCGCGCGGGCCACGTCGATCACGCGCTCGGGACCGGGCTCCGGAGGGCGTTTCTGCGACGGCGAGTAACAGCCGCGAGAGAGCAGCGCGAGCTGCGGGTCCGGGGGAGTCTTCGCCGCGCGACGCAACCCGAGGCGCGCGAGGAGCGCCGCGGGGCCGAATCCCGTCTCGGTCGGGTCGACGACGCGCACGTAGGCGTCGGGCGCGAGCTCGAAGAACATGCAGCACAAGAGCGGCGCGAGCAGCGCCTCGCCCTTCCACTCACCAGGCGAGCGGACGTTCGGATAGAAGCGATCGCGACAGTGCATCGCGCGCCGTTGAAGGGGCGGAGGCACCGTGAAGAGCACCGCGGGCGCTCCGTCGAGATAGCCCGCCGCGAGGCTCTCCGCGTTGAACGAGAGCTCGTCGAAGCCCAGTGAAGAAAGCTCCGCCGCGATCTCGCACGCGCGCAGCGCGCACAGCGCCGCATCGGCGACGGGCATCGCGCCGTCACACGTCGGAGTCGGCGCGTCTGCGAACACGACGCCGTCATCGACCCACACGACGGGGCGCGTCCCCTCGATCGGAGCGCGTTGAAGATGACGCGCGACGGTGGTCGCGTTGACGTCCTCGGGCCAGCGGATCGCGTCGCCCGGAGGACGCACGAGCACACCCGCTCCGAGCTTCTGATCGAAGCCCTTGCAGAGCGACGCGACGCCCGTGATGAGGTAAGGCGCCTCCGCACGGTGAGTTGCGCATTCGCGCCCGATCCGTCGTGCCGATCCCGCGAGCGCGCCCGGACCGTCCGACCAAGGCCTGACCGAGGCACGCCGCGGCAGGCGAGCGAGGAAGAAAGCAGAGGGCCGTCATGGCGGGCGGAGAGCGAATGCGCAAGTCCTGGTGCGGCGG
>JBPOHC010000373.1:0-58629 GCA_052035985.1 Myxococcota bacterium | reverse complement strand
TCCGAGGACTACCTCGCGACACTCTCCGCCGACGTACAGGCGAAGGTCCGCGCCCGCCGCGGAGACTGACGACGCGCAACCCGCGTCAAACACGCCGTCATCCGCGTCAAACACGGCCTCATCCGCGTCAAACACGGCCTCATCCGCGTCAAACACGCCCACACCGCGCCCGCGCAGCGTCACACCGCACCCGAGCAGCGCCACACCGCGCCCGCGCAGCGCCATATCGCGCCCGCGCAGCGCCACACGCGCGTCGGCACGCGCTCACTCGTAGCGGATCGCGAGGATCGTGTGCTCCACCGGGTCGCGCTCGGGCCTCGGCACCGACACCGTGTCGCCCTCGCGTCGCTTCATCAGCGCGCGACCGAGCGGTGAGCGCCACGAGATCTTCCCCTCCGCGGGATCGGTCTCGTCGACGCCTACGATGTGCCAGGTGCGCTTGACGCCCTCTTCGTCTTCGGTCTCCACCGTCGCGCCGAAGAACACGCGGTCGCCGCTCTGCTTGCTCGGATCGACCACCTGAACGTTCTTCAACCGCGACGCGAGGAAGTTCAGCCGCCGGTCGATCTCGCGCAGCCGCTTCTTGCCGTAGATGTACTCCGCGTTCTCGGAGCGATCGCCCTGCGCCGCAGCGTCCGAGACCTCCTGCACGGTCTTGGGGCGCTCGATGCGAGAGAGGAACTCCATCTCGTCGGCGATCTTCTTGAACCCCGCCGGGGTCATGTAGTTGGGATCGTCAGACATCGCTCTCAGTGTGTGTTGATCGCGGCGCGCGCGCGCTCGCGCCACGCGTCGTCGGTGACCGTCGCCAGCTCGACGCGACGGCCCGTGGAGAATCCCGGATGCGGCCCTTCGAGCAGGGCGATTCCCTCACGGTCGCCGTCGGAGAGCCACCAGAAGCGAGGCGCCGGCGTGTCGAGCGGACCGGAGTGCGACCACCCCCACGACTCCATCCAGAGCAGCCGGTCGAGCGTCTGCGCGGCGTCGAGCGGCGCGAAGGTGTACTCACGCGCCAACGCGATGAGCTCGGCTTCGTTCGCGCGGACCTCGCGCGAAAACCAGTCGAGCATCGGCACGAGCGCATCGGCCGTCGCCGTGGGGGCGTCCGCCGTCGCGGGCATCGGCACGGTGCCGAGCGCGAACGAGAGCGCGGCGTCGTCGATGAGCGGAACCGCGTGAGGACACAGCACCGCGAGCACCTTGCTCAACGCGCAGACGCCCTGTCCCTGAATCGAGAGTGAACGGGCGAGCGACGTCACCTCGTCGCGTCGCGATGCAGACACCTCGGGCCATCCTTCGGCGCCGCAGTCGAGCAGCTCGCAGAGCGCGACCCACGCGTCGGTCTTCTGCGAGAGCCACGCGCGGAACGCGGGCGAGGGGGCGCGGTTGTTGACCATCCAGCTCGCGGGCATCGCCAGCGCGAGGAGCTCACGAAACCCGACGCCGCGCGCTCTCGCGACGCGCGCTCCGTGGGCCGCGAGGTCGAAGCCGTAGGCGCCGGGGAGCGATCCGCGGACGTAGAGCTTCTCGGCCGCATCGAGGATGCGCCAGGGGCCGCTCGGGCGTGTGACGGTGACGGTCATCGCAGGGCGCGCGAGTGTATCGCCGGACGCGGTCGAAGAGGGTGAGAGATGCGCGACGGACGACTCAGGACCCCATCATCGCGCGGAGCCAGTCGATCGGCTCGAGCGTCACGGTCCCGCCGATCGGGGGCAACGGGAACGCTTCGAAGTGAGAGTTCCTCCACCAGATCCAGCGGTAACTCGAATCTTCGAGGTCGCGCGCCCATTCGAAGCGGGTCTCGCGCGCGAGGCCGTCGGGGGTGATGGAGAGCACCGTGACGCGCATCCCCGCGGTGACCACCACCTCGCCGGCGTGAAAGGGATGGGCCGAGCCGCGATAGAGCGCGCCGAACTGCTCGTGGGGGAATCCCGCGCTCGACGTGATCACCACGCTGCGCGGGCCGTCGCGACGGAGCGTCGTCGTCCCCTGCGTCGCGAGCGAGAGGTACCGGTAGCCCCCCGCGGGGACCGCGCGACCCTCGGGGTATCGCCGCCCCATCACGTACATCGGGAGCAGCGAGTCGGGCGAGGTCACCACCATCAGCATCTGCCGTCGGAGCGCGTCGTCGTCGGGGATCGTGTGATCGCCGCGATCGACGAATCCCGCCGCGACGTGCGCGATGTTCAGCGCCCGCGCGGGCAGGAGAAGCGGCGAGAGCCCGAGGTGAATCACCGCCAGCACGCCGAGGAGCGCGCGCGACGAGAGCGACGGACGCGCGCCGCTCCACCACGCGCGTTCGAAGGCCGTGGCGAGGAGGGCCATCACGCCGAGGCCCGAGAAGAGGAGCAGACGATCACCCGGAAAGGTCGCGCAGCCAGGGAGCAGCGCCGTGAGCGCGCCGAAGATCCACATGCGCGTCAGCGGGTGGTGACGAACGAGCTTCCAGATGGGGACGCTCATCACCGCGAGCGCCGCCGCGATGATCACCGACACGTAGAGCGGTCGCGGACCGACGAACTCCGACGGCGGGAGCCCCACCTGACCGAGCGCCAGGATCGGCATGCGCTTCACCACCGCGTGCAGGAACGTGAGCGGCTGCCTCACCGGGTCGATGTAGAAGTCACCGCCGTACGCGCCGCAGCCCTGGAGACGGTAGACCACCGCCCACACCGCGACGACGGCCGCGTAGGGGGCGAGCGCGCGCCAGCGGCGGGGCGTGCGATCGGGGTCGTTCCAGAGCGTGTAGGCGAGGAGGTAGCCGCCGATCGAGAAGGTCGACTCGCCGCAGAGGAGCGCCACCGTGAAGAGCGCAATGGCCGTATTGCGGGCGCGGCTGTTCTGTTCCTCGCGCCACCGGATGTGCATCGCGAGCGACGCGAACGCGAACACGGCCGAGAGGACGGCGTGGCGGTTCGAGATCCAGAGCGTGAGCATCGCGTGGGTGTGGTCGACGGCGACGAGCAAGGTCGCGAGCGCGACGAGCCGCGCGGACTTGAGCGTGGCCTTGAACACCGCCGCGGCTGAGAGCGTGAGCGCGCCGAACCAGAGGGCGTTTTCGAGGTGCCAGACCCACGGGTGACCCGCGAGGAGCGTGTGGTCGAAGGCCACGCTGAGCGACGAGATCGGACGCAGGAACGCGAGGCGAAAGCCCGGCGCGATCCACCACGGGAGGATCCCCTGATCCATCGAGATGCGCCTGAAATCAGGGTCGTCGGTGATGAAGCGGTAGAGCTCCCAGGGGCCGCGCACGGAGCCCGGGTGGTGCCACGTGGGGTCGTTCAACATCCTGTGCGACCAGTCGTCGAGGATCAGGCCCGTGTTGAGCGTCGGGAGCACCAGCGCGACTGCGAGCAGCGCGATCCATCGCAGCGCGTGCGGCGCGTCGAGGGCGCGCGCGAACCATCCCCGTGGCGTGTCATTCATCGCGAGCGCGCATCGTTGGGGCGCACCCGGGGTCGCGTCAACGACCGTCCGTCGCGCGTCGGCACAATACTTCACAGCGCGCGCGCGTCGGGGCGATGCTCTGACCGATGGAAAGCCCCTCTCCCCGCGACCGGGTGATCTTCGCGCTCGACGTCGAAGACGAGGCCCGCGCGCGCGCGCTCGCGTCTCGGCTCGCGCCGCACGTGGGCACCTTCAAGGTCGGCCTCGAGCTCCTCATGCGCGGCGGAATGGACCTCGCGGCGAGGCTCACCGACGGCGCTCCGCTCTTCATCGACGCGAAGCTCCATGACGTTCCGGCGACGGTCTCGCGGAGCGTGAAGCAGATCGTTCGAAGCGGCAGCCCCGTGCGCTACATCACCGTGCACGACGCCGTGCGCGACGCCGTCGACGCCGCCGAAGGGCGCGCGGGAATCCTCCTCGTCACCGTGCTCACGAGCGTCGATCCCGCGGCGTACGGCGGACCCGAAAAACTCACCGCGAGGGTCGTCGAGCGGGCGCTCTCGGCGCAGCGCGACGGCGCGATCGGTGTTGTCTGCGCGGCCACCGAGGCGAGGGCCGTGCGCGACGCCGTAGGACCGGGATTCGAAGTGGTCACACCGGGCGTGAGGCCCGCGTGGGCGCGCGTCGCCAACGACGATCAGCGGAGGGTGGCGACCGCCGCGGAGGCCGTGCGCAACGGGGCTTCGCGCGTCGTGATCGGACGCCCGCTCCGCGACGCTCCCGATCCCGGTGAGGCCGCCGCGAGGCTCGTCGCCGAGCTCTCCGAAGCGGAATAGCGCCTCGCGCTCTCGGGTTGCGATGGATCGTGAAGCCCATCACTCCGATCCGACTCACCTTCGCGGCCTCCGCCTGCGCGCTCTCGCTCGTGGGAGCGCCGATGGCGCACTCGCAGGTCCCTCCGTCGCCCGTCGTCGCGGCGCAGGTCACGGCGCCGACGCCGCCCAACGCCGTCGTGGGCGAGATGCAACGGCTCAGCGACGGCTTCGCGGAGGTCGCCGCGAACGTGCTCCCCGCGGTGGTGAGCATCCGCGTGGAGGCCACGCGCGCCGAGCCCGAGGGGCCGATGGGGTTCGGCTTTCCCTTTCCCTTTGGCGGAGGTCGTGAGGGCGCGCCTGACATCGTGCGAGGCACCGGGTCGGGCGTCGTGGTGCGCGCCGACGGCGTGATCGTCACCAACAACCACGTCGTCCGCGACGCGGATCGCATCGAGGTCCACCTCCGCGACGGGCGGGTGCTCCGCGCGCAGGTGCTCGGCACCGACCCCTCGACGGACCTCGCGGTGATCAAGGTCGAGGCGCAGGGCCTTCCCACCGCGCGATGGGGCGACAGCGAGGCCGCGAGGGTGGGCGAGTGGGTGCTCGCGATCGGCGCTCCCTTCGGCCTCGAGGCGACGGTCACTCACGGCGTGCTCAGCGCGAAGGGCCGCGCCAACCTCGGCGCCAACGCCATCGAGGACTACCTCCAGACCGACGCGAGCATCAACCCCGGCAACTCCGGCGGACCGCTCGTGAACCTCCGCGGCGAGGTGCTCGGCATCAACACCATGATCATCGGTCGCGGCTCGGGCGTGGGCTTCGCGGTTCCGTCACGGCTCGCGCGCCTCGTGGCCGAGCAGGTCACCTCGCAGGGTCAGGTCACGCGCGGCTGGGTCGGCGTCGGCGTGCAGGACCTCAACGCCGCGCTCGCGGAGGCGTTTCACCTCCAGCCCGACTCGGGCGCGCTGGTCTCACAGGTCGACGCCGCAGGGCCCGCGGCGCGCACCGGACTCACCCCGGGCGATGTCATCGTCCGCATCGACGGACACGCCGTGCGTCACTCCTCCGACGTGGTGCGAGAGGTCACCGCGCATCGCCCCGGCGACCGCGTCGAGCTCGACGTCGTGCGCAACGGTCAGTCTCGTCACATCACCCTCTCGGCCGCGCGACGGCCCGATGAGCGCGCGGAGGCTCCTCGCGCGCGTCGCCCCGACCCTCGACGCGCGCAGCAGGAGCCCGACTCCCTCGGACTCGAAGCCGCGCCTCTCGACCCGACGCGCGCGCGGATGTTCGGCGTCGGACGCGCCGTGGTCGTGACCGCCGTGATGCCCGGAGGGGCGGCTGATCGCGCGGGCCTGCGCCGCGGAGACGTCATTCTTCAGGCCGACGGGCGCGAGGTCGCGGGCTCGGGTGAGCTCGCCGAGTCGGTGCGCGACGGCCGCGCGGCGCTCCTCGTGAGGCGTCGCAACGAGCAGCTCTTCGTCCCCGTTCAGACGCGGTAGACGCTCGAATTGTAGAGGTTTCGGAGAAGGGGAGACGCCTCGCTCAACGTCGAGCGAGGCGTCGCGGGGAGCGGCTCAGGGCAGGCCGAAGATGGGGCCCTGCGGCGAGGTGGCGCTCACGGTCCAGCCGTTGCCGAGCTGGCCCGAGGCGTTGTAGCCCCAGCAGTACGTCGACCCGTCGGCGGTGCGCGCGCACGAGTGGTTGGTGCCCGCGGTGATGGTCGCCGCGCTGGTGATGGTGGCCACGGTGACCGGGAGGTTGCGCTGTGACGCGCTCCCGTCGCCGAGCTGTCCGTAGGCGTTGTAGCCCCAGCACATCACGACGCCCGTCGCGCGACGGACGCAGGTGTGGTTGGCGCCCGCGGTGACTTCGATGGCGTCGGTGATCGTCGGCACGAGCACGGGCGCGGGGCGCTGCGTGGTGGTGCCGTCGCCGAGCTGTCCGTACGCGTTGCGGCCCCAGCAGACGACCGTGCGGTCGCTGCGGACGCCGCAGACGTGGTTGTCGCCCACGGCGATCTGCGTGATGCCCGTGAGGTTGCCCGTCATGCCGTTGTAGTTGCGCACGGCGGTGGGCAGCGGGCGGTTGGTGACGGTCGTGTCGCCGATCTGGCCGTAGCCGTTGTAGCCCCAGCACGACACGGTGCCGCCCGCGCGGAGGGCGCACGCGGTGTGGTTGTCGGCCGCGATCTGCGTCGCGTCGGTGATGGGCGAGCCGCCGCCCACGGGGCCGGGGACGGTGCGGTTGGTGGTCGAGCCGTCGCCGAGGTTGCCGTAGGCGTTGTAGCCCCAGCACGAGACCTGGCCGCCGGTGCGGCGCACGCACGAGAAGTACGCCCCGTCGGCGACCTCGGCGCCGTCGGTGATGCCGAACACCGTCACGGGCGCGTTGCTCGCCGTGGTGGTGGCGTTGCCGAGCTGTCCGTAGGCGTTGTAGCCCCAGCACGAGGTGGCGCCCGAGGTGACGACGGCGCAGGTGTGTCCGAGGCCGAGCGCGACGCTCGTCACGCCCGCGAGCGAGGTCGAGTTCACGGGGCCGTAGCGCACCACGGTGGTGCCGTCGCCGAGGCCGCCGTAGGTGTTGTAACCCCAGCAGGCGAGGGCGCCCGACGGGCGGATGAGGCAGTTGTAGTCGTTGCCGCCCACGATGGGGAGCGTGCAGCCGGTGCCCGCGCAGCTCATGGCGCCGTCGAGTCCGAAGACGCTGGCGCGCGCCTGCGAGCCGTTGGTGAGCGAGCCGTCGCCGAGCTGGCCCGAGGCGTTGTAGCCCCAGCACCGGACCGCGCCGCCGGTGAGGCGCGCGCAGGTGTGGTTGCCGCCCGCGACGACGCGCTGCACGCCCGTCGGCATGGTGAGGATCACCGGGAGGTTGCGCTGCGCGGTGCTGTTGTCGCCGACCTGGCCGTAGCCGTTGTAGCCCCAGCACATGAGGGTGCTGTCGCGGCGGCGCACGCAGGTGTGGAGTCGCCCCGCGGTGACCTGCACCGCGTCGGTGATCGTGGGGACGGTCACGGGCGAGAGGCGCTGCGTGGTGGTTCCGTCGCCGAGGTTGCCGTAGCCGTTGTAGCCCCAGCAGCGCACGGAGCCGTCGCGCACGATGGCGCAGGTGTGCGTCGAGCCGGCGCTGAGGCCCACGACGTTGATGAGCGCGGGCACCTCGGTGGCGGCCGAGCGGTTGGTGGCGGTGCCGTCGCCGAGCTGGCCGTTGGTGTTGAGGCCCCAGCACGAGACGCGTCCGTCGAGGCGGAGCGCGCAGGTGTGGTTGGCGCCCGCGGCCACCTGGACGACGTTGGTGAGCGTGCCGACGTCGAGGGGGATCGTGCGGTTGGCCGTGGTGCCGTCGCCGAGCTGGTTGACGTTGTTCTGGCCCCAGCAGGCCACGCGGCCGTTGCGGCGGAGGATGCAGGTGTGGTTCGAGCCGAGGGTGACCTGCGTCGCGTCGCTCAGGCTGAAGACCGCGTTGGGCGTGGTGCGCGTCGCCGTGGTTCCGTCGCCGAGCTGTCCCTGCGCGTTGACGCCCCAGCAGAGGACCTCGCCCGACGCGCGGACGGCGCAGGAGTGCGTGGCGCCGAGCTCGACGTCGACGACGTTGCCGAGGCCCGACACGAGGGCCGGGTGCGCGCGGTTGACCGAGTTGCCGATGCCGAGCTGGCTCGACGAGTTGAGGCCCCAGCAGGCGAGCTCTCCGGTCGCGAGCACGGCGCAGGAGTGGCTGTCTCCCACGGCGATGTCGGCGCCCGCGGCGCCGGTGCAGTTGCCGGCCTCGCAAGTCTGACCCGTTGCGCAGACGCGGCCGCAGACGCCGCAGTTCGAGGTCGAGGTGGCGAGGGTGGTCTCGCAGCCGTTGGCGGCCATCCCGTCGCAGTCGCCGAAGCCCGTGGTGCACGCGGCGACGGCGCACGCGCCAGAGCGGCACGCGGAGGTGGCGTTCGAGAGGCGGCACGCGGTGGCGGCGGGGTCTTCGTCGACCATGCCGTTGCAGTTGTCGTCCGCCGCGTTGCAGGTCTCGGTGACGGGGACGACCTCGCCCGTGCAGGCTCCCCAGGTGCGTCCGGTTCCGCAGGTCTGCATGCCGCCGCGGCAGGCGCCGACGGTCATCGTGCCCGAGGGGCCCGAGTAGCAGGCGCGCGTCGCGCCGGGAGAGCACTCGCCGCACATGTCGTCGACCATGCCGTTGCAGTCGTCGTCGACCCCGTTGCCGCAGGTCTCGCCCGTCGACGGCGTCGTCTCACCGATGCAGGTGGTGCCGTAGAAGCCCGTGGCGCCGCAGATCTGCGTGCCCGCGGCGCAGCGTCCGACGCCGCGCGTGGCCGAGGGGCCCGTGTAGCACGCGCGCGTCGTGCCGGGAGAGCACTCGCCGCACATGTCGTCGACCATGCCGTTGCAGTTGTCGTCGACCATGTTGCCGCAGGTCTCTGCGGTCGCGGGCGTGACCTGTCCGGTGCACGTCGTGGCGTAGAAGCCCGTGGGGCCGCAGACCTGCGTGCCCGCGACGCAGCGTCCGACGCCGACGGTGCCCGTCGCGCCCGTGTAGCAGGGGCGCGTGGTGCCGGGGGTGCACTCGCCGCAGCCCTCGTCGGTCATGCCGTTGCAGTTGTCGTCCATGCCGTTGCCGCAGGTCTCGGTGGCCGCGGGGACGACCTCTCCGACGCAAGCGGTGGCGAACTGTCCGTCGGCGCCGCAGGTCTGCGTGCCGCCGGTGCAGCGGCCGACGCCCTGCGTGCCCGAGGGGCCCGAGTAGCACGCGCGCGTCGCGCCGGTCATGCACGCGGCGCAGCCGTCGTCGACCATGCCGTTGCAGTCGTCGTCGATCATGTTGCCGCAGGTCTCGGCCGCGGCGGGCGTGGTCTCGCCCGAACAGCTCATGGGCCAGCGGCCCATCGCGTCGCAGGTCTGCGTGCCCGCGCGGCATCGCCCGACGGCCATGGTCTCGGGGCGGCCGGTGTAGCAGGGCCGCGTGGTGGCGGCGGTGCACTCGCCGCAGCCCTCGTCGCTGACGCCGTTGCAGTTGTCGTCCATCATGTTGCCGCAGGTCTCTTCCGCCGCCGGAAGGACCTCGCCGGTGCAGGCCGAGAACACGCCCGTGGTGCTGCACACCTGCGTGCCGCCGCGGCAGCGCCCGACGCCGATGGTGCCCGCGGGACCTGCGTAGCAGATGCGGGTCATCTCGGGCGCGCAGCGGTCTCCCGCGTCGCTCGCGTCGGCGGGCGTCGATCCGTCGCTCGCGTCGGCGGGCGTCGATCCGTCACCGGGCGTCGATCCGTCGGTCACGTCGCCGGGCATCGATCCGTCGCCGGGCGTTGATCCGTCGCTCGCGTCGGCGGGCATCGATCCGTCGCCGGGCGTGGAGCCGTCGCTCGCGTCGCCGGGCATCGATCCGTCACCGGGCGTCGATCCGTCGGTCACATCGCCGGGCATCGAGCCGTCGCCGGGGTTTGATCCGTCGCCCACGTCCGAGGGGGCATCGCCGGGGTTCGAGCCGTCGCTCACGTCGGCGCCGACGTCGCCCGTTCCGACCACGGACCTGCTCCCGTCACCGCACGCGACGGCGAGCGAGGAGAGCAGGATCAAGCACTTCCACCGCTTCATGGATCCTCCTTGAGAAAAGACCGAAGTTCCCCGTAGACGCGCCGAATCTCGGCGCCGGGCGTCACACCGCGAGTATCGCGAAATTCTGCCCTGACGGAACTCGCAAACTGCGTCTTCGAACCGCGCCCGACGATTGCTACGCGCCGATCTTGTAGAAGCCCCAACCCCACAGGATTTGCGCAGCGACGTCTCTCGCGACGCCCGCGACGGGGTCGCGCTCGTCGGCCTCGCCCTCGCTCTCCGAGAGCGCGCGGGCCCGCTCCCTGAGGGCGGTCATATGCGCGATGTCCTCGGGGTCCTCGGCCTCGGCGGGCTCGATCCTCGGCGACGCGTCGATGACCATCCAGTCGTACACGAGCGACGTGAGCGAGGCGCGCTCGGCGTCGGTGAGCGCCCTCGGCTCGCGACCTTCGGGCCAGCCCATGGGCCGCGCGATCGCGATGGGGTCTCGCGCCCTCCAGCCCGCGTAGCGCCCGTTCGCGAACACGATCGAAACGCGGTCGCAGAGCCGCACCGCCGTCACGCTCGCGTCTCCGTGCGAGAGCGCTTCGACGGACTCCGTTCGCAGCGCGACGAGCCACCCGAGCGACACGTCGAAGAGCGCGAAATCCGTCGCGCCGAGTTCGAACGGCGGCGTCGTCACCGAGACCGTGAGCGCGCCGTCGTGGTCGGGCAGCGCGGCCACGCGCGCGAGGAGCGCGTCGTCGAAGCGCAGCGCCACAGGGCGTCCGAGGTACGCCTCGCGGAGCAGGCCCGTCGTCGGATCGAAGCGCAGCGCGTCGCCGTCGTCACCGCGCGTGCCGACGCACCCTTCGACGCTCCAGCCCGAGGCCGAGAGGTCGTCGCGCCAGCGCGTTCGAATGGCCTGCGCGCCGCTCCACCGCGCCACGGTGGCGGGCGTCTCTGCCGACGCGAGGAACACCGCGGGCACGCCATCGGCGAGCTGAAATACCTTGCCAGAAGGCTCCTCGTCGGCTCGCTCGGGTGCGACAACGCGAGCGGCCTCGCCGTCTCCCGCGGCGATCCCCACGGCCGAGAGGAACGCTCTGGCGACCTCGTCGCGGTCTCTCACGAGCACCGTGAACCGCTGCGCCTCGCGGGCCTCTGCTTCGGCCCTCGCGGCCTCGACGAGCGCGCGACCGATGCCCTGCCTCCGCGCGTCGGCCGCCACGTAGACCGCGTCGAGGAGCGCCGCGTCGACCGCGCCTCCGCCGAGGCGCTTGATCAGCCGTACGACCGCGAGGCCCACGGCGCGTCCGCCTCGCTCGGCCAGGAGCGCGAGCCCGTGCTCGTCGGACGACAGCCACGACGCGAGCGCGTCACCGACCGCGATCCCCGCGTCGTCACAGAGGGAGCTCACCGAGCGCGCGTCGCGCGCCGAGCCGAGCGCGCGTCGGATCACCAGAGCAGGCACCGCGGACCGACCTCAGTTGAGCGAGTGGGGGAGCGCCAGCGCGAAGGGTGCGATCGAGGCGTCGAAGCGTCGGCCGTCGTCGCGCACCATCTCGTAGGTGCCGCGCATCGTACCGCGCGGCGTTCGAAGCGCGCATCCGCTCGTGTATTCAAAGCTCTGGCCCGGTCGCAGCAGGGGTTGCGCGCCGACCACGCCGTCGCCCTTGACCTCCTGCACGTTGCCGTCGCCGTCGGTGATGATCCAGTGGCGCGACTTGAGCTGCGCGCTCTCGCCGCCCTCGTTGGTGATCTTCACCGTGTACGAGAACACGTACTCGCGCTGCGTCGGCGACGAGCGCTCGGGGAGGTACGCGCTCGACACCGTTACACGTATCCCCTGGGTGATCGCGTTCGACACGCCCGGCACCCTGCCAGCACACGCAGCGCGGCGCAAGGGCCGCGTCAGGCGAGGGGATCGCGCCCTTCGAAGCCCACGAACACGGGCTCCGGCGTGAGCGTGACGCCCAGCCGATCGCGCACCGTGTCGCGCACGACCCTCGCGAGGGAGAGCACCTCTCGCGCCGTGGCGTTGCCGCGGTTCACGAGCGCGAGGCTGTGCTTCTGTGACACCGCGGCGTCGCCGAGGCGCGTCCCCTTCGCGACGCCGGCGCGCTCGATGAGCCAGCCTGCGGCGAGCTTCACGCGGCCTCCCTCCGCGGCGAAGCGGGGCATCGCCTCGTCCGCGCGGAGGGCGCCGAGCGAGCGCGCGCGCGCCTCGACCGCGTCTGCGCGCTCGGCGTCGACGACGGGGTTGACGAAGAACGACCCCGCGCTCCGCGTGTCGGCGTCGGCCTCGTCGAGCACCATCGACTTCGCGCGTCGGAGCGAGATCACCGCGTCTCGCACGAGCGCGAGCGTCGGCGCCTCACCGCGTCGCTCGATGGCCCGGGTGAGCTCTCCGTAGCGCAGCGAGGGCGCGCCGTCGGGGCGCAGGGTGAAGCTCACGCCGAGCACGACGTGTCGGTCGCGCGCCTCGCGCTTGAACACGCTGTCGCGGTAGCCGAAGCCGCACGCCGACGCGGGCAGCGTCTCGATCGACGCCGTGACGCGGTCCCACACGCGCACGGCGGCGATCGTGTCAGAGACCTCCTGCCCGTACGCGCCGACGTTCTGGATGGGCGTGGCGCCCACGAGGCCGGGGACGCCCGAGAGGCACTCGACGCCCGCGAGAGACTCGCCCACGGCGCGCGCGACGAGCTCGTCCCAGACCTCGCCCGCGGCGGCGCGGAGGGTCACGGCGTGGCCGTTGCGTTCGAGCTCGACGCCCTTCGAAGCGACGCGCACCACGCGGCCGTCGAAGCCCTCATCGGCGACGAGGAGGTTCGAGCCGCCTCCGAGGATGAACACGCGCTCTCCTCGCGCGTCGCAGTCGCGCACTGCGTCGATGAGGTCTCGCTCGGTCTCGGCGACGACGAGCTCCCTCGCCGCGCCTCCGACGCGCAGCGTGGTGAGCGGGGCGATGGGAACGTTGCGCTGGATGTCGGCTCGCACGGCCCGATGGGCTCTATCAGGGATCTCTCGTCCGCGCGAGGAGGCGCCGCTGTACGATGCATGCGTGGCGCGCGTCGCGTTGATCACCACGGGCTATCCCCACCGCGGAGACCCCGTAGCGGGGAGCTTCGTGCGAGCCATGGCCCGCGCGCTCGTCGACCGCAAACACACCGTCTCGGTCGCATGCGCCGCGCGTCGAGCGGGTGATGGCTACGACGCGCCGGTCGACGACAGGGGCGTGACCGTGGAGGCCGCGCGTTACCTCTTCGGTGAGACCTTCTACGGCGCGGGCGCGCCCGACGCGCTCGGGCTCGGCGGCG
The DNA here is from genome assembly GCA_052035985.1 of Myxococcota bacterium. GTDB lineage: Bacteria > Myxococcota_A > Polyangia > Polyangiales > CAISKJ01. The sequence continues at coordinate 45,573 of JBPOHC010000373.1, read as the reverse complement.
GAGGCGGTCGATGGCGCGCGAGGCTCGGCGCGCTCGACGCGGTGCGCTCGCTTGCGTTCACGGCCTCGCGTGTGATCTCAGCGAGCGACGCGGTGGTGTCGCACTTCGCGCTCCCCTGCGGCGCGATCGCGGGCACGCTTCGCGGGGCACGCCGACATGTCGCGGTGGTGCACGGAACCGACGGCTGGCTGCTCGCTCGGATGCCGGTCGCCGCGCAGCGCGCGCTGCTCCGTCGCGCGAGCCTCGTGTGGTACACGCACGACGCGCTCAAGGACGCGGTGGCGCACCCCGCGGAGGTGCCGTCGGTGGTGCGTCCGATGGGCTGGGAGCCCATGCGCCAAGATGTTTCGAGCGAATCGCGGCGCGGCTCCCTTCGCGTCGCGATGGTGTCGCGGCTGGTGCCCGTGAAGCGCGTCGACCGCGCGGTGGAGGCGGTCGGCGCGCTCGCGTCGAGGGGCGTCGAAGTGACGCTCTCCGTGGCGGGCGACGGGCCGTTGCGGTCGCCGCTCGAAGCGCTCGCGTCGCGGGTGGCGCCCGGTCGCGTGCGCTGGCTCGGCGCCGTCGACGCGCCTGCGCGAGACGAGCTCCTCGGGGCTTCGAACGTGTTCCTTCACACCGCGGGTGAGATCGAGGGAGGTCGCACCGAGGGCGCGCCCGTCGCGGTGCTCGAAGCGATGGGCGCAGGGCTCGCGGTGGTCGCCTGCGACGCGGGCGGCGTGCGTGGGCTGATCGGTGGCGCGGGCGTGGTCACGCGCTCCGAGTCGACGCCCAAGGAGCTCGCCGACGCGCTCGAATCGCTCGGTGACGAGGCGCTCCGTGCGGCGCTCGGTGAGCGGGCGAGGGGACGCGCGATGCCTCTGCGTTGGGCATCGACGGCCGCGTGGCTCGAAGGCGCGCTCGGCCTCGGAAGTTGATGCTTCGCGCGCGACGGCGATAGGGTCGTGGCCGATGTCGTTTCACATCGAATCAATCTCCGCGAGACCGCTCGAGGTTCCGCTGGAGGAGCCCTTCACCATCGCGTCGGGGCGCATGGTAGCGACGCGCGCGGCGCTCATCGAGGTGACGCTCGTCGACGAGGCGAGCGGTCGACGTGCGACGGGGCTCGGTGAAGCGGCTGCCCTCCCGCCGGTCACGCACGAGGACATGCCCGACGTGCTCGACGCCGTGCGTGCGCTCTCCGCGCGTCTTTCAGGGACGCGGATCGAGAGCGGTGATCCGACACTCCTGGCGATGGCGCTCGCGCACGGGCACCGTGAGACCCGCGAACGTCCCGTCGCGGCGTCGGGCGTCGAGGTGGCCACGCTCGACGCGATCTCGCGGCTCCGCGGCGTGGCGCTCTACGCGCTGCTCTGCGACGCGAACGGAGGTTCCTTCGCGACGCGCATGGTGAGCGACATCACGATCCCGATCCATGAGCCCTCGCACATGGGCGAGCTCGCGGAGGCGTGGGCGAGTCGCGGCTTCACGTGCTTCAAGGTGAAGGTTGGCATCGACCCCGCGCGCGACCTCGCGGGGCTTCGAGCGATCGTGGCGCGCGCACCGGGAGCGACGCTGCGCATCGACGCGAACGGCGGCTACGACGCGCGCACCGCGATCGAGCTCTACGAGCGCGCGACGAAGGAAGGCGCGGTGATCGAGTGCTTCGAACAGCCTTGCGCGCGTGACGACCTCGACGGCATGGCCGCGGTGACGCGCGCGCTGCCGGTGCCCGTCGTGGCCGACGAGTCGGTGCGCGGCGTCGAAGACCTCGCGCGCGTGCTCGACCGCGGCGCGGCCTCGGGCGTGAACCTCAAGCTCTCGAAGATGGGCGTGGCGCAGGCCCTCGTGATCGGTCGTCGCGCGAAGGCGCGCGGCCTCGCGGTGATGATGGGCGCGATGATCGAGACGCGGCTCGGGATCACGGCGGCGGCCCACGTCTGCGCGGCGCTCGGCGGCGTGCGCTTCGTCGACCTCGACACCGCGTGGCTGCTTCGAGAGGATCCGTTCGTCGGGGGATATCAGTCGGAGGGGCCTGTGATCACGCTGGGCGGAGCGCCCGGAATGGCGATCGAGTACGCGGGCGCGTGATCACGGGCGCACGATCGAGGTGCCCGCGGGCGGAGACCAGTTGAAGGTCGACTCGGGCACGTTGAGGTTCACCTGCGGGCGCACGAAGGTGAACTGGTTGCGGTTGCCCTGCGCGTCGATCACGACCGTGCGCGCGACCTGGAAGCTCCCGCGGTCGACGTAGAACACGATGCGCTCGTAGGTGGGCTGCGGCGACGTGGGGCGGAGCTCCAGCACGTAGCCGCTCGGGTACTGGAACTGCGTCGCGTCGAGGAGCCGGAACGTGAACGCGTCGGTGAGCCTGCCGACGCCCGTGAGGAACGCGAGCGCCGTGGGCATCTGCGACTGCGTGAGCGTCTGCTGGATGGCCTGCCGCTCCTCGGCCTGGTAGGCCCAGAGCGTCGTGCCGTTGGAGACGATCACGTCGTTGTGGGGGGCGGCGTAGTTCCACCGCATGCGACCGGGCTTGCGAAAGATCACGCGGCCCGAGCGCTGCTCCTGACCGTAGAGCCGGTTCACCGAGACCTGCGTGAAATCGGCCTGAAAGTCGCTCGTGCGGTCATAGAACTCTTGAATGCGCTGCGCGACCTGATCCGCGGTGAGGGCTCCGTTGGGCGAAGCGGGCGCCACCACCGGGGGATTGGTCGCCGGAGGATTCGTCGCGGGAGGATTGGTCGCGGGCCGCTGCGCCACGGCCGGCGTCGCGGGCTGCGCGGCGGGCCTCTGCGGCTGCGCTGCGGGCCTCTGCGGCTGCGTCGGAGTACGCTGCGGGCGCGTGGTTGCAGGGCGGTTCTGCGCGTTGCGGGTCGCGTGCGATGTGGGGGCGGTGGGGTTCGCGGCGGCGGGGAGGGCGACGCTCATCGCGACGCAGATCGACAGGGCGTGGAGCTGCTTCATGGGGACGTGGACCTCCGTGGAGGGGACAATCCGAGGGGCGGGGCCGAGGTTTATACGCGAGGCCGCGCGAATCGGTGCATCCGTCGGGCGGAAGCAGCGCGGTGAACGACCGACCGCGCGGTTCTTTACACCGACCCGAAGTCGTTGGAGCCTCCGGAGGTCCATGCTCACCTCGCTCGCCAGAGCCCGTTGCCTCACCCTCGTCGCGTGCCTCGCGGCCTGCGCCGAGGGGCAGGAAGCCACCCCCGACGACGCGTCCGAGAGTGATGGCAGCCCCATCAAGGACGACGTCGACTCCGAGGGAGACGCCACCAAGGAGGACGTCGAACTCGACGCCTCCGACGATCAGGGCGACCCCCTCGACGCCGCAGACGACAGCGCTTCCGACGCTTCGATCACCGATGTTCAGAGCGACGTCACGATCACCGACAGCGCGTCGCCCGATGTCATCACCAACGACGTGCGTCCCACGGACGTCACGATCGATTCGCCGCCTCCTCCTCCACCACCGCCACCGCCTCCTCCACCACCTCCGCCTCCGCCTCCGCCTCCGCCACCTCCGCCTCCGCCTCCTCCGCCTCCGACGATGACCTGTCCGTCGGGCTTTTCGAGGCAAACGTGTCGCGCGGAAGAGACCTGCTGCGCATCGCTCGCAGGACTCGGCGTCGGGTGCGGGTGCGCGATCCCGATCCTCGGATGCGTGCCGCGCGGCGGTCCTGGCTGCTGATCCGCGAAGCATGGTCGACGAGAGAGATCACGCGCTCCTCGACGCGTACCTCGAAGAGCTGGCGCGAGGCCCGAGGCCCGTGCGGGTGGTCCCGAAGGGCGCGTACTGGCATCAGCGACTCGCCGATCGACTGCTGAGAGTCGTCACCTTCGGTGGACAGAATCGCTACCTCAGTGAGTACGTGACGACCCTCGGTCGCACCATCTACGTGCCCGATGACTGGCACCGCGTGGCCCCGCTTCGACGCTACGTGGTGCTCCGCCACGAGGTGATTCACGTGCGGCAGTTCGAGCGCTTCGGGTGGATCGGGATGGTGCTGATCTACGGGTTATTTCCTCTTCCGGCGGGGCTCGCGTGGGGGCGCGCGAGGCTCGAATGGGAGGCCTACGCCGAGACGCTCCGAGTGACCGCGGAGGTGTACGGCATCGACGCAGCGAGGGACCCGCGGCTCCACGATGAGATCGTCGCGCGCTTCACCGGACCCGACTACGCGTGGATGTGGCCCTTCGAGTCGACCGTGCGCCGCTGGATCGCGGAGTGCCTCGCGGAGATCGGCGGGTGACACGTTGGCGCGAGAGCGCTCTTCCGTGAGGCCCCCTGGCGCGCTTAGAGTCGCGGGTAGAAGCCAATGCCCACCCCCGCTGTAGGAATCGACCTCGGGACGACGAACTCCGTGGTCGCCGTCTCGCTCAACGGCAAGCCGCAGGTGCTCGTCGACTCGCTCTCGGGGTCGTCGCTGATCCCCTCGGTGGTGTCGTTCGCCGAGACCGGCGAGCGCATCGTGGGCCGCGCGGCGCGCGTTCGAAAGGCCTTCGATCCCGCGAACACCATCTCGTCGGTGAAGCGCCTCCTCGGGCGTCCCTTCAAGAGCGAGGAGGTGCGCCGCGCCCGCTCGCGCGTCGCGTTCGAACTCAAGGAGGGCGCCGACAGCGCGGTGCTCGTGCAGACCCGCGGCGGGAGCTTCTCGCTGCCCGAGATCTCCGCGATGGTGCTCCGCGAGGTGCGCCGCGTCGCCGAGGAGTCCCTCGAGCAGAAGGTCGACCGCTGCGTGGTCACCGTGCCCGCGAACTTCAACGAGCTGCAGCGATCGAGCACGAAGATCGCGGGCAAGATCGCCGAGCTCGAGGTGGTGCGCATCCTCAACGAGCCCACCGCCGCCGCGCTCGCGTACGGCTACGGCCGCGGGTCGCGCGAGAAGATCTGCATCTACGACTTCGGCGGCGGCACCTTCGACGTCACGCTCCTCGAGCTCAACGGCAACGTGTTCGAAGTGCTCTCGACGTGGGGGGACACCTTCCTCGGCGGCGACGACATCGACATGGCGATCACCGACTCGCTCGTCGTGCCGCTGCAGAAGGCCACGCGCATCGACGCGTCGAGCGATCGCCTCGCGTACGACATCCTCCGCGACGCCGCCGAGGCCGTGAAGTGCAAGCTGTCGAGCGCCGACAACGCCACGCTCGACTTCAACTACATGGCCCCGGGCGCGCGGGCCCCGGTGCGCTTTCAGCACAACCTCACGCGCGGCGAGTTCGACCGCCTCGCAGGCGCTCACGTCGAGAAGACCTTCGCGGTGTGTCAGGAGGCGCTCAAGCTCGCGGGCCTCCGCACCTCGGACCTCACCTCGGTGATCCTCGTCGGAGGCAGCACGCGCATTCCCTCGGTGCGCGCGCGCGTGGCGCAGTTCTTCGGCCGCGATCCGCTCACGCACCTGCCCCCCGAGGAGGTCGTCGGACTCGGCGCGGCCATCCTCGCCGAGGCCCTCACGGGCGGCGTCCGCAAGGGCCCCACGACGCAGCGAATGTTCGCGTCGGGGGAGCCCGTCCCGTCGCCTGGCGGATCGAACGCGGGGCCGCTCCCTTCGCCCTCTGCGCCGCCCCCTTCGGCGTCCGCGCCGCCCGGCGCGATGAGCCCGTTCCGCGCCTCGACGCTCGTCGGAAATCCCCCCGCCGCGCCCCCCGCGAGGCCCGCGACGGCGACGTCTCCGTTCCGCGCGCAGACGCCTCCGCCGCTGCCGCCTGGAGCGCGCACGGCGCCTCCACCCGTGCCCTCACAGGCCGAGCGACGCTCCGAGGCGCCCCCTCCGCCTGTTCCCGCGAAGGCGGCGCCGCCCGCGATGCCCGCGTCGCCCAGGTCTCCGGCGCCCGTGAACTTCGACCTCGACGACCCCTTCTCGACCGAAGGGAGCCGCCCCTCGAACGTGCCGTTCACCTCCGCGAAGCCGACGCCCATGCCGACGCAGGGCCCTGGCATCACCAACCTCGATGAGCCGTCGTTCGTCGGTCGAAACCCCGTGGGCGCGAGGCCGAGCAACACGCGGCCCTACGAGCAGCCGGTCCCCGCGTTCAACCTCGACGACCCGTCTGTCTCGATCCCCCTGGCGTCGCTCGCGTCGACCATTCAGCAGGGCGCTCGCGGCGAGATGCCGGCCGACGAGGAGCGCACGCAGACCCGCGACGGGCGCGCCCTCCTCGCGGGCCTCGGGGCCGCGCTCCCCGCGGTCGCGCAGCCCGGTCTCCCCGCGCCGGCACCGGAGCTCCCTGCGAACGCGGCCGAGCTCCCCAGCCAGATCAAGGCGCCGCCGCCCCCGTTTCAGATGTCTCCGCCGCAAGCGCCTCCGCTCGTCAAGCCCCCCATCGGCGCGGCGCCGCGGCCCTCTTCGCCCGCGATTCAGACGGTCTCCGCGAAGCCCGCGCTCGGCGCGCCGCCTCGCTCGTCGTCACCCAACGTCTCCCCGATCACCGAGGAGGGGCCTCGTCCGAGCGGGCTCTCGGCGGCGCTCTCCGCGCTCCCTCCCTCAATCGCCGCGGCCATCAAGCCTCCGCCGCCGCGGGCCGAGCCCGCGATGTTCAGCGCGTCCGACGAAGACACGCGCGCGGTGAACACGCTCGACGAGCGCTCGGTGCCGTCGTTCAACCTCGACGCTTCGATCTTCGGCGACGACTCCGCGGTCTTCGGCGACCACGCGAAGCCCCCGCAGGGAGGGCCTCACTCGATCGACGTCTCGGTGCCCTCGTTCCGCATCGACGCTGACGACATCTTCGGACCGTCGGGGGAACCCGGCACCGGGACCCTCGTCGCGAAGTCCCCCTTCGAGCCCACGCTGCCCGAGTTCGGGAGCTCCACCGTCGCCCTCGAAGCGCCGCCGCAGCCGCCCTCGTTCGCGCTCGACGACGAGACCTCGACGCGCAACGTCGGCCTCGTCGCCGCGGTGGCCGTCGCCGCAGCCGCCGCGATGCCTTCGCCCGATGAGCAGACCCGCGCCATGCCCACGGCGCCCGACGCCGACGACGCGTCGCTGCCGCCGATGGTCGTTCCTGCGCCCATGAAGGCCGCGGTGCCGATCGTTCGTCCCGCGGCGCCCGCGCCCTCGATGACGTCGACGCTCCAGGGCGGCCCGCAGGCTGGCGGCGACACGCTCAAGCCGGGGCTCCCGCCCGCTCGCCCGAACGCGCCTGCCTCTGCGAATCCTCCGCCCGCGCCGATGCGCGGATCGACGGTGCCGCCCGCGCAGACCGCGAGCGCCGCGCCGCCCCCGCGACCGTCGGCGCCCGTGGGGGGAATCGCCGTTCCGCTCCTCCTCGACGTGACCCCGCTCAGCCTCGGCGTCGAGACCGCGGGAGGTCTCTGCGAGACCGTGATCCGGCGCAACGCCACGATCCCCGTGGAGCAGACGCGCATCTTCGCCACCACCAACGACGACCAGACCACCGTGGTGATTCGTATCGCGCAGGGGGAGTCGCGAAAGTTCTCGGAGAACCAGGGCCTCGGTGAGCTCGAGCTCACGGGCCTCAGGGCCGCGCCGAGGGGCGAGGTCTCCGTCGCGGTCACCTTCGAACTCGGCGCCGACGGGACGCTCAACGTCCGAGCCCGAGACGTCGAGACCAACCGCGAGCAGACGACGCGCGTGTCGCTGCTCACGATCCCCACCGAGACCGCGCAGGCGGAGATGGCCGCTCGTCAGCGCGCCTCGCTGCCCACCGCCGCTTCGTGAGCGCGCAGATGACGCAGCGAACGCCCCTCCGGGCGTGTTAGAGACGGGAGTGCGGAGCGCCGCATGTTGTCAGATCGCCTCCTCGACGATCAGCTCGATCGCATTGACTACTACACGCTGCTGGGGGTGGCGCGAGACGCCGACGTCTCGAGCATCCGTGACGCGTTTCATCGCTTCGCGCTGAGGTTTCACCCCGACCAGCACGTCGAGAACCCCGCCGAGGTGACGCGCGTCCTCCGCATCTTCAAGCGAGGCTCGGAGGGGTACCGCGTGCTGCTCGACCCGGTGCTCCGCGCGCGCTACGACGCCGCCCTCTCGCGCGGTGAGGTGCGGCTCACCCCCGAAGCCGAGCGCAAGGCCGTCGTGCAGGAGGCCAGGGTTGCGAACGTCGTCGAGGCGCCGCTCCCCGCAGACATCGCGCCGCTCTTCGAAAAGGCCAGCGAGGCGTTCAAGCGCGGCGACATGAAGAACGCCAAGGCATTTCTCCTCCTCGCGTCGCGCAAGGGCAACCACGCGCGCGTCGCCGCGCTCACCAGAGAAATCCTCGAAGCCGAGCGCGCCGCGCTCCGCGCGAAGCGATAGCCCCCCGTCGCGAGGTGTCGCGCCGGAGACGCCGCTCAGCGTCCCCGGTTCGCGATCGCGGACGAGAGCCGAACGGCGGCGTCGTGGCGCCCCACGGCGTGATAGAGCGACGCGAGCATCGCGAGGGTCGCGGCCTCGCCGCTCGTGTCGCGCTCGCGCCTCGCCTGGGCGAGCGCCGCGACGGCCGAGCGCACGGCCGCGGGCACCCTCGACTCACGCGCGTGCGCGAGCGCGCCGAGGAGGTGGTCGCGCACCGAGGTCCCGTCGGCGCCCACGCGTCGCGCGAGGCTGGCGTCGCCCTTGAGGAGCCCCGCGAGCGCGCGCAGCCGCATGGCCGCCGGCGCGTCACCCGTGGCCTCCCTCGCGCGCGCGGCGGTCTCGAGCGCCTCGGGCGAAGCCGACGACGCGGCCGTCGCGCCTGCCACCGCCGTCACCGTGGCGAGCGGACCGAGCTCCGCCGCGACCGCGCGCATCGCGGTCTCGATCGAGGTGTCGCCGAAGGGGCGCGGGAGCGAGGCCGTCGACGCGAGCAGCCGCACCGCCGCGCCGCGGTCGCCCGCCGCGAGCGCCGCGCGCGCAGCTCGCACGAAGCGGGTCGCGGCGTCGGGTGCGCCCTCCTCGAGGCTGCGCTCCGCGTCGACGAGCGCGTCGAGCACGCCGAGGGTTCGAAGCGCCTCGACGCGGCCCCCGAGCTCGGGGTCGACGGACGGGTGCGGGCCGTGACCGAGGTCGACCGTGCCGCCTGACGTCGCGACGAGGCCGTGTGATCGCAGCGACCGGAGCATGTCCGCGGAGCCGAACACCACGCGGAGCACGCCGCAGAGCGCGTGCTCCGAGGCGCCGTCGCCCATCGCCAGGGCCACCTCGTACGCGCGGCGCGTGCGGCCGTCGAGCGACGCGATGCGACGGTCGAGCTCGGTGGTCTTCTCGCGCTGCGCCGAGAGCCTGACGAGGCGCCGCGCGCGCGTGTGCCAGGTGTTCGAGACCGGGTCGAAGATCACCTCGCCCGAGAGCGCGGCCGCGCGAACGAGCTCGACGAGGCGGCCGGGCACGCTGCTCCTGCGCGCCAGGCGGCTGACCAGCATGTCCTCCGTGGCCTCACCGAGGAGGCTGCGCACGATGGAGCGGGCCTCCGCGGGCGCGAGCGGGCCGAGCTCGACCTCTCGGAGCGGCGGGCACCAGGGCGTGTCGCAGTCGGGGCCCACGATCGCGAGCACGGCGGCGCGTCCGGCGGTGATCGACGTGATGTCGACGTCGAGGCGTTGCGCGTCGCGCGCTTCGATGAGCAGCCAGCGCGGTCGGTCGTCCGAGACGCCGCGAAAGACCTCATCGATCGCGGTGACGGCCACCGCGTCGCCCGCGTAAACACGCCGGATGACCCTCGCGCCGAGGCGCGCGGCGGCCTCGTAGACGAGCCTCGAGGAGCCCATCCCCGAGCTCGCGCGTACGACCGCGAAGCCCCCCGTGGCGCCCTCACCGAGCGCTTCGATCACGGCGTCGAGCTCGTCGGCCCGATCGACAAACGCGGGGCGCTCGGGGAGCTTCGACGCGCTCTCGCGGCACGCGCTCCGAAGCCTCGGGACCTCCGCGAGCGACGCGCACGCGAAGGGGAGCCGCCAGCCCGGCCGACGCCGCGCCCTCGCGAAGCAGAGCGCCGTCGAGAGGGCCCTCGCGGCTTGCAGTGTGAACGTGAACTCCCCCGGCGCGGCCGTCATGCAGAGCGCCACGACGCGCTCGATGGCGGGCTGGACCTCCGCGCCGTCTTCGTGCATCGCGGCCTCGTCGCAGGCCACCGCGGCGGTGCCGTAGCCGAGGCTCGCCGCGGCGCTGTCGAAGATCCGCGCGGCGGCCTCGTGCGACGAGGCTTCGAAGGCGTGCACCTCGACGCGGCCGATGGTGCGGATCGACGGTCCGAGCAGCGCGCGATACTCGAGCTGCACGTCCTCGTCGGCGCGGAGACCCAGGATCCAGGAGTCCATGCGGCGGCTCTCGGCGGTGTGGTTGGTGGGCGATCGGTGGCGGTCAGGGGGCGTGTGGCGTCGCGCGGTAAGAGCGGGTCACTTGCTCTTCAGGCGGCTCTTGAGCGATGCGAGCTCATCCTCGAGGCTGTCGGTGGTCTCGCCGCGCTCGAGCTTGCGGAACTTCTCTTCGAGGTCGGCCTTCTTCGGGTCGACGAGCAGCTCCGTGGCCTCGGCCTCGGCCTCCATCGACTCGATCTTGTCCTGCATCTCGCGGAGGCGGCCCACAGCGCCGGTGTTCGAACCGCCGAGCGTGGAGTTGCCCGTCGCCGCGCGGGCGTTGCCGACCTGCGACGCGAGGGTGTTCTTGCGCGCCTTGAGCTCCTCGACCTTGCGATCGAGCTGGTCGATCGTGGCCTTGAGCTCGCTCACGTAGGTCGTCTGCTGCTCGCGCAGCCGGTCGGTGTCGGCGACGTCGCCCTCGGCCTTCTTCTTCCGACGGAGCGCCTCGCGCGCGAGCTCATCGTCGCCGTGTTCGAGCGCGAGCATGGCGCGCTTCTCCCAGTTGGCGACCTCCTCGTTCTGGTCCTTCAGCTTCTTCTCGAGCTGCTTGACGGTCGCGAGCGAGCTCACGAGGTCGGCGCGAGCCTTCTTGAGCTCGTCCTGCATGTCCTCGATCGTCTGCGCGATCATCTTGGCCGGGTCCTCGGCCTTGTCGATGATCGAGTTGAGGTTTGATTTGATCGCGCGGCCCAGGCGATCGAGCATCCCCATGGCGGTGTGTCTCGCTCCTTCCAGCGTGCGGCGCATGGTTGCACCGCGAACTGGCGAAGTAAATAGCACCGAAGCGCCGCGAGGCGCTGTGATTCTCGCGATCCCGACCGGACCGCCAGCGTCGCCGCTATCAGCCTACCAGCCGACAGCAGTCGCCGAGCGACACGCCTCCGTCGTCGGCCGCGCACCGATACCGGATGCAGAACAACCCCGTGCCCTGCACGTTCTCCTCGCGGCAGAACACGCCGCCGTCGGCGTCTCGCGCGCCCTCACACACCGAGGCGGGCGCATCTCCGGCGTCGGTGACGTCGTTCACGTCGGTCACGTCGGCGCGGTCGGCCGACGTGTCGATCACAACATCGAGCGCGTCGATCACGTCGAGGCCCGCGTCGGAGCTCGAGGTCGAAGAGCAGCCGAACGCGAGCGGCGCGAGGATCAGCGTCGCAGGGACCGAGAGCTTCCGCATGCCCGCGACGCTATCACGGCGTCGGTCAGCGTTGACGGCCGAGGCCGTGGGCGCGGAGCAGGTCGTGGAGGTGCGAGCGCGCGAGGTCGAGGCGACGCGCGGCCTCGCTCACGTTGCCGCCGCAGCTCGCGAGGGTCTCCTCGAGGAGCGCGCGCTGAAACCGTCGCGTCGCCTCCTGCCAGGTGAGCGGCGCCTCGGGGCCCGCCGCGGCGATCGCGCGCTCGGGGAAGAGGTGGTGCGCGTCGATCGCCGAGACGCCCTCGTCGATCGCGAAGGCGATTCCGCGCTGCACGGCGGCGGCGAGCTGGCGCACGTTGCCGGGCCACTCCGCGCTCGTGAGGGCCGCGCGCGCGGCGCGAGTGAGCGTGAGCGGATGGCCGTCGGGCGCGCCCGCGCGAGCGATCGATTCGGCGATGAGGGCGATGTCTTCGACGCGCTCTCGCAGCGACGGCACGCGCACGCGGAACACGTCGAGGCGGTAGTAGAGGTCCTCGCGGAAGCGCTTCGACTGCACGGAGCTCTCGAGGTCCGCGTTGGTGGCCGCGACGACGCGCACGTCGGCCCTCTGCGGCGTCGCGTCGCCGAGCCGGTAGTAGTGCTTCGATTGCAGGAACTGGAGCAGCTTCGCCTGCGCGCCCTGCGCGAGCTCCGCGACCTCGTCGAGAAAGAGCGTGCCCCCCTCGGCCGCCGCGATCTTGCCCGGCGTCCGTCGCGTGGCCGTCGAGTGGGCGCCGCGCTCGGCGCCGAAGAGCTCCGCCTCGAGCAGCGTCTCGGGGATCGCCGCGCAGTTGAGCTCCACGAAGGGTCCGCGCGCCCTGCGCGAGCTCGCGTGGAGGCAGCGCGCGAGCTCCGTCTTGCCCGTGCCGCTCTCGCCGACGAAGAGCACCGGGACGTCGACCTGCGAGGCCACTGCCACGAGCCTGAGGGCGTCGGCGAGGGCCTTCGAAGCCCCGACCACACCGTCGACCTTGAGCCGCGCGCGGGCCTCTCGCGTCGGGTCATCGGGCGCCTCGGCGGGCTGCTGCCGGAGCCGGTCTGCGAGGGGCGCGACGCGATGCGCGAAGGCCTCCGCGAGCTGTCGCTCGCGCTCGGTGAACGGACCGGGCGAGGGACGACCCTGGAGGTAGAGCGCGCCGAAGGGCGCGGTGCCTCCGATGGGCGCGCAGAGCACGGCCTGGATGCGGTTGGCCTGCACGCTCGCGAGGCCCTTGAAGCGCGGGTCGTCGAGCGCCGACGCGGTCGAGACCGTCCTCCCCGTGCGGAGCGCCTCCGCGAGGATTCCCTTCGAAAGCTCCTGACGGATCCGGTCGACGTCGAGGACGGAGCACCCGAGGGCGAGGGTGATGGGCGAGGCCCCGCGCGCGCCTTCGATCGAGACGTAGCCGCGCTCTGCGCCCGTGGCCTCGGCGACGAGCGCGAGCGCCTCTTCGAGGAAGGGGCCGAGGGCGTCGTGCGCGCCGAGGTCGAGGAGCCGACGGTAGAGGTCTCGCTCCGCGCGGAGCAGCTCGATGTCCTGCATGGTGTTGACGGCGACCCCTAGAACGACGTGGCGGTCTGCACCACCGAGGGGTTGCCGTTGCCCTCGATGGGCGCCGGGTCCGACACGCTCGTGATGATGATCGCGGTGAGCGCGCCCGCGGCGACGACGCCGCCGATGATCCCCCAGAACCAGGGCCTCGTGACGATGCTCCGCGTGCGAGGGCTCAGCGTGATCCCCACGGTCTCGGTGTGGAGCTGCGCGACGGTGACCGAGCGCGACTCCTCGCGGTATCCGTCGCGCGACGCGGTGACCTGATAGGTGCCCGGCCGCACCTGCCGCTGCGCGTGGCCCGTGCCCGCGGACTCGCCGTCGATGAGGATGTTCGCGTCGGCGGGCGAGACGTTCACGACGAGCCGAGCGTTCTGATCGACGGGGCGGAGGTGCATGTTCACGAGCCGCTGCTCGTGCGCCCTGACGGTGAAGCGCTCGTCGCGCGCCTCGTGGTTCGCGAGCTCGGCGTGCACGCGGTACTCACCGGGGAGCACCTCGGCGTTGCGCGCGATGGGGGCCGTGCCGAGCTCGCGTCCGTTGAGGGTGATCGTCGCGCCCGCGGGCTCGACTTCGAAGGTGATGACCGCGCGCGTCTCCTGGATCTCGCGCACCGACTCCTCGACCTCGGCGCGCTGCTCGCGGGTGAGGTTCGGCGCGGTCTCGAGGTAGCGGTTGAAGGTCTCGGTGGCCTGCGAGAGCTGGCCGTCGCGGCGGTACGCCTGCGCGAGGTTGAAGAGGATGACCGGGTTCGGCCAGAGGTCGTAGGCCGCGCGAAACTCCTCGATGGCGTGCGCCCAGTCGCTGCTCTCGTAGAACTGTCCGCCTCGCTGAAAGTGACCGCGGGCCTCGGTCTGGCGGAGCGCCTGCGCAGGATCGGCGGGGGGATCGTGACGACCGTGGCGCCTGTGCTGCGCGAGGGCGGGCGCGCCGACGGAGAGGAGCGACAGTGAGACGATCGCAACGCGGCTGGAGAAGCGCATGGACGTGCGCGGACTCTACCCCAGGAGCGCGTTCTAGAGGTCGGTGAAGATTCCGCCGCCGCGCACCGTGGGGGCGTGACGAGGCTGCGTGGGCGTGATCGGCGCGGGGGTCGGCGCGGCCACGGGTCTCGGCGTCGCGGCGCGTACGGGCCTCGGCGACGACACCGTGAGGAACGGGTCGGGCATGGGCGCCGAGGTCCGCGGCGTCGGCCTCGGCGTGACGGGGCGAGGCGCGATGGGCTGCGGCGTGGCGGGGCGCAGCGCGACCGCCGAAGGCGCGGGGGCGCGAGCCGCTTGCGAGGGCGCCGACGACGCGGGCGCGACCGTGCGAGCGACGGCCTGAGGCGCCACGGGCGCGCGGACGATCGCCGCAGGCGCAGGGGCCGGGCGAGGGGGCGCGGGCGCGACCGTCGGCGTACTCGGAGCAGCGCGCGGCGCGACAGGCGCGGCCGCAGGGGGATTCACCGCGACCGGAGGAGGCGTCACTGCGATCGGATGCGCGTTCGCCGCGGCGACGGCAGGCGCGGGATCGACGGGGGGCGCGACGGGCTCGGGCGCAGGCGATGGGCGCGGGGGCGCTTCGGGCGCGGGGGCTTCGGGCGTCGACGGCGCGACGGCGATCGCGGGTGGCGCGGCGGTCGGGCGCGACGCGGGTTGCAGCGCAGAGGCGGTCGCCCGCGCGGCGTTGGGATCGACGGGCGGGCTGCGGAGGCCGCCGACCGCGTAGGCGCCAGCGACGACGAGGCCCGCGACGAGGCAGAGGCCGCCCACCGCGGCGAACACCATCCAGGGACGGCGGCGTTCGAAGGGTTGCGTCTGACGCTTCACCGTCGAGGGGATCTCGGCCGCGGCGAACGTGTCGTTGAGGCGGCGCGAGCCGTCGAGCGACGGCGGCGGCAGCGTGCGCGCGGCGGGCATCGCGTCGAAGGGCGAGGGCTGCGTGCGCGTGACCGGCGGGAGGTCGAGGGGCGACGGCCGCGACGGAGACTTCGGCGGCAACTCACCGAAGGTCGCGGAGAGGCCGGGATCCGAGGGCGGCGAGACGTGCCGCGGCACCTCGGGCGCAGGATTCGAAGCGGGCTTCGTGACGTCGAAGTCGAGGTCGACGCTGATCTCGATCGGCTCTTCGACGGGCGCGGGCGGCGCGGCGGGCTTCGAGTGCGCCTGCGCGGGGCGAGGCGAGAGCTCGGACCTGACCTCGGGGCCGAGGCCCGACGACGTGCGGGTCGCGCTCACCGGAACGTTCAAACCCGCGCTGCGAGGGACGGGCGGGGCGAGCGTCTGCGGCTTCGACGCGATGGTCGGGGGGAGCGGCTTCGACCCGACAGGCTTCGGCGGTGCGGGCTTGGGGCGGATCGGCGCGCTGCTCGCGAGGGGACGCACCGGCGAGACGTGCGCGCCCTGCTGCGGGGCCTGGATGATCTCTCCCGTGAGGCTGTCGTCGAGGTCGTCGCGGACCTTCGCACGAGCGGGCACGGGCGGTCCGGCCTCGCTCGCGTTGCCGGTGAAGAGCTGCGTCGCGCGCCGGCTCGCCACGGAGACGGGCGCGATCGCGGGCGCGGCGGGCGCGCGCATCGGCGACTGTCGGGCGACCGGGCCGCTCGTCCCCGTCGCGGCCACGGGGTGCTGCATCGGGATCGTGTGCGTGTCGGTGTTCTCTCCGACGACGGGGTGCGGCGGCGCGCGATCGAGGGTCTCGTCGCTGTCGAAGTCGGGGTCCGGCGGCGGCGCGGCGATCTCGAGGAGGGTCGGGTCCTCGTCGTCGCGCGGGTCGGGCTGGCGCATCGCGATGGGCGCGTCGGCGACCTCGAGCTTGCGGTGTGGGCCTCGCGCGTCGGCGCCGTGGTGCGCGAAGCCCGGTCCGACGGCGAAGGTGACCACCTCGGGGCTGCGCGCGACGGCGGGCCGGTTGGCGTCGACCTCGGGGTTGAGCGCGGGCACGAGCGAGGCGACCCGCTGCGCGATGATGCGCGAGAGCGAGGTCTGTCCTGCACGCGCGAGGAGCTGCTCGAGCTTCGTCGCGATCTCCTCCGCGGTGCCGAGTCGGCGGTCGGGGTCGCGCTGGAGGATCTGCGCGATGACGTCGTCGAGCTCCGGCGCGTCGGCGCGCGCGAGGCGCGGGATCGGGTCGTGGAGGATCGCGTGCAGCGTCGCCGCGTCGTTGTCGCGCGTGAAGAGCTTCTCGCCCGCGACGCTCTCCCAGAGCACGACGCCGAGGGACCAGAGGTCCGAGCGGGCCGTGAGGGGCCGCGCGCGGATCTGCTCGGGCGACATGTACGAGATCTTGCCCTTCACCTGTCCGGTGGAGGTGTGGCCCGCCTGCGCGGCGCTCTTCGCGATGCCGAAATCGAGCAGCTTCACGCCGCCGTCGCGGGTCACGAAGATGTTATGCGGAGAGACGTCGCGGTGGATGATCTTGAGCGGTCGGCCGTCGCGCGCCCTCGCGCGGTGCGCGTACCCGAGGCCACGCGCGGCGCCTGCGACGATGGCCATCGCGACGTGCGTCCCGAGGTGCTGACGCCGGAGCACGCACTGCTGCAAGAGCCGCAGGAGGTCGCCGCCGTCGAGGCGCTCCATCGCGATGAAGGGCAGCGCGTCCATCTCGCCGACCTCGACCACCGCGACGATGTTCGGGTGCTGGAGCTGCGACGCGATGCGCGACTCCGTCGCGAACATGCGCATGAACCCCTCGGCCTGCGAGAGGTGCGGGAGCACGCGCTTGATGACCACCAGGTCGTGCGCTGCGTCCTCCGTGGTGCGGCGCGCGAGGAGCACCTCGGCCATCCCACCGCACGCGAGCTGACGAATGATCTCGTAACGTGCCGCGGCCATATGAACAGTGCGTCCCAAAGCGACCGTATCGTGCGGCGCCGTCGAGCACAATAGCGGTCCCCTCGTTGACGCGTCGCGCCGCGGCGTCTCCCCACGATTCTCGGGACGCGCGGCTCTCGAAGGGCGCCTCACGGGGCGGAGCTCCGACGGTGGGGCTCTTCAGACCACCCGCGCGGCGACCCGCTGGAGCGTCGCGCAGAGCGTGTAGAGCCCCCGCTTCGACCTCGGGGCGCGGTCGCCGAAGCGCTCCAGAAAGCGCCGCACCTGCCGCTCCGAGAAGATCAGGTCGGCCCGGGCCTCGGCCTTTCGATGGTGGGCCACGACGGCGCGCGCGGTGGCGTCTCCGACGAGCTCCTTCACCGCGTCGAGGGTGTATCCGATGTGCCTGTGCTCGTCGGCCGCGACCGCGGAGACCACCTTCGCGGCCACGTCGGCGCCGCCCTGCTCGCATGCGTCGAGGTGCATCTCGAGCGATCGGGCGACCCTCAGCTCGAGGTGGTGCGCGTGCGCGAGAAAGTGCGCGAGCTTGAGCCGTCGCGCGTCGGGGCCGTCGTTCGCGTCGACCCTCCAGCGCGTGCGGGTGCAGCGACGAATGACGTGGTTGTACACGTCGTCGCCTTCGAACTCCGAGACCGCGTGGCCCGAGAGCTTCACGGCGCGGGCGAACATCCCGCCGTGGCGGTGCTCATCGTCGCGGTGCTTCGTCATCGCCTCGGCGAGCCAGGGCCACGGGCACTGATCGACGGGAAAGTAGTCGTCGACCGTGTCGGGGTAGAGCTCGCCCGCGCGGTATAGGCTCAGCACCCACGCGTGCGTCTCGGGGTTCGAAACGAGGTCGCGGTGCCAGGCGCGCTTCGCGGCTTCGACGGCGCGGTCGATCAACGGCGACACCCTCCGCATGCGGCGGCGACGAGTCCCACGGCGAGCACCGAGAGCACCACGCCGATCACGCCCGAGATCCCCGAGGTGAGGTACGACCCCGCCGCGATTCGCTTCGGGAGAGACCATTGGGGGCGCGCGCGTCCGAGCAGGAACGTGAAGAGCGCCGTGAAGAGCGCGTGCGGGACGAGGCCCGCGCAGAGCATCGCGCCCGCGTCGTGCTTGAACGAAGGCGTCGAGCAGAAGAAGACCACCCCCGCGAGCCACGCGATGTTGCCCGGGATCGCCACGACCATGAGCGGCGTCACCCACTTTCCACGCGCGACGGGGCCGTCGGGACCCTGCGGGGGACCGCCGGGCGGACCATAGCCCGAGGGAGGGCCGTAGCCCGAGGGTGGACCAAACGCGCCGGGAGGGCCGTTGCCAGAGGGGAATCCGGGGGGCTGGTTCATCGTGCGATTTCGGCTTGCGCAGCGGGTATCGGGGGCGGTCGGAGCGTGCGCCACACGGTGAGCCCCACGCCCAGGGCGATCATCGGCACGCACAGTACCTGATAGACCGAGAGGCCCGCCACCGCGCGCGGCGTGTCGCGAAGGAACTCCGTCGCGAAGCGGTAGGTGCCGTAGAGCGCGAGGTACACCGAGAAGAGCCGCGCGTGCAGGATTCGCCTCCGCACAAGGGCCATGAACACGAGGCCCGTCGCGAGCTGAAAGGCCACCTCCATGAGCTGCGTCGGCCAGCGCGAGACGCCGTGGTGGTCGCGCACCGAGAAGACGCCCTCGTGCGGGAGCCCCGCGCAGCAGCCCGTGAGGTGACACCCGAGGCGACCGATCGCGATCGAGAAGGGGAGCACCGCCGCGAAGCGGTCGTTGGGCGGGAGCTTGTAGCCCGCGAGGGGCTTCGCGATCTCGCCCGCGGCCCAGCCCCCGAGGAGCCCTCCTACGATGGAGCGGCCGCTGTTGAGAAAGCCCCGCAGGCCGCCTTCGAGCGGCACCCACGGCCACCCGAAGTCGCCCATGAGGGCGACGATCTTCGCGCCCGTGAGCGCGCCGAGGAGCACGCACCCCTGCACGATCCAGTACCGCTGACGGTCGCTCGGGTCGCGCATGTGCCGCGTCAGCGGAAAGGCGAACAGCACGACGAGCGCAAGGAGGACGGGCAGCGCGTAGGTGGCGTAGAAGGTCATCGGCTCGGTGATTCAGGCGCTCGGAGGGGGCGCGCCATCGTACCTCCATCCGATCGGTCGTCGTGTAACGTAACGGCCACCATGAAGCCCACGGCGAACCCGACGGTGATCCTCCGCCACTGTGCCGCCTACGACCCGCAGCGCATTCGCACCATCGTGCGAGAGGGCCTCGACGCGCTCGGCCTGAGGCCCCGCGGGCGCACGCTCGTGAAGCCCAACGTGGTGTCGTCGGGGCCGCTCTTCAAGCACGCGCACACGCGCCCCGAGTTCATCGAGGGCGTGCTCGGCGCGCTCCGCGACCGCGACCAGGGCGCGATGACCGAGCTCGCCGTGGGAGAGCGCTGCGGCATCACGATCCCGACGCGCAGGGCCTTCGAGGGCGCGGGCTACAACGAGATGCTCGAGCGCACCAACACGAAGCGCTACTGCTTCGAAGAGGAGCCGCAGGTCGAGATCCGCTACGAGCACGCGGGTCGCCTGCGCGACTACGTGTTCACGCCGGAGCCCGTGGCGAAGGCCGATTTCTTCGTCAACTGCCCGAAGTTCAAGGCGCACCCGTGGACCACGGTCACCTTCGCGATGAAGAACTACATCGGCATCCAGGACGACCGCCACCGGCTCATCGACCACGACCACCGGCTCAACGAGAAGATCGCGGACCTCCAGTACATCGTGCAGCCGCAGTTCATCGCGATCGACGCGATCACGGCGGGCGAGGGGAGGATGCTCACGCCCGTTCCCTTCGACCTGAACCTCGTGGTGATGGGCGACAACCAGGTGGCCTTCGACGCCGTGTGCTGCGCGATCATCGGCGTCGACCCGATGACCGTCGATCACATCCGTCTCGCGCACGAGCGCGGCTTCGGACCGATCGACCTCTCGGCCATCAAGATCGAAGGCGACGTGACCCTCGAAGAGGCGAAGGCCCGCGCGAAGGGCTTCAAGGTCGGCCTCATTCGCGTCGAGAAGTACTTCGAAGGCACCAACATCTCAGCGTGGGCGGGGCCTCCGCCCGACGGCGAGAAGACCGACTACTGCTGGGGCGGCTGCCCCGGCGCCATCGAGGAGGCCATCGAGATCCTGCGGCTCTTCGACGACAAGGTCGACGCGAAGATGCCGCGCCTGCACGTCGTGTTCGGGCGTTACGAGGGTGAGCTCCCGGTGAAGCCCGGCGAGCGCGTGATCTTCATGGGCGACTGCTCGGAGTATCACGGCAAGCTCGGCGACCAGCTCGTGCAGATCAAGAGCACCTACAAAGACCGCTCGACGAAGGACCCGCACGAGGCGAAGCACGACGACGTCTTCGTGAAGATGGCGACCGTGATGGCGAAGCTCCGCGCATCGAAGGGCGACGCCTACGTGCGCTTCGAAGGCTGCCCCGTGAGCGTCGCCGAGCAGGTGCTCGCGCTCTGCTTCGTGGCGGGCGCGAAGAACCCGATCTTCGATCCGTCGGAGGCGATCCCATTCAACAAGGCGTACCTCCAGTGGCGCTCGATCATGGCGCTCAAGCGGATTCGTGGCGTGGCGTATCAGCGTCCGGGCGCGTGCGAGCGCGGCGAGGCGAGGCCCGAGGTCGGCTGATCGATCACGACGCGCGCGGCGTGAGCCCGAGGTCGTGGAGCCGTCGGTAGAGCGTGGTGCGCCCGATGCCGAGGAGGCGCGCGGCGTGGCCGATGTGTCCGCTCGTGACGCGGAGCGCGCGGTCGATGGCGCGGCGCTCGAGGGCCGCGAGCGTGGGGACCTCGTCTTCGGGGCCGAGGAGCGCTTCGAAGGGATCGGCGTGGACCGCTTCGCACGCCCCGATTCCGCGCATCGAGGCGGCGGGGAGCACGCGCGCTCGGAGCTCGGCGGGCAGGTCGCTGAGCTCGACCTCGTCTCCGTCGGCCGAGAGCATCGCGCGGTGGAGCACGTTCTGGAGCTCGCGCACGTTGCCGCTCCACGGGTGCGCGATGAGGGCGTCGAGGGCCTCGGGGGTCACGCGGTCGATGCCGCGCCCCACGTCGGCGGCGAGCGCGTCGAGAAAGTGCCGCACGAGGCCCGGGATGTCGTCGGCGCGCTCACGCAGCGGAGGGACGCGCGCGGGGTACACCACGAGCCTGAAGAAGAGGTCCTGGCGGAAGCGCCCCGCGGCCACCTCGGCCTCGAGGTCGCGGTGCGTGGCGCACACGATACGCACGTCGACAGGCACATCGACGGAGCCGCCCACACGCCGGATCGCGCGCTCTTGAAGGGCGCGCAGCAGCGACGCTTGAAGCGCGGGTGACATCTCGCCGACCTCGTCGAGGAAGAGCGTCCCCCCGGCGGCCTGTTCGAAGCGACCCTTGTAGGTGCTGACGGCGCCGGTGAACGCGCCCTTCTCGTGGCCGAAGAGCTCGGACTCCTGGAGCGAGTGAGGGATGGCCGCGCAGTTGATGGCGACGAAGGGCCCGCGGCTGCGCCTTCCGCGCGCGTGGAGGAGTCTGGCGGCGACCTCCTTGCCCGAGCCGCTCTCGCCGAAGAGGCACACCGTGGCGTCGCTCTGGAGCACGCGCTCGAGCTGGCGGGCGAACTCGCGCATCGCTGGCGATCGCGCGAGGAGCGCGTCGGCGATCGAGGGGGCTGCGTCGGGATCTCGTGGAGTGCGTCGAGGCTCGTGCGATCTGGCGTGCGCGAAGGGCGATGGGTGCAGCGGCCCGAGCGCTGGAAGGTCGATGCCTGGGCGCTCTGGGGTCAGGGCCTCGGTGAAGTCTGTGATGTCCATCGGTCGTCGCTGCCTCCACCCGGTTCAACGGCAGCGTCGAGCTCGACCATGAGCCTCTCGCGAGAGAAAAGTTCCGTCGCGAAATCAGTCGGTCGCGAAGCGAGAAGGGAGCGTGATGATTTCGGAGCAGGGCGCGGTGTTGTAGGTGACGCCGTCTCGTGTCTCGCCGGGCCTGTTGGCGGCGCTGTGCGGCGCGCGCGCGGCCCACTGGAAGGGGCTGTCGGTGAAGCCGAACCAGATGCACATCTCGCCGTTGCCGTTGCCGTAGCGGACGGTGCGCGCGGTGGTGTTGTCGTAGAGGCACGAGAGCCTGAGCGCGGTGGCGCCGGTGACGTCGACGGCGGGCTCCATCGTGCGGGCCCACGAGTCGCCGAGGCGGGCCTCGTTCTCGTAGAGCGCGCGGCCGTCGAGGGGGCCGCCCACGACCGTCACGCGCATCGTCGCCCCGAGCTCGTGATAGTGCGCGAGGCCGTAATAGAAGCGCATCGAGAAGGGCGCGCCGGTGAGCGTCTGGGCGCGCGCGCCGACGGCGCACTCGACGTCGAACTGCGAGCGGCCGCGGGGCGTGATGTTGAGCGGGCCGTACTCGAGGTAGAAGGGCGAGAGCCGCGTGCGCACCTCGGAGCGAGGGAGGGTGTGCACGGTGAGGGTCAGGTCGACGGGCCGCGACGACGTCGACGTGTTGAGCATGTGGAGCGCGCCGATCACCCGCGCGTGCGGCGGCACCACGAAGCCCGTCCCCGCGGGGAAGCGCTGCGCCTCGCGCGTGGCCTGCGTGCTCTGCGCGAAGAACACGCCGCCGAGGGCCGAGGCCGCGCCCTGATCGAAGTCGCGCTCGCGGCACGGCCACGACCCGTCGGCGCCGGGGTAGGCCGTGTCGGGCACGAAGAACCAGTTCGAGTGGTGCATCCCCGCGGTGGCCGTCATCTCGACGGTGTTCACGTAGAGGGGCTCCTCGTTGTTGAGCGTCCACGACTCGCAGAGGTCGGTGCGCTCTCCGCCCGCGGCGATCGTCCACGGACCGGCGCGGTGCGTGAGCGTCTGCGCGCGGGTGTCGGGCTTCTGCGCCGCGTCGACGGGCGCATCGACCGCCGCGTCAGGGGCCGCGGGTGAGGGGTCGCCGCAGGAGGCGCTCGCGACCACGAGCGCAGAGAGCACAGACCACGTTCGCATCGATCGCACGCGCAACACCTCTTCGTCTCGCGGTCCCCACGCGAGGCCACGCGGGAGCGATGGGAGCCTGTTGCGCGCGCGTTCGTCAAGGGCGCCGAGGCCGCGAAGCTTCAGCGCGCGTCGGGCGCGGCGGGCGACTCGTCGGCGCCGCCCCACAGCGACCACGCGATGCGGAACACCACGGGCGCCGTCACCGCGGGAGGCTCGATGGATTCGACCGCGCCGCAGAGTCCGTTGACCGCTGCGTGGGGGGGGCCAGGACGCAGCGCGAGGTCCGCGCGAGGGCGTCGCCCGGGGTGGAGCTCCATGTGAACGAGGAGGTCCTGCCCGGTGGCGTACCAGGAGTCTTCGAAGTGCCGATCGATCGCGGCGCACACGCGCTTGACGTAGTCGGTGAGCTCCTTCGGATCGACGCCGTCGCGCGGCGGTTGAAGCCCCGCGAAGACCTCGACGCTCTCGTAGCGCGCCGACGGCGGGGCGTCGGACGCGGCTTCTTCCCACGCGATCGTGAGGCCCTTCGAACGTCCGCCCGGTGGGAGTTCGAAGGGCGCTCCGCGATCGAGCGCGTCGCGCAGTGACGTCCACGTGTCGCGCGTGAGTTCGAAGTCGAATCCGTCTTCGAGCAGGGCGCCGCGATCGCGCTCTGCGTCGGGCGTGAAGCGTACGAAATTGCCCGCCACGGCCGCGCCGCGTGATCCCCGCGACAACGCCGCCGAGGGCGACGCCTGCCCCGGCTCCCACACGAGGAACGCGTCTGCGTCGGGCTCCGCGTCTGTGATCAGCGCGAAGGCCGCGTCGCCGTGCTTCGCGAGCGCTCCTGCGACGGCGCGCGCCCGCTCGGGCGGGAGCCGCACGCGAACCGTGTCGCCGAAGAGCGTCGCCGACGACCCAGTGACCACCATGCGCGGGGTCTCTTCGAGCGCGCTCGAAGCTTCGTCTTCGCGCGCCACCGTAGGGCGCTCGGGCTCCCACCAGAACGGAAAGGGCGTGTACCTCCCGCGCCGCGCGAGGCGCGCGAGCACGCGCCGGACGCCGAACGCGCGGGCCACGGCGAGCTCGTCGACGTGCAGGAGCACCACCGCGAGGCCGTGCCTCCGCTGCGTGACGCCGTCGATGTCGAAGGCCCGCACGAAGGCCGCGCCGGGCGGTGTGGCGCTGTCGAAGAGCCCCGGCGGGTACTCCGCGGTCATGCCCGCCGTGAGCGGTGGAGCGCCGCTCTTCGCGCGTGTGAAGAGCCCTGTAAAGAAGCGGATCGCGTCGAGCGAGAGCACGTGGAGATCGTCGTCGTCTTCGGCGCGCGTGTACGTGATCGTGAGCTCGGGGTGACCGAGCGCCGCGAAGCCGCGGGTGCGCCACGACACGCAGCGCACGGCGGCGCCGTCGGCCTCGACGTCGTGGGCGGAGAGCGTCGCGCCGAGCTCGTCGCCGAGCAGCGCCATCTTGCGCGTCGTCACCACGGGAACTTCGGCGGCGCCTGGAGCACCGGGTATCCGGGGTCGATCGCGGCGCTCACGGTCGACGGCGGCGCGTCCGTCGAGGTGGGCGCGAGCGACGAGGGGCGCTCTTCGAAGTAGAGCGAGGTGACCTTCTCGCGCCAGGTCTCGGCGAGGTGCGAGACCGTGTCGATGGCCTCGAAGGCGGTCGCCGCGTCGAGCCTCGACGACGAGCGCGTGATGCCCACGCGGAGCTCGCTCTCAGACACGCCGAACGCGGCGCCGCCGAGCTCTCGCGTCGCGTTGAGCGCGAGGAGCCTCCCGAGAAAGTGCGCGTCGCCACGCTCTGAAGGACCGAGCGCCGCGACCTTGCCCACGACCTCGAAGGCCCCGCCGTCGCAGCGGACCTCGATCACCGCGCCGCGCCGCTTGAGCCGCGTGTAGCCGTCGTCGAAGCGCTCCTCGTCGATGTGCACGCGACCCTGCTCCACGAGCATGTCGAGCGCGCGTCGCACCACCTCGGCGGGTGTCTCGACGGTCTGACTCGCCGCTTCGAGCAGCGCCGCGGGCACCTTCACCACGCCCTGCCGGATGAGCCGATGGACGTACCGGACGTAGTCCGCCGCGGTGTAGCCCGGCACCGCGAATCCGAGGCCCTGCGAGAGCGTGAGCTGCATGGTCACGATGCCCACGAGGCGCCCCGCTTCGTCGACGAGCGGCCCGCCCGAGTTGCCCGGGTTGATGCTCACGTCGGTCTGGATGAAGAACTCCTTGTCGAACTCGCGGTGCGGGTTCGAGATGATCCCTCGCGCCACGGAGAAGCGGCAGCCGCGGGGATGGCCGAGCGCGTACACCACGTCGCCCACGGCGAAGGTGTCGTTGACGTCGCGCTCGAGGTCGAGAAAGTCCCCCGTGGGCACGGCGACCTTCACCATCGCGAGGTCGTGGTGGGCGCTCTGGTGAACGCCGACGCCGTGCACGTTCTGGCCGCTCGCGAGCACCACGCGAAAGGGCCCCGCGTTGGGCGCGACGTGCTTGTTCGTGAGGATCCATCCGTCGGGCGACACCACGAGGCCCGTGCCGAGCCCCTCGGCGTCTTGTATCAGCGCGATCTGCTGCGCGCGCGCGTGGATCGCGTCGCGACCTTGTTCCGGGTTCATCGGCGCGCACGATACCGCAGCGGGCTTGCGGTCTGCGAGCGTCGGTGCCACCCATCGGCGCGATGACCACGCTGCGCGCCTCCCTCGTCGAATCGTGCTCCGCCGCCGAAGCGCTCGCCCGCTCTTCGGCGCTCCTCGAAGCGGCCAGTGACGGCGCGTGTCGGCTCTCGGCCTCGGTCGTTCAGGGCGGCGCGCTGGTGCTCGGCGCGAGGCAGCGCGCGGGCCGCGTGGCCGACCTCGCGGCGTGCGAAGCGAGCGGCGTCACCGTGCTCCGACGACGGACGACGGGCGCCGCGGTGATGCTCCCCGCGCAGTCGATCGTGTGGACGCTGAGCCTTCCCCACGTGGCGGCGCTCTTCTCGGACGCGACGCTCGCGACGCTCCTCAACCGCAACGTACGACTGTTCCTCAGGGGGCTCCTCGCGGCGGGCGCGAAGGCTGCGTACTTCGGTCGCGATCACATCGCGGTGGGGCATCGCCCCGCTGTGGGGCTCGGCTACGAGGTCACGCGCGACGGGCGCGTTCTCGTCGAAGCCTTCGCGGGCTACGACGGACCCGCGGTGATCCCGACGAAGCACGTGAAGGAGCCCGTCGCGCTCGGCGCAAGCGTCGCGTCGACGTGGACCCCGTCGACCCTCGCGCGCAAGGTGATCGAGTGTGCCGCCGAACGCACGAATACGGAGCTCGCGTGGGACGAGCCTCTTCGCGTCGATCCCTTCGAGCAGGTGCGTGACGAGCGCGATCCGATGCCCGAAGGGAGTGTTCCGCTTGCGACGATCGAGGTGCCCATCGGGATCGTCGAAGGCGCGACGGGGCCGTGGTTCGGAGGCGACGCGCTCACGGCGACATGGTGGCTCGATGCGCTCGCGAAGGCTGTCGCGGACTCCTCGGAGTTCCCTTCGCCGCCGGTGCTCGAAGGGGCGCGCGTCGACGACCTGCTCGCGACGCTGCGCTCAGCCCCGTAGCGCGTCGAGCCAGGGTTCGATCTCGCCGAGGAGCCAGCCCGGGGCCTCCATCTGCGGCGTGTGTCCGAGGTCGGGGTGCTCGACGTAGCGCCACTCGGAGCGACGCTTCGCGAGCGCCCTCGCGGCGTTGACGTGAACGAGACGGTCCTTCGCGCCGTGAACGAGCAGCGTCGGGGCGCGCACACGCTCGACCATGTCGAAGTACGCGCCGCGGCGGGCGAGGGCGCCGAGCATCGAGCGGGCGCCTTCGAGAAACGCCTCCTGGGCCCAGGGCATCGCGGCGCGCTCTCTCGCGAGCGAGACGTGCGCGGCGATCACCTCGGGGTCGACGCGGGAGATGTCGACGGTGCAGAGCTTCATGAGGTCGCGCACCATGCCCTCGGGGCCCACCTGCGCGGCGCGACGGCGCATCATCGCCTGCGCCACGCCCGGGATCATGTAGGTCGCGAACATGGCCGCGACGGCCTTGTCGATGGGCGTTCCGAAGGGGACGGGCGCCGCGGGGTCGACGAGCACCACGGCGCGCACGAGCGAGGGGCGCTCGGCCGCGACGCGCATCGAGAGGTATCCGCCCATCGAGTTGCCGATGACCACAACGCGGCGCGCGTTCTTCGCCTCGATGAAGCGCGTGAGGAGCGCGGCGTTGGCCGTGACCGATGCGCCGTCGGGACCCGGCGCGGTGCGTCCGAAGCCCGCGAGGTCGAGGGCGAGCACGCGACCGCGCTTCGCGAGCGGCTCGCGGATCGACGACCAGTTGAGGTGCGAGCCTCCGAGGCCGTGAACGAGCACGAAGGTGTCTTCGCCTTCGCCCTCTTCGAGGTGAGAGACGCGCGCGCCGAGGTCGATGGTCTTGGGGGGCATCGGTGGGTGCGAACTGAGTAACCCGACGCGGCGGGTGATGACCAGCGCCGAGGTCCGCCGGTTTCTGGACGGGCGGCCGCGCGCGCTGATACGGCCCACGTCGATCACCAGAAAGGGAATGCAGTCTCCCGATGCGCACCAACGCCCGACTCTCCGCCGCCTTCGCGTTCGCCTCCGCGCTCCTCGCAGCGCGCGCCGCGCAGGCCGATCCGCCGACCTTCCGGTCGGTCCCTTCGCTGCGTGAGGGGATGCGCGTCGAGGCTTGCGCGTCACCCGATCGCTGCGAGACGTGGGTGCAGTTCGCGCCGCGTCCGTATCGCACCTTCGTCGAGGCCCGCATGGCGCCGTCGGGGCGCTTCTTCTACGTGTGGTCGAGGCCCGACGGTCGCCCCCGCGAGGTCGACGTCTTCGCCACGCCGCGCCGCGAGGGACAGCTCGCACAGCGCCGCGGACACTGGTCTCCCGGCGCAGGCGGCGACCTCGTGTGGGTGACGCGCGATCGGCTCTGGCACCGCTGGGGCTGCGGCGCCGCGTGCAACATCGCGCAGCTCTACGACGTGTACGGGACCACGCTCGCGTCCTTCGTCGGACAGGACGCCGAGGTCTCGCCCGACGGCCGCTTCGCGGTGATCGCCGACGCGGGCGAAGGGACTCTCCTCGACCTCAATCAAGCCACGACGCGCTCGTTCCGCGGCCCTGACGGCCTGCGCTACGCGTGGGACGTCGACTGGACCGATCACGAGGTCACGGTCTGGTTCGACGACGACGACACCGACTCGCGCGGCGCCGAGAGCCGTCGCGCGGTGCACCTCGCGATCGCGCCTTCGCCCGCCGCACTGGCCGCAGAGCCGCCCGCGGCACCCGCGCAGCCCATCACCGTCCCCGCGTCTCACGCTTCACGCGTCGCCGTCGCGGCCCCCGTAGCGCACGCCCCTGTCGTCGCGCAGCGGAGGGCCATCGCACCCGTCGCGGCGCCTCGTCGCGCGCCCGTGGCGGCTCCTGCGACGACGCGCGTCGCACCTCGCGTCTCTGCGGTGACACACGCGGCCGTGCAGCCTCGCCTCGCGGCCACGCGCTCGCTCGCACCGCATCAGGGGCGCTGAGGCACTGTCTGCCGCGCGATTTCGCGCAGGCGTACGATCAGCGCATCGTGCGCGCCCTCCTCTTCGCAGCCGCGCTCCTCGCGCCCTCGGCGATCTTCGCGCAGTCGCGGACGGTCGCGCCTGCGTCGACGGAGTGCGCGCCCTGTCACGCGCGAGAGGTCGCTGCGTGGTCGACGACGGCGCACGCGCTCGCCTGGCGCGACCGGGTGTTCCTCGCGGCGTATCGCGAGGAGCCCATGGCCTTCTGCCGCGGGTGTCACGCGCCGCGCTCGGACCCTTCGCGCGAGCCCGACGCGACCGCGCGCGCCGAGGGCGTGAGCTGCGCGCAGTGTCACGCACGCGCGATGGAGCACCTCGCCACGCGCGGCATCGCGAGGGCCGACACGGCGGCGCCCGACGCGATCCGATGCGGCGGGTGTCACCAGTTCGGGTTTCCCGTCGACAGGGGCGAGGGGAGGGCGCTGTGGCACACGCCCAACCCCATGCAGAACACGGTGCGAGAGTGGGCGCGCAGCGACGCGGAGACCCGCGGCGACGACTGCGTGAGCTGTCACTTCACCGACGACCACGGGCTCGACGGCGTAGGCGAGCGCGCGTTCCTCGCGTCGGCGGTACGCGTGAGGGTCAGCGCGACGAGGGCGCGCGGAGTCTGGAGCGTCGTCGCCGAAGTGCGTCCGGCGAGCGTCGGTCACGCGTTTCCGACGGGTGATCTCTACCGTCGCGGGAGGTTCGTCGCGTGGGTCGACGGCGGCGCGTCGCGCGAGCGCATCTTCGCGCGGCGCTTCGAAGAGGTGGCGCTCCTCGATGAGCGTGGGGCCACGGTGTTCGCGCGGCGGGAGCGCTACGACGGTCGCGTGTCACCGCCCGGCGAAGACGACGCAGACACGGTCACGCTCTCGGTCCCCGCGCGGGGAGACGCGCCGCTGCGATGGCGCTTCGAACACTGGCGCACTTCGCCGGAAATCGCTGCGCGGCAGGGGCTGCGCGACGACGAGGTGCGCACGGTGCTCTTCGAAGGGAGCGTCAGCGCATCGGGTGAGCAGAGGGCGGCGGAAACGCGTCGATGAAGCCGCGCACGTACGAGAGCGTCCGCTGCACGCCCTCGGGGTCGAAGCGCGCGTCGTGGAGCGCGTAGAGAATCAAGCCCGGTTTCAGCCCGATCGTCCCCCGAAACGCGTAGCGCGAGAGGAACTCCCCGAGCATCGGGGTGATCGTGCGCGCGGCGATCTCCTGCGACTCGGCGTGGACGTAATAGAGCCGATCGAAGTCGGGGTGACCCACCATGTGATCGGGGTCCTTCGACTCGGCCCAGAGCTGAAACGCCTTCACGAACACGAAGGGCGGGAACCACATCGCCGCGTCGATCGCCGCCGCGAGCGAAGACCACTGCTTCCAGTCGAGCGTGATCGACGCGCCGCCGGGCACCCACGGGTGATGCACGCAGGCGAGGAGCGTCCGCCCGTACACCGTCGCGCCGTCGGAGTCGCGCGAGGTGTGGTCGTACTCGTAGAGCTCGACGCGCGTCGCATCGAGCGCCCCGACCGCGCGGACCACGCACGCGTCAGGCGTCGCGAAATACGTGAACGGAAGATACCCAGACAGAGCGTCGGGCGGCCCGAGCTCACACCGCATCCCGTAGCCCGCCAACACCTGGGCGGCTTGCCGCATCGCCTGTTCGCGCGTCGCGTCCATCGCGGCAACGATACCCGCTCTCGATGATCCGCGGGCCGCTGTGAGCCCGGGTGCGCATCGCTGCGGTCGCGCGCGCACGCACCGTTGCCTCTCGCGCGATGACGTGATCGAAATCGCCGCATGTGGAAGCCCCCCACGCACATCTCGAAGCTCTCCGCGCAGCAGATCCACTTCGAACTCGTGATGCGCGCGGTGAACCTCCCGGGCCGCGAGGTGCTCACCTGGCGCCACGCGCACCCCGACGTCGTCTCGCTGCTCTCGGGCTCGATGCCGGGCCACACGAGCGCGGTGAGCGCAGACGGGATGATGGAGGGCTTCACGCGTCACGTCGGCGCGCTTCGACCGCTGCGCGCGATGGCCTTCGGGCGTTGGGCGCCGACGCACCTGTGGGTCCTCAACGAGTCCGCGCAGACCGCCGCGTCGCTCGTCGACGCCGCGAAGGGCTGGAGCGTCACGCTCGACGCGCACGAGGGGCGATGGTTCGACCGCGACCCGCGCATGATCTCGCTGCGCTGCCACGACGGAGCGCTCGATGAAGGCGCGGCGCCCGACGACGCCGTGAAATCTCTCCGCGCTGATCCCTCCCCGCGCGAGGCGACGCCGCTGGAACTCCAGCTCGAACTCCTGCGACGCACGCGCTACAACGCCTTTCGCGGACCGGGGATCTACGACGACCTCCTCGCGCGCCGTGACCTCTGGCGCGCTGCGATCTTCGGCCGCGACGACGTGGTCTTCATCGAGCGCAACGGCGAACACGTCCACGCGGCGCCCTTCTGGAACACGCTCAACCTCCTGCCCGACGAGGACGTCGAGGGCTACAACGCCGACCAGCTCTGGGTGCTCACGCCGGGCGCCGACGCGGGTCGCGCGCTCCTCGACCTCGCGCGTCAACGCTGGCGCTGCGACGAGCGGCGCATGTGGAACCGCGCGAACTCTCGCCGCGTGGCGGGCTGCGAGGGCGACGAGCGCGTCGTCTCGCTCTGGTGGGATTGAGCGGCATTTCGCGCCCTCGAAAGCGCCTCCGCCGACGACGTCGCGATTGACCGGCGCCGCGCCCATCGGCGATATCTCGGTGATGAACCGCGACCTCCGTACGCGCCGCGTACGTCCGCTCCTCGCCGCGCTGGTGACCGCGTCGGTGCTCGCCCCCGCGTCGGCCGGGGCACAGACCCTCTCGCGCCTCTCGCTCCGCGCCGAGGGAGGCGGATCGCTCTTCGTGTCGTCTCCGCAGAGCGACGACTTCGGCATCGGCCTCGCGGGCCGTATCGACGGCGCCGTGCGCCTCGCCGGACCGCTGCACCTCCACATCTACGGCGGCGGTCAGCAGTGGCCCGCGAACGCGGTCCCTGGACAGACCGGCGATCCTCCCGTGGGGCGCGCGCTCTTTCTGGGTGGCGGTCTCAGCGCCGAGCCCTGGCTCGCATCGCGCGTGGCTCTTCGCGCGGAGCTCGACCTCGGCGCGGCCCTCAACGGCGCCGAGGGTGATGCGCGCTTCACGTGGGGTCTCGGCGTGGGCGCGTGGTTCCGCGTGGCGAGCGTCTTCGACCTCGGCCCCATCGTGCGCATGGGCGCGGTGCTCGCTTCTGACACCGAGTCGATCGCCAACGGCGGACGCGGCAGCGCGTACTTTCTCACCTTCGGCCTCGCCATCTCGCTCCACGGCGCAGAAGACCCCGCGCCCGCGCCGGTCACCGAGCCCGTCGTGGTCGCCGAGCCTCCTCCTCCGCCGCCGCCTCCGCCGCCGCCTCCGGCCACGACCGTCGTCGTGCCTGTCGAAGCGCCCGCGCAGACGGCCGCGCCCATCGTGCAACTGAACGCGCCGGTGACGATCCCCACGACGCTGCAAGAAGAGTCAGAGCCCCAGACCGGACGCCACGGTCGCCACGGTCGCGGACGTCACGGCCGCGGCGGACGTCGCGGCGGCGGCGGTGGCGGTGGTCACGGCGGACGACACGGCCGACGCCACCGCTGATCCCAGCGCTTCATCGAAGCCACGCTCCTTTCCCATCCCATTCCCCCAACGGTGAGTCGCGGCGCCTTCACGGCGCGATGCGGCTTTGCGTGACCGATCGATTTGACCGACCGCGTCGTCGCTCGTACGTTGCGCGCCCTCTGATCGCCCGCAGTCGACGCCGCGGGGGCGTCTCCTTCGCCGTCACGAAGCGCGTGACCGGCCGCGAGCGGGCACCACCAACAGCCTCTACGAAGACCATTGCCCTCCCCGCAAGGAGTCCGTGCGATGCCTCCCATCGACCAGATCGAGACCGCAGCCACGCTCGACGACGTGGCCACCCTCCTGCGCGGCGACGCGTGGAAGAAGTTCCTCCGCGACCTCGCGAAGCGTAAGGGCCCCGAGGCCGAGGCCGAGGTCGCGCGCCTGCGCGCCGCCGTGATCGACGCGAAGCGCCGCCTGTCGCCCGAGCACAACTCCCGCGAGCTCAACGAGCTCAAGGAGCTCGTCTACCGCGACGTGGTCACCGACGCCGACGAGACCCGCAAGCTCCTTCAGCGCATCGCCGCCGTGCGCGCGACGCTGCCGATGCGCCTCCACGAGCGCCTCTTCGGGATGCTCGAGACCGCCGTGGGGCAGACCTTCGCCGCGGGCAACACCGGCAGCGGGTACTCGAACCGCGCCCGACGCGCGCGCGATCTCTTCACGGAGTTCGCGGGCCAGACGCGCATCGCAGGCGCCGCCACCGACCGCCACGGCAACGCCGACGGAACGGGCTACGACCTCGGCCGCGACGGCGCCTTCGAGGGTCACACGGTTCACGTGCTGCACCTCTACTCGGGCGAGGGCTTCAACTTCTCGCTCCCCGGGTCGGCCTTCCGTCGCAAGGGCTTCGCCGTCGAGCGCCGCACGTCGCCGGGCACCGTGAAGGAGCTCGCCGACTGGCTCGCCGACGCCAAGCAGCTCTGGCTCATCAGCGCGCCCAAGGCGGTGATCAACAGCGAGCACGTCGAGGTCATCTATGACTTCTGGCAGCGCGGCGGCGCGCTCTACCTCTGGGGCGACAACCAGCCCTACTACGCCGACGCGAACCTCGTGATGAAGCGCCTCTTCGGCGGCGACTTCACGATGGCGGGCAACCTCCCCGGCGGCCAGGTCGTGCATGAGATCTCGCCCGCGCGAAAGGGCTTCAACGCCCACCTCGTGACCACCGGGCTCGTGCACCTCTTCGAAGGCATCACCGTGGCATCGCTCGAGGAGAACGTCGCCGACCGCTACGGCTTCGCGCCGCTGCTCTACGGCAGCGCGGGCAACCTCATCACGGCGGTGCGCGAGCCGACGCCCGCGTGCGGCGCGGTGATGGTCGACACGGCCTTCACGCGGCTCTACTGCCAGTGGGACGAGGCGGGCTCCGCGCGCTACGTGTGCAACGCGGCGTGCTTCCTCGCGGCCATGACGCTGCCCGAGGAGGCAGCGCCCGAGGAGGAGACCGACGAGATCGACACGAGCCTCGCGTACGACCCCGAGGGGGCGCTCCTGGGCGTGTGCGACCTCACGGCCGAGAAGCCCGCGCACTGGCTCGTGCTCTCGGTGGCCGAGCTCGCGGATCCGCTGCGAAACACGGGCGACATGACGCTCACCGACCCGCTCTCGGCGGGCGCGTACAACCGCGTCTTCTCCGATCAGGTCTACGGCGACGAGATGGGCCAGTGGATCGTCGGGCAGGGCCGCGATCCGTTCACCCGTCGCCCCGTGGTCGAGTGCCTCCCGCTCGTGGATCTCTCGAAGGCGAAGAACCTCCGCGAGTTCACGCTGCTGCTCTGCAAGGTGCTGATGGGGGGCAAGTACCTCCCCACGGCGGCGCGGTTGCTCTTCTTCGCGGTCGTCGACCAGATGCTCGACCCCGCGCGCAGGAGCGACCACCCCGAGGTGTGGGAGTACCTCTACCGCCAGTGCCTCGCGAGCATCACGAGCACGCCGGAGTTCACCGAGCTCGGCAAGAAGGTCCCGCTGCTCGACGCGATGGCGGCGTACTTCTCGCCCGCGACCGACGAGCGCGTGCAGGTGCGTCTCTCGTTCGCGTCGGTGGGTGTCATCGCGCGGACGCTGCTCCGTGAAGACCGCTGCCCGCGCGAGCAGGTGGCGCGCATCGCGCGGCGCGCGCTGGTCAAGCAGCTCGTGGGCGACGCCGTGGCGACGGAGAAGACCGCACCGGGCACCGTGCACAAGGCGATCATGGCGATGCTCTATGACAACCTCTACGGCATCCCGAAGCTCCACGGAGGGAGGCTCGTGACCGTGTGGCCGGCGTTCGCGAGGGACGTCACCGAGGCGCGACTGCGGCTGGAGCGCGACCTCGGCGCGCCCATCGCGTCGCCCGACGACGTGACGGTGGTGCTCAACGCGCTGCTCTCGCTCGACCTGCGTCAGTACACGGCGGAGTCCGCGGTCGAGAAGCTCAAGGCGAGCGACCTCGACTTCCGCGCGGTTTGGAACAGCGCGAAGGTCGACGCGCTGGGTGTGCTCGACCTGCGCTTCATCGACTACGCGGAGCCGCTCGACGCGCGCGATCCGCACTACGGCGCGGCGATTCCGTTCGCGACGACGCTCGGCCCGTCGGTGTACCGATGCATCTGCGGCAAGCAGTTCGGTGACCCCGCGGAGGAGCTCACCGACGACGCGCTCAAGGCCCTCGCCGACGCGCGTTCGAAGCACTTCCACGACGTGTACAGGGCGAAGGCCGAGTCGTGGTACCCCGCCAAGGGGACGCTGCACTACAACCTCCACCGCGCGGTGCAGCGCGTGATGAAGGAGCGGTTCACCGACGCGACGGAGTTCTCGGAGGCGATGGTCCCCGCGGTGGCGGCGTACCTGCTCGACGACGCGAAGGGCTTCATCTTCGATCCCGCGCTCGAGGGCTTCATCCGCGCGACGACGGAGAGCTACCTCACGCTGCGTCGCGCGGGGCAGAAGCACCCCGAGGGCGTGCTCACGCTGGCTGTGAAGGCCGCGGCCGAGCGCAGCCTCCTCCGCGCGTAGTCGAGCGACTTCTTCGTCCCCTCAATCTGCGATCACAACTCCACGCTGCCGAAGATCGGCACGGCGCCCACCTTCACGCTGCGATCCTCCGCGGTGAGCGCTTCGACGAGGCGCGGCATCTTCATCGCGGGCAGCGGCTTCGCGCCCGACGTGAGCGGCGAGAAGAAGTTGTCCCAGTGCGAGAGCAGCACCGCGCCCGGACGCAGCGCCGACATCACCCGCGGCGCGAACCTCGGCGTCGTCGTCCAGCCCGCCACGCAACACAGCAGCAGGTCGACGCCCGCGGTCGTGTTCGCGTCGACGAGGTCCGCGCTCCCGAGGTGGTAGATGCGCCGCCCCGCGACGCGCACGTCGACCGAGAAGACCGCGCCGCAGCGATACTCCGTCACGCCGAGCGGAAGCTCCGCGCAGTCTGCGATGTCACCGGGAAAGGGCACGCGACCGAGCGCGAAGGCCGAGTGCGCGCTCGCGAC
Organism: Myxococcota bacterium; assembly: GCA_052035985.1. GTDB lineage: Bacteria > Myxococcota_A > Polyangia > Polyangiales > CAISKJ01. The sequence goes on along the minus strand of JBPOHC010000373.1, from coordinate 10,131 downwards.
GAAGCGCAGTTCGAACGGTCCCACCTCGGCGCGCACCGGCTCTCGCGCGGTCTTCGACTCGACGTCGACGACGCGCGCGGCTTCAACACCCGCGGCGCGACACAGCCTCGCGCACGACGTCGACCCGTACACCGTCGCCCCCGTGTGCCTCGCGATCGCAGGGACGTCGAGCGCGTGATCGAAGTGGGTGTGCCCCGCCACGATGGCGTTCGCCTTCGGCGTGTGCGTGGCGACGAGCGAAGCGTCGGTGACGAGCCCTCCACGCGCGCAGCGGAGGAGCGAGGCGCGCGTGAGGTACGGGTCGATGAGCACGGTGTAGCCCTCGTGCTCAATGGAGAAGCCCGCGGTGCCGAGCCACGTGACCCGCACCGCAGACCTCCCCGAAGGGACCGAGAACGCGCTGGCACCGAAGGCGATGTCGTCGGGACGCACGCCCGGACGATAGATCACCTCGCCTCGCGTGTGACACCCCGCGACGCCGACGCCCGTCGCGGCGGCAGCAGCATCAGCGCTACCGCCGCGGCGGAGCACAGCGCCGCCACCTTGAACACCGCGCGCATCTCGTCGACGCCGCCGAGCGCGCCCGCGACGCCGAGCGCGAGCGCGTTGCCCGCGCTGTAGACCACCGTGTACTGAATGCCCTGCACCGACGCGCGAACCTCGGGCGGGGCCGCCTGATCGAGGGCCTCCACGGAGGCGAGAAAGTACGTCCCGAACGAGAGCGCGTGGAGCACCTGCGCGAGACCGATCGCGACGTCGCTCGACGCGAAGGCCACAACGAGCCAACGCACCACGCCCACCGCGCACGAGAGCGCCATGACCTTCGAAGGCGCGAGGCGCCCGAGCCAGCGACGCGAGAAGAGCATCACCGCGATCTCGCACGCCACGCCGAGCGCGATCGACGCGCCCGCCCACGTCCCGCCCGCGCGCCGCGCGAACCACGTCGGAAAGAGCTGGTCGTACGGCGCCTGCCCCATCTGTACGAGCACGCCCGCGAGGAGCACGCGCCCCACTTCGACATCGCGCGCCACGCGACGGAACGCGGGCCAGAGGGCCTCGCCTTTTCTCGGAGGCGCCGCAGGGAGCGTGAAGGTCGAGACGGCTGCGCCGACGAGCAGCGCGAGCGTGAGCCACACGGCGGTCTCGGGACCGGCGTGATCGAGGAGAGAGCCCGTGCCGAAGGCGGCCAGGAGATAGCCGAAGCTGCCCCACGCGCGGACGCGTCCGAAGGGCGTCCCCGTGCGCTTCGACCACGCGAGGAGGATCGTGTCGGCGAGCGGTCCGACCGACGACCGGAACACCGTGTAGAGCGCGATCACGGCCACGACGCCCGCCGTCGAGCGCACCACCGTGAGCAGCGCGAACGAGACCGCCGCGCCGCCCGCGACGAGCTGCAACACGCGACCCGGTGAGCGGAGCAGGTCGGCGAGGTACGTCCAGAACGGCGTCGAGAGGATGCGCACGATCGGCAGCGCCGCGAGGAACCACGCCGCCCCGCGCGACGACAGCCCCCGCGCTTCGAGGAACGACGCCATGAACGGTCCGAACGCGCCGATCGCCGCGAAGAGGGCGAAGTAGTACGCCGCGAGCGAGCGCGCCGTCCCGTCGCGCGGCGGAGCGTCGCTCAACGCGGAGTCTTCTCCGGCAGCGCCCGCTCGCGGCGCACGACGAGGTGCGTCGCGCCCGCGACTCCGATCGGCAGGAGCAACAGGCTCACGCCCGGGACGAAGAGCGCCAACGCCCCGACGCAACCGAACACGAACGCCGCCCTGATGTTCGCGCGGAACCACGGCACCCGCGCGCGCACGCCCATGTTCCGCTGGCTGAGCGGGTAGTCGAAGAGGTCCCACGCGACGAGCATCGCCGCGACGACGACCTTCATCGGGATCGTCACGATCATCGCCACGGGCACCACCAGGTCGACGATCGCGAGCGCGCCGAGAATGGGCAGGCCCACGATGAGCGATGTGAGCGACACGCGCAGCCCCCGGAGCGCCGAGTCGATCCACGGCCCGTCGGGGCGCACCACGCCGCCCAGCGCCTCCTCGTGCTCGCGGCACAGGTCATCGAGCGCGGGACCCGAGAGCGGCTGCGCGAGCGCGAGGCCCGCGAAGGCCGAGAGCACCACCGCGATCACGCCGAGGATGATCTTGAGCACCACCGACGCCGCAGCGCCCGCCCACGAGCTCCCGAGCGCTTCGGCGACCTCGGTGGCGACGCGCAGCGCGCCCCACACCGCGAGCGTCGAGAGAAGTCCCGTCGTCACGAGCGCGACGAGCACCGGGACGATCGCGAGGCGCCAGCTCTTCGGGCGGAGCACCACGAAGCGCGCCCCCGCGCCGAAGGAGGTGAGCCCGTCGAGCGCCCTCGGCTGCGCGGGCGTCGCGAGTCCCTTCTCGGGTGAAGGCGCGGGCGCGAGCTCGGTCACGTCGCCCCCTGGAGCCTCTGGAGCAAGGCCCTGATCGACTGGTTGATGTCTCCCGCGCCGAGCGCGATCACCATGTCACCGGGCTGCGTGAGCGCCTCGAGCCGATCGACGACCTTGTGCTTGTCGCCCTCGAAGATCACGTGACGGTGACCGTGACGACGGATCGCGTCGGCCAGCCGCTCGCCCGTCGCGCCCGCGATGGGGGCCTCACCCGCGGCGTAGACCTCCGTCACGATGAGCACGTCGGCGAGGTTGAACGCGCGCGTGAACTCGTGAAAGAGGTCCCTCGTGCGGGTGTACCTGTGGGGCTGAAACGCGGCGACGACCCTGCGCCCGAAGCCCGATTTCGCTGCGCGCAGCGTGGCCTCGACCTCGGCGGGGTGGTGGCCGTAGTCGTCGACGAGGGTGATTCCCTTCGCCTCGCCGATGATGGTGAAGCGCCGCTGCACGCCTTCGAAAGTCGCGAGCCCGTGACGAACAGCATCGGCGGGCACGTCGAGCTCGTCGGCCACGGCGATCACGGCCAGGCAGTTGAGCACGTTGTGCTGACCGGGCACGCGCACCTCGAAGCGTCCGAGGTCTTCGCCGCGGCGCGTGACGCGGAAGCTCGTCGTGGTGCCCGAGAACACCGGATCGCTCGCCACATAGTCCGCCTGGGGATTGGTCCCGTACGTGACGTGACGACGGTCGATGCGCGGGAGGATCTCCTGCACGCCCGGGTGATCGAGGCACACGACCGCGAGCCCGTAGAAGGGAATCCGCTGCGCGAACTCGACGAAGGCGGTCTTGAGGGCCTCGTGCGTCCCGTGGTGATCGAGGTGCTCGGGGTCGATGTTGGTGATCACCGCGATGGTGGGCGTGAGCTTGAGAAAGCTCCCGTCGCTCTCGTCGGCCTCGGCCACGAGGAGCTCGCCGCTCCCCGCGCGGGCGTTGGTTCCGATCGCGTTGAGCTTGCCGCCGATGACCACCGTGGGGTCGAGGCCCGCGCCCGAGAGCACCGTGGCGACGAGCGACGTGGTGGTGGTCTTGCCGTGCGACCCCGCGATGGCGATGCCGTACTTCAGCCGCATCAGCTCCGCGAGCATCTCGGCGCGCGCGATGACAGGGATACCGTGCTCCCGCGCCGCGGCGATCTCGGGGTTCTCGTTGGTGACGGCCGACGAGTAGACCACCACGTCAGCGCCCGCGACGTTCTCCGCGCGGTGACCGACGTAGGTGTTGGCGCCGAGCGAGTCGAGGCGTCGCGTGGTGTCGCCCGCCTTCAGGTCGCTGCCAGACACGGCGTACCCGAGCGAGAGGAGCACCTCCGCGATGCCCGACATCCCGATGCCACCGATGCCGACGAAATGAATGTGTCGTACGCGTCCGCGAAACATGTTGGGCGGAGGGTGTTACCGCTCGCGGCCCCCTCGGCGCAACAGGAGAGACCTCCGTGTCGTCGACGCTACCGTGCGGTCTTCGCGTCGAGCGTCGCGAGCAGGGCGTCTGCGAGGCCATGATCGGCGTGCGATCGCAGCGTCACGCGAAGGGCGTTCGCATCATTCGCCACAGGCTCCGCGCGTCCGCGGAGGAGCGCGGTGCAGTCTTCGTCTTGCGCGATGAACGACCAGCGACGCGGCCCCTCGGGCGCTGTGTGCCTCGCGATGCGCAGGTGCCACGAGCCCGCGCGACCGTAGGCCGCCCCGACCTCTCCACGAGGCACGGCGACGTCGACGCCGTCGAAGTAGAAGCCGCGCGCCCGCGTGCTCGGATCGGTGACGTACCGCTCGCGATGGAGCACCACAGGCGACGCGAGGCCGATCGCCGACGCGAACGACGCGAGGTCCGCGAGCGCCGCGGGGGCCGTCGGGCACACGAGCTCCTCGCGACGAACGGGCGCGTCGACGCGCGGCATCCACCCGAGCGGCGCGTAGTGGAGGTCGTCGGTGACGAGCCCGCCGAAGCAGCGCGGGGAGTACTCCGCCACGACGAGCTTCACCGCCCCCCCATCGAAGGCGTGACGGCGTTCGAACTCGCACGAGAGCGTGCGACGCACCCAGTCGAGCGGCGTCGCGGGCGGCGTGGTCGGCGTGAGCATCGGGAGCACGTGCTGCTTGAGGAGCATCGCCACGCGCGAACGCATCGCGGGCGATCCGTCGACGCAGAGCGCCGCGCCGTGGCGCTTCACGACGCGCAACTGGCCACAGGTGAGTTCGAAGCCCGCGGTCGACACGTCGATGTCGTCGTCTCGACCGTGGATCACGGCCACGTCGACGAAGAGGACGGCCCTCGCGTCACCGCTGACGAAGACGCGCTCCAGTCGATCGGGAGCCACCTGCGCGAGCTCGTGCAGCGCCGCGTCGCCGAAGTGAACCTCGCCGCGGGTGTCGAGCGTGTGGGCCGTGATCGAAGCCCGACGCTCCGACGCGCAGGCTTCGAGAAAGGCGGTGCGGGCGTGTTTGAGGAGCGTCGCTTCGTCGATGAAGCCGAGCGTTTCGAGCGGTGTCATGGCGCGGCGGAGGGTATCAGCCGCGCAGAGAGCGAGTCACCCGAGCTTGCGCTTGACCACTTCGGTCACGAGCTTGGGGTTCCCCTTGCCGCCCGTGGCCTTGATCGCCATGCCCACGAGGGCGCCGAGCACGTTGGCGTTGCCTGCGCGGTAGCGTCCCACCGCGTCGGCGTTCTTCGCGAGCACCTCGTCGACGGCCGCTTCGACCGCCGAGGTGTCGGTGATCTGTCGCCAGCCCTTCGCGTCGACGATGGCTCGCGGAGAGCCGCCGTGCGCGAAGAGCTCACCGAGCACGTCGCGCGCCTGCTTCGAAGAGATCACCGACTCGTCGACGAGCGCGAGCAGCTCCGCCACCTCTCCGCCACCGAAGGGAACCGCCGTGAGCTTCCTCGCGCGGAGCTCGCCCACGACCTCGTTCGAGAGGAGGCTCGCCGCGGCCTTCGACTTCGCGCCCTTCGCGAGCGCGCCTTCGAAGACCGATCGCAGCCCCTCGTCGCCCGAGAGCAGCCTCGCCTCGTCGGCGCTCAGGCCGTGCTTGTCGCGCAGCGCGATCGCCGCGGCGTCGAGCTCGATCGCCTTCGCGGGCTCCTTCGACTCCTTGGGAGCCTCCTTCGCGGGCTTCGCGGCGGGCTTCGTCGCCTCGCCCGAGGCGCGCGTCACGGCGCGGGTCCACGCGTCCTTGAGCGAGACCGTGCGGTTGAACACGGGCGCGCCGTCGGCGGTGTCGGCGTCGACGACGAAGAACCCGATGCGCTCGAACTGGTAGTGCTCACCGACCTTCGCCGACGCGAGCGAGGGCTCGACCTTGGCGCGAACGAGCGTGAGCGACTCGGGGTTGATGTCGAGCTTGAAGTCTCGCTCGGTGCCCGGCGCCTCGACGTTGAAGAGGCGATCGTAGAGCCGCACCTCGGCCTCGACGGCGTGCGCGGCGCTCACCCACTGAATGGTCCCCTCGACCTTGCGGCCGTTGCCCGCGCCGCCGCGCGAGGTCGGATCGTAGGTGCAGCGGAGCTCGGTGACCTCTCCGTCGACGCCCCTCACCACGCGCTCGCACCTGATGATGTACCCGTGGCGCAGGCGCACCTCGCGGCCCGGAGAGAGCCGGTAGAAGCCCTTGGGCGGGTCCTCGGCGAAGTCGTCGCGGTCGATGTAGAGCTCGCCCGAGAACGGAACGCTCCGCGATCCCTCCTTGGGGATGTCGTGGGGCCAGTACGGCGCGTCGAGGGTCTCGACCTCGCCCGCGGGCCAGTTCTCGATGACCACCTTGAGCGGCTTGAGCACCGCCATCACGCGCGGCGAGCGCGGCGAGAGGTCTTCGCGGATGTGGTACTCGAAGAGCGCGATCTCGACGATCGAGAGGCTCTTCGAAACGCCGATGCGCTGACAGAACGCGCGGATCGCGTCGGGCGTCACGCCCCTGCGACGGAGCCCCGCGATGGTGGGGAGGCGCGGGTCATCCCAGCCGCGGACGTGGTTGCCCTCGACGAGCTCGATGAGCTTGCGCTTGCTCATCACGGTGTACGTGAGGTTGAGCCGCGCGAACTCGGTCTGCTCGGGGAGCGTGCCGAAGCCCTCGTCGCACTCCGTCGCGCGGAGCACCCAGGTGTAGAGCTCGCGGGCGTTCTCGAACTCCATCGTGCAGATCGAGAGCGTGATGCCCTCGATGGCGTCGCTGAGGCAGTGCGCGAAATCGTAGAGCGGATAGACCACCCAGGTGTCGCCCTGGCGGTAGTGATGCGCGCTCTTCTTGATGCGGTAGATGTTCGGGTCGCGCATCTTGAGGTTCGGCGACGCCATGTCGATCCTGGCGCGGAGCACGGCCTCAGCCTCTTTGAACTCTCCGCGGGTCATCTTGCGAAAGAGCTCGAGGTTCTCGTCGGGCGAGCGGTCGCGCCACGGTGAGGGCGTGCCGGGTTCAGAGACCGTCCCGCGGCCCTTCGACATCTCCTCTTCGGTCTGGTGGCACACGTACGCGCGCCCGAGCTTGATGAGCTTCTCGGCGTAGGCGTGGAGCTTCGGGTAGTAGTCCGAAGCGAAGAACATCTTGTCGCCCCAGTCGAAGCCGAGCCACCGCACGTCGCGCTGGATGCTCCCCACGTACTCGATGCTCTCGGTGGTGGGGTTGGTGTCGTCCATGCGGAGGTGGCACACGCCGCCGAAGTCGCGCGCGATGCCGAAGTTCAGATGGATCGACTTGGCGTGGCCGATGTGAAGGTAGCCGTTGGGCTCGGGCGGAAAGCGCGTGCACACGCGCCCCTTGTATTTGCCGCTCTTCACGTCGCGCGCGACCATCTCGCGCACGAAGTCACTGGGAGTCTCGGTTGCGTCAGACACGGGGCTGTACCTCGTCGTAAGGGGCCGCGGAGGGTATCTCTGCGACGCCCCATCGGCAAACTCCGAGGTGCGCGGTGTCTCGATGCGATGCGATGCGGACGAGGCGTCCGCGGTCGCGCTGCGCTCAGTGACCCGAGGGGTTGGGCCACGGATCGGCGGCCTGACCCTGGTCGGGCTTCACGATCGGCGGCGCGGGGCGCGTGTCGGCCTGGGGCGAGGGGACCGCGATGCGATACGGCACCGACGCCTCGCCCTCTCCGAGCCGCTGAAACACCTCGAGCAGGTCGCCCGCGTGCACCGGGAGCTCCGCGCGATTGGGGACGCGGAGCCCGCGGAGCGTGGCCTGCCAGCGGCCCTGCGCGTCGGCGTGGATGAGCGCCGCGGGGCGCTGTCCGAGCTCGTACGAGAGCCTCAGGTCGTGCACCACGACGAGCGCGTCGGGGAGCGCGTCGTCGCCCGCGAGGGTCACCGTGACGGCCTCGATGTCGCGACAGCCCACGCAGGGAATCACCCCCTCGATGCGCGCGGTGGCCGTCGGAACAGGCTCCGCGGGAGACATGCAGCCCGCGAGCGCGAGGGCGGCGGTGACGAGCGCGAGACGCGTTGCGTTCATCGGAGGTTCCTCACATGCGGGGGACTTCGACGTAGATCGACTGCGATGCTTCTCCATCGGCGGTGGCCTGGAACACGCGGATCGTGTGACCGCGCTGCACGGCCGACACGACGCCGGGGCTGAGCTGCCGGGGCACGATGGTGATGGCCCAGCTCCCAGAGTCGCTCGCCCGCGCGTTGCCTCCGAGCTGCTCGCCCGTGGAGGTGGGCGGGATGCTGTCGTCGTAGGCGATCACCGTGGCGCCGGGGTGCGCGTCGTTGCCGCCGATGGTCACGATCACGCCGCCCATCGGGCAGTCGATCAGCGGGCAGCTCGTGACGGACTGAATCGTCGCGCTCGGAGGAGGCAGCGGGAGCGAGCGCGTGAGGCACCCCGAGAGGGCCGCCGAAGCGAGCGCGAACAACAATGCGCGACGAGGGAGCAGCACGGCGAAAACCATTGCACTCCCAGTGCCGGGGTGTCCACCGATGGAATAACACTCCAGTGCCATGAAACGCCAACCAGAGGACTTCCCAGGGTGGCAATCGGGGTTGGCAAGAGGGGGCGAGAAACGCCTCGGAGTGACGGGGTAAGTCCGCGAAGAATGGCGGCGCGGGGCGCGGTCTGATAGAACGCGCGTACCCCTTCAACCGGCTGAGAAATAGGGCGTTTGATCGTCCGACGGCGGGTGGTGGGAGTGACTCTCGCTGACTCCCGTTCGCGGGGCGACGCGCTGCGACCCGACACCCCGAACCGGTTCCCCTTCGAGGGGGCGAGACGGGGGTGGGGCGCGGCCCACGACGCTTCCGAGCGGGGCAAGACGCGGCGAGCGATGGATGACCAGGACAGGTGACACGACCCGATGAGTGACACGACCGCGACCCCCTCAGGCGGACCCGATCAGCCGCCCCCTTCGAACCCGAACGGCGCGCTGATCCCGACCCTGATCGAAGAGGAGATGCAGCGCAGCTACCTCGACTACGCGATGAGCGTGATCGTGGGCCGCGCGATCCCCGACGCGCGCGACGGACTGAAGCCCGTTCACCGTCGCATCCTCTACTCGATGTACGGCCTCAAGCTGGTGTGGAACCAGGCGTACAAGAAGTCCGCCCGCGTCGTCGGCGAGTGCCTCGGCAAGTACCACCCCCACGGTGACTCCTCGGTCTACGACGCCCTCGTGCGCATGGCCCAGGACTTCGCGATGCGCATGGTGCTCATCGACGGCCAGGGGAACTTCGGCTCCGTCGACGGCGACCCCGCCGCGGCCATGCGTTACACCGAGGTCCGCCTCGCGCGCCTCTCCGAAGAGCTCCTCGCCGACATCGAGAAGGAGACCGTCGACTTCGTCGACAACTTCGACGCGAGCGAGCAGGAGCCCGCGGTGCTCCCGGCGCGGTTCCCCAACCTCCTGGTGAACGGCTCCGGCGGCATCGCCGTGGGCATGGCGACGAACATCCCGCCGCACAACCTCGGCGAGATCATCGACGCGACGATTCACCTCATCGAGAACCCCGCGGCCGACTCGCGCGCGCTCATGCGCTTCGTGCAGGGCCCCGACTTCCCCACGGGGGCGCTCATCCTCGGGCGACAGGGCATCGAGCAGGCGTACACCAACGGCCGCGGTTCGATCGTGATGCGCGCGCGCGCCACCATCGAGCCCATCGGCCGCGGTGACCGCGAGATGATCGTGGTGACGGAGATCCCGTACCAGGTCAACAAGGCCATGATGCTCAAGAAGATGGCCGACATGGTGCGTGAGAAGCGCCTGGAGGGCATCTCCGACATCCGTGACGAGAGCTCGCGCGAGGGCATGCGCGTGGTGATCGAGCTCAAGCGCGACGCCAACGGTCAGGTCGTGCTCAACAACCTCTACAAGAACACGCAGCTCCAGGAGACCTTCGGCGTCAACACGCTCGCCATCGTGGGCGGACAGCCGAAGATGCTCTCGCTCGAGGCCGCGCTTCGGGTCTTCGTCGAGCACCGCCGCGACGTGGTCACGCGCCGCACGCGCTTCGAACTCCGTCAGGCCGAGGGGCAGCGCGAGCTCGTGCTCGGCCTCGGGATGGCGACCACCGACATCGACACGGTGATCCAGACGATCCGCGAGAGCCCCGACGTCGACACCGCGAAGACGCGCCTCATGGCGCTGCCCCTCAAGGGGCTCGAAGAGTTCGTGCGCCGCGCGGGCAGGCCCGAGTCCGAGATCGCCGAGGCCGCGCTCGTCACCGACTTCAGGCTGAGCGAGCGGCAGGCGAAGGCCATCCTCGACATGCGCCTCGCGCGGCTCAC
>JBPOHC010000166.1:0-5811 GCA_052035985.1 Myxococcota bacterium | reverse complement strand
GCGAAGCCCAGGAGGAGGTTGGCTCCCACCGTCGTCAACATGGGCGAGACTATAAACTACGCGGCCGTTGTCTCGTGGGCCGAGGCGCGTAGGCGGCGATTCCCCGCGCCTCGTCCGACGAATGAGGCGCGGAGCGTCGTCGCGCGGGTAGCGGGTGAGCGCGTGGCGTTCTGCGCGGGCCTTCGGGAAGCGACTTCCGTGTTGCACGGCGATGCGAGATGAGAGCCTCGTCTGACTCGACGAAGCACGCGCACCGCGAGGCCCGAGGATCGACCGCTTGATCCCTGCGTGATCGACGGCCCCGAGGTCTGGCGCGAGGTCGACGGGGTCGCATTCTGTCACTGGGATCGCTGGCTCCTTCGGTTCGCGCTCGATGCGAAGGGCGGCCTCCCCGCGCTCGCCTGGGTGCTCCGCGAGCGCGTGGCGGACCCGATGCGGGTCTGCAACAAGGGTGACGCCGAGGCGCAGCACATGCAGATGATCGACCTGCAGCGTCGACTCGCAGCGGTGCGACGTACGCCCGAGACCCTGCTCGACGACGAGGAGCGCGCGAGCCGTTGGCTGTTCCGCAAGGCCTCTCAGCGCGTGCGGCGATCGGGCCCGAAGCGCCGCACGAAGGCGATGCTCGACACGCCGCGGAGGCGCCTCGAGTCGCGCGCGACGCGAGGGGATCAAAAGGCGTTCTCCGTGTCGCCCGCGCGCTTCGAGGTGGCGCAGACGGGCGTGGTCGGCAACTTCTCGAACGCTCTGTGCTGGGCGACGAGTCGCGTCGCGCGCGATCGTGCTCGACGTCGAGATGCTCGCGATCGGGGCCACGCTCGAGGAGCGCGTCGAGCTCTATCGCGCGGCGATGGCGGTGATCGTCGACGCGATGGCGAGCTTCGACGACTCGGGCGCTGACATGGCGATGACCTACGAGGACATCGAGCGGGCCTCCCTCGGCGCGCAGCGCGAACTCCCCGGGCGCGCTGCGCTCCTGACCGACCGCGTCGAGGTCGCGACGTGGGACGACTACGGACTCGCCGTGGGCGTCGAGGACTTCCTCGCGGGCCTTACAGAGAGTCGCCGACGCGGCGCTTCGAGCGCTCGCGAGGTTGATCTCCGCGCTGAAGGCAGAGCGGCTCGAGTACTCTCTCGCACGAGCGCAAAGCCTGCGCGCGGCGGTGCTCCGTGCGGTGAGCGCGGGAGACGATTCGGACGAATGAGCCTCGGAGGTCGACAGTGAGAACGGTCGGGGTCGACATCGCGAAGAGCCACCAGACGACGGCGGTGTGCACGATCCGTTGGACCGACGGCGGCGCAGACGTCGATGCTCCGCAGATGCCAGCAAACGACCGGGTGGTGCTTGAGGCCGCGCGAGCGCCCGATGTCACCGCGATCGCGTTCGATGCGCCCTTCGGTTGGCCTGTCGCGATGGTCTCCGCGGTCTCCGCGTGGCGCCCCGGTGGTCGCTGGTCGAAACCGGGGGACGCTGCGTTCCGCCTCCGTCGCACCGATGCGTTCACCGCGAGGCGTTCGTCCGAGACGGTGAAGGAGCGACGAGAGGCGAACGTGGCGGGCCAGCAACCCGCCGTGCCGCTGTCGGTGTCCGCGGACAAGATCGCGATGGCCGCGTGGCGATGCTGCGCGCTGCTCGACGCGCTCGCGCTCGGCGACGTGGAGGTGGTCACTGACGCCGTGGGGCGACCGTTCCCGAGCGACGGTCTCGGGCGCGTCGTCGAGGCGTACCCCGCCGCGGCGCTCTCGATGTGGGGGATTCCTCGTGAGGGCTACAAGGGCGCCGACAGCGCGGGCGTGGCGCGACGCCGCGCGCTGCTCGACGCGCTCGCGAGCGCGGGTGGCCGCGAGTGGCTGCGCATGACGGACGAGGTCAGGGAGCTCTACGTCGCCACCGATCACGCGCTCGATGCGCTCGTCTGCGCGCTCGTGGCGCGGGCGGCGATGCTCGGCCTCGTCGACGCGGTGCCGCCCGACGACATCGCCGCAGCTCACGCGGAGGGGTGGATCGCGGTGCCGCGCCCCGACAGCCTGCGGGCGCTCACGCGGTGAAACGCATCATCGAAGTAGCGGCGACTTTGTTGCGGCGCAGCTAGCGCCCGATGAGTCCGTGGCTTCTCCGCCGCGACGGGCCGAGAAAGAGCCCGGTCAACCCAGCCGTGTTGAGTTGTTGATACGGCAACCCGACACCGCGGCACGCTTCGCCTCGACTCCCGAGAATGATACCGCGCCCGATTCGCCTCGCGTCTAGAGGCGTCTTAACTCAACGCCTCGTCCGTGACAGAATTGGCCTCCGCCGCCGTGGGAACTAGGAGCGCGAGAGGATCGACTCCCGGGCTCTTGAACGACAGAGCGACGAACGCCGGTTGGCGCATGAGCCAAGACCCGGCCTGCGCCGTGTGCTCGCTCGGCGAGTGCATGAGCGTCGCCGGACGGTCCGCGGCAAGGCGGGCGAGCGACTGCGGGCGCCGCGCGACCCGGTTGACCTCCAAAAGAAGCTCCCAGTCGGCGAGCAGCCTCCAGTCCGGGGTGGCGCCCGACACGCCGAAAACCACGCGACGAACCAGACCTTCGCCCGTTGTCACCTTGTCGTGAACCGCGAACACCGCGAGGGGCTCATCGAGTTCGGGCACCACAGCGAGCACCTCCATCACGGTGTCCGCATCGGCGAGCGCCTGATCGAAGACGCGATGACCCACCCCACACACGATCCCGCCGCCCGCCCCGGACTCCCGACGGAACAGCAGGCGCTCGTACGCGTCGAGGACAGCGAAGTCTCGCTCGCACCACAGCTCGGGGGTCTTGAACGAGAGCTGCTCGTCGCCCTCCTTCCACTGTCGTCGATGGCGCTGCAAACTCGCCTTGAAGAAGGGGAGGAGGTCACGCAACTCCACCTTCGGGAGACCGGCGCTCGCGGCACCGAAGTCGAAGCGGCTGGCGTGCCCCACGAGATCGCGCACCGCGTCGAGCGCGCTGCGACCGCCGAAGGTCGCCGTTCTCGCGTCGAACCAGGCTCGAAGCCGGTCCCCGGGGATGTTGGCCGCCTCCGCGAAGAGCTGGTCGAACTGCCCGCTCGGAGACATCCCGAGCACGAGCTGGAGCATGTCTTCAGGGTCATCCATCGCGCTCCCGAAGGCCTGCGTGATGCGCGTCAGCTTCTCGTTCAAGCAGTCCCAGATCCTCCCCTCGACGGTCTCGGGATTGTGCAGGTTCACCACCTCTACGGCGTGACGCTGACCGTAGCGATCCACGCGTCCAACACGCTGGTGGAGCCTCATAGGATTCCAGGGAAGATCCACCTGAATCAGCGTGTAGCAACATGCCTGAAGGTCGATGCCCTCGCCAGCCGCCTCGGTCGAGACGAGGAATCTGACCTCCCCACATTGAAAGCGTCGTGCCGCTTCCTCTCGCGGCAGCGCCATCGAATGTACGCGGCCTGCTCGGTCTTTGACCCCATCCGCGCGCCCGTCGCCGTTAATGAACGTGACGCATCCGTCTCCAAACCTGGCGAGCAAGGCCGAAAGGACCAGCGACTGCGTCGCCTTGTACTCGGTGAAGAGCAGCACAGACCGCCCGGCGAACCTCGCGTCGAGGAGCTCGACGATCCGACGGACCTTGGTCTCCTCCTCGACTATGTTCGCCAGTTCGATGAGGTACTCGAGCGCGGGCGCCTCGTCCCCGCCCAGACGTACCTCTGATGCCTCTTCCGCCAGCCTCTCTTCGAGCTCCGCGCGCAGGTCAGCGTCCGCCGGATCGTCAACGCTCTGCAGTTGCTCGAACCTCCTCCGCAGCTCCGCCACCTCGCTCGCTCCCGCACGTTTGGAGGCCGCGCGCAGTCGCTCGAGGCGTCCGGCGATCGCACGACGAATCGCAGCGACCGAACTCGACGCGAGCTTCTGCATCGAGATCAGAACCAGCATCGCGGCCCGTCCTGCCGTCGCGTCGAGCTTCGAGGCGTACGCGCGCCCGCTGAGGATAAAGCTGGTGAGCCTGTCGTAAAACTCCTGCTCGGCCGAGCTGTAGGTGTAACGCTCTGTGAAGACGCTCACCTTCTGGAAGAGCGCCTTGCCAGTCATGTCGGTCACGACCCGCTTGTTGTTGCGGATCATCACGTCTCGCAGCAGATGGAGTTGCTCGGAGATCGGGCGCTTCGGATCGAAGCGCTCTGGTTGTAGGAGCTTGAGTAGCGAGAGGAAGCCGAAGTCCTTCCCGCGGTGAGGCGTGCCCGTGAAGAGGACGAGCCCACGGATCCGTCCGCGCTCTTGGAGCTGTTCGACCAGTTGGTACGCGAGGGTCGGTCCCCCCTTCTCGTCGGCGTTCATATGGTGGGCTTCATCCACCATCACGAGGTCCCAAGGGGTGGCTTCGAGCATCCGGCGCCAGCGCTCGTTCCGGTCATTTCGAAGAGTCTGCGCGGATGCTACGACGAAATCGTGGGTGCCCCAGAAGTCCGACCGAGCCGTGTCGGCCTCGGCGGTGTAACGCGCCAGCCGCAGGTCAAACATTCCCCGGAGTCGGGCTTGCCACTGCTCGACCAGGGAGGCGGGGGCGAGCACGAGCAGCCGCCGCACCCGTCCAGACGAACGCAACGGTGTGAGGATGAGGCCCGCCTCGATCGTCTTTCCAAGGCCGACGTCGTCAGCGACCAGCCAGCGGCTCGGCCATCGCTCGATGACGCGACGGCAAACCCACAGCTGGTGAGGGAGGAGGTCAATCCTCGAGTTCGAAAACACGCCCCACGCGTCGTTCGTCGAGCGAATCGCCGCCGCGAGCACCCGAGTCACGACGCCGAGCGGGGGCGAGGGGGCGAGGGGGGAGGGCGCCGCCAGATCGGCCACAGAGCTCAGCTCGTCGCGGGGGCACTCTTGAATCCCGACGTCGAAGCGGACGACGACCGTGTCGCCCTCATCGGCGATGACGCGGCCCCGCCCGAAGCGCGGGTGCAGGACGGCAGCGTTGCGTGTGAATGTACCATCGCTCACGCGAAGAACTCCTGGATGATAGGGTCCACCCTCGCGTCCGGGTTTCGCTCCAGCACGTAGAGGGGAAGATCGAAACACATGGCGAACGTGGCCTGCTCCTCGTCAAGGCGCGCGGGATCGATGAGGAACTCCCAGATCCGCCGTGACCACTGTCCGAGATTCTCAGGTCGGTCCGTGTCCGCGAGACCTGACGCTCCCAGCCTGATCGCGAGTTCTCTCACGCGGCGTCTGGGCACGAAAGACTCCGGGTGCAAATGCGGTCCTTTCGTAACCCCGAGGCGCACGAGTTCGCGGAGGACCCAGTGTGCTCCAATGCCCAGAGCGGGTGCCAGAGGAGGTGCCTCGAACGCGCCCGACAAGCGCTGGTTCGCAAGGGGGGCCAGAACGTCGACGAGCGAGAAGGCGGCACCGTCCCAGCGGCCGAGGCGCAGAAAAATGTCTCGATACACGTGGCCGAACTTGTGAACCTGATACAGAGTTGGAAACAGGCCGAGCCACTGGCGATACTCATCGCTGTCGATCGCGCCTCCGAGCCACTGGTCGAGGAAGTCCGTCCAGGACGTGGGCGGCACGGACGCGCGATCTCCGATGACGATCGACCACCAGGGCGGGCTCCCGTGCTGTTGAAGCCGTTCGACAAAACCTCGAGCCTGCTGCGGGGCCTGTCTCCCAAAGCGCTGACATGCCCCAAGCGCGAGCAGGAGGGACCACGACTCTCGTTCCCCAGCGCGAAGGCTCTCTGCGAAGTTCTCTCGCTTCCAACCTCGCGGATATGTCTCTGCTTCGTACGTTCGCAGCCAGCGCTGACCATCGCGCCTCCACCACGCGCAGA
>JBPOHC010000334.1:0-5475 GCA_052035985.1 Myxococcota bacterium | reverse complement strand
GAGCCGTGACGTGATGGAGTGATCCCAGCTTCCGGTGCCGCGCACGGTGGGAGCCGCGAGGTCACACGCCGACGGCGGAGGGCAGTTGCTCCTCGCCTCGTCGCTCGTGGGGTCGACCTGATCAGGGGCGCCGCCGCACGCCATCAGTCCGAAACACACCGCGCCTGGGCCGAGGATTCGCTTCATGGGGACAAATACCTACATCACCCCCTAAAGTGTGTCTACGGCGAATCTGCCCGTGTTTGTCAAACTTCTGGAGGTGCTTGTGGAACAGCGTTTCGAGGGCGTAAGAGCGCTCCCACCGTGCGCCTGGTCTTCGACACGAACGTGCTCGTCTCGGCGCTCCTGAACCCCGGGCGCACGCCCGACCTCGCGCTCGAGGCCGCTCGTCGCGCGGGCGTGACGGTGCTCGTCGACGACCGCATCGAGGCCGAGTACCGCGAGGTGCTGGCGCGTCCGAAGTTTCGCAAGGTCGACCCCGCGAAGCGCGAGGCGCTGCTCACCGAGACGCTCACGGGATGCGAGCGCGTGACGGTGACTGCTCCCTTCGAGGGCGCGCTCATCGACGTGGATGACAGGGTCTTCGTCGAGGTCGCGCTCGCGGGTCACGCGCTCGCCCTCGTCACGGGAAACACGAAGCACTACCCGACGGATCTGGGCTTCGAAGTGCTCACGCCCGCGGCGCTCCTCGCGCGGCTCACGGGCTGAGGGTCACTGGCGCGCGACGATGGATCGCACGAAGGCGTCGTAGTCGTCGCGCATCGGGAGCTCGTACTCGACCTTCACCTTGCGCCGCGTGACCGAGACCGTCGCGCCGGTGTGGGGGTTGGTGCCCTCCTCGGTGACGTCTTCCCAGAGCGTTCCGACGCCGCGCTTCTGCCACGCGGGCACGTCGTTGAAGTTGATCCCGTGCTTGTGGAGGAGCTCGTTGCGCTCGGCCACCGAGACGCCGTTGAGCTTCTTCGTGGCCGCCGCGTCGTCGAACCCATGACCGCGCAGGAGCCAGTAGCAGTGGCCGTTGAGCGCGTTGCGGTGCGCGTCCTCGTGGCGCCAGCGGAAGTACTCGACCACGTCCTCGTCGCGGGGGAGCTGCGAGATGCGGCAGTCGAAGGCTCCGTGCGCGCCGAGGGCCAGCGAGAAGGCCGCGCTCGCCTCGCCCGCGAAGACCGACAACAGCTTTCGGAGCTTGCGCCCGAAGGTCCCCTCGTCGCGCCGCAGGAGGAGCGACATCTCATCGCTCTGCGTGTAGCCGTAGAGCACCGCGAAGCCGCAGTTCATGAGATGCGTGAGCGTGGCGACCATGCAGTCGCGAAAGCGCAGGTCGTAGGGCGCGTCGAAGCGCTGCGAGACCCGCGTGAGGTGCGAGAACGAGCGCCCGTCGATGCGCGCCACCATGTGCACGCCGGGCAGTACGCAGTGGTCGTGCGCCGTCTCGTAGACGCGCATCCTTCGGTCGAGCTGTTCGAACTTCATGGCGGGAGATTCTCTACCGCGCGGCGAGGCGCTCGGGGGCGCGCTCTTCGACGGGACCGCTCATCAGCGCGCGGATCGCGGCGAGGTCCTCGTCGGAGGGCGTTCCCCAGTCGCCCTGGTAGTTGAACACCGACGTGATGCTCTCGGCCTTGAAGCGGTCATCGAGCAGGTCGATGTGCTCTCCCCGAAGGAACGCAGGGTGCGACACGCCGCAGGCGCGGCAGAGGGCGAGCACCTCCTTTCGAAGCGTGACGAGGTAGTTCGCGAGGCGCGCGGATTTGAGCTCCGGGTCGAGGCCGCGCATGAGCCACGCGCTCTGCGTCGCGACGCCCGTGGGGCACGCCCCCGTGTGACACCGCTGCGCCTGGATGCACCCGATCGCGAGCATCGCCTCACGCGCGACGGAGACCGTGTCGCAGCCGAGCGCGAAGGCGAAGAGCACCTGCTCGGGGAAGCCGAGCTTGCCCGATCCGTTGAAGAGCACCTTGTGGTGCATCCCCCGCTCGGCGAAGGCCCGGTAGACCTTCGAGAAGCCGATCTTGAAGGGCTGCGCGACGTGGTCGGTGAACACCAGCGGACCGGCCCCGGTGCCCCCCTCGCCCCCGTCGATGGTGATGAAGTCGACGCCGCGGTGGGTGGTGTCCATGAGGCGCGCGAGGTCGTCCCAGAACTTCATCTGACCGACGGCGGACTTGATCCCGACAGGGAGTCCGCCCGACGCCTCGGAGATGCGCTCGACGAAATCGAGCATCTCGTCGGCGTCGCGAAAGGCCGTGTGCGCCGCGGGGCTCACGCAGTCCCTGCCCATCGCCACGCCGCGGATCTGAACGATCTCGTGCGTGATCTTGGCCGCCGGGAGGATGCCTCCGGCGCCGGGCTTGGCGCCCTGACTGAGCTTGATCTCGACGGCGCGGACGGGGTTCTTCGTGGCGTTCTCGACGAAGCGCTCGAGGCTGAACCCGCCCTTCTCATCGCGGCACCCGAAGTACCCCGTGCCGAGCTGCCACACGAGGTCGCCGCCGTGCTTGTGGTGCGGTGAGATCCCTCCCTCGCCCGTCGACTGCCAGCAGCCCGCGAGCTTCGCGCCGCGGTTGATGGCCTCGACCGCCGCCGCCGAGAGCGACCCGTAGCTCATGCCCGACACGTTCACGATCGAAGACGGTCGGAACGCCTTCTTGCGCTTGTTGTGTCCGCCCATGACCTTCGCCGCGGGGACGCGGTACGCGGGGTCGTAGCCCGCCTCCCCGACGTGCGGGTCGAGGAGCGGAAAGGGCGAGTGCTTGATGACGACGTAGCCCGTCGACTGTTCGAGGTCGTTGTCGGTGCCGAAGCCGAAGTAGTTGTTCTCCTTCTTGGCCGACGTGTAGACCCAGCGGCGCTGGTCGCGGGAGAAGGGACGCTCCTCGTCGTTGCCCGTGACGATGTACTGCCGGAGCTCGGGTCCGACCTCTTCGAGCAGGTATCGGAAGTGCCCGATCACCGGGAAATTACGGAGGATCGCGTGCTTCTTCTGCGTGAGGTCATAGACCGCCACGACGAGCGCCACGACCGCGAGGGTCACCACGTACGGAATCATCAGGGCACCACCTCCAGCGTCAGAGGGGCGCACGATAGCAACGCGGGCCGCGCGTAGGCTTCGAGATCAGCGCGCGGCGGTCACGTCGACGTCGCCGAGGTCACGATCGGCGGAGACGAACGAGGCCGTGGTGGTGAGCTGACGCGCGGTCGACGGGTCTGAGAGGCCGGTGGGGTTCTTCACCGCGAGGCGGTACTGCCCGAGCGCGACGCGGAGGGAGAAGCGCCCGTCGGCGCCCGCGTTCGTGCGGTCGACGAAGAAGGGGTTCTGGCCGGGCTCGGCGCGCTCGACGGTGACGAGCCATCCCGCGGTGGGGGTGGTCCCGGTCACGACGCGCCCGGTGAGGTTGAAGAAGGTCGTCGGGGTCTTCGACTGCGGCACGAAGAGAATGGCGCAGGGGTTCATCTCGCTCATCGTCGCGAGGGAGCTCCCCGCGGGACAGCGTCCGCTCCGCAGGTTCGAGGGGTCGTGGACGAAGCGCGAGAAGGTCGCCGCCGTCGCGCCCGCCTGCGCGTCGCCCACCACGCGGAACGCGTACCCGTACGTCCCGGGATGGAGCGCTCCGGTGCCCCGCCACGTGTCTCCGTCGAGGGTCATCGTGGCGAAGGGCGCGGTCCAGTCGTCGGCGCGGCCGAAGGAGCCGATCACCTCGACGCTTCGAACGCCCTCCCACCCCGGCCTGAACGCGAACCTCACGGGGAGCCCCGGGCCCGCGTCGAAGGGCGTCGCGTCGCTCGCATCCGCGACGCTCACGTCAGTTGCGTCGCTCGCATCGGCGGGCTGTACGTCGGTCGCGTCTGCGGGCTGCGCGTCGACCGTGTCGCTCGGGCTCACGTCAGACACGTCTGTCACATCGGCGGCGCTCGCGTCGGGGGTCGTCGAGGGCGTCTCTCCCCCGCACGCAGCGATGGAAGCGAGAATCAAGAGGCCAAAGCAGCGAGTTCGCATGGGGCGATCGCTTCGCACGCGGTGTGCCCGTCGTCGAGACACGGTCCTCCGCACACGCGCGCCCGGGGATCGAGATTCACCGGGCGCAGAAGGGGACTCCGGCGCGACGAAAGACTTTCGTCTGCGTCGTGCACCGGGTTCACAGATCACTTGCCGTGGCGTGATCCGAGGGCGCGGGGCGGGCTGTGGAGCGCGACCGAGGAGCCGAGGCCGGTGACCGTCGGGCCTTCGGCGAAGGTGAACGGGGTGGCGCCTCGCGCGCCGTAGAAGACGCCGATGCGGCCCTGGGAGACGTTCCCCACGACGACGTCTCCGAGGCCGTCGCGGTTGACGTCTCCGGCGCTCGCGATGACCGCCGCGATGCTGCGGTTCTCCGTCGGGAGGAGCGTCGCATCCGTGGCCGTCGTCGTGGCGAAGGCGACCCTGCCGTTGCCGTCGGCGACGAAGAGATCCGCGGTGCCGTCGCCGTTGAGATCCGCGGCGCCGCCGACGAATCGGGCCGAGAAGCTCGGCGAGGGCGAGAAGGCCGAGGCGTCGGGTCGCCCGAGGATGACGTCGTAGACCGACGTGCTGCTCCCGATGATCGCGTCGCTCACGCCGTCGGCGTCGAGGTCTCCCGCGAGGGCCACCGAGGTCACCGTCGTCGAGATCGGGTACGACCTGACCACGGGCGGGATGGCGTCGGTGCGAGACGTGAGGAGCCCCGTCGATGAGCCGAAGAAGAAGTTCGCAGTTCGTATCGAGGGATCGCTCACGATGACGTCGGCGTAGCCGTCGGCGTTGAAGTCCCCGGCGCCCGCGACGGAGTCGCCGAGGTCTCCCGTGCGGACGCTCCGGTACGTCGTGGCCGCCGTCGTCGAGAGACCCGTCGCGCTGCCCTGATAGATGTAGAGCGTCTGGTTCGACGCGCTCGCGACCAGCACGTCGCCGTAGCCGTCGCCGTTCACGTCGCCCGCCGCCGTGAAGACCGTTCCGTTCACCTGCGGCTGGAGCGCGGCGGGCGTCGAGAACGAGGGGATGCCCGACGCCGACACCCCCCTCGTGCGGACATACCAGACGCGCCCGTTGACGCCGCTGATGAGCACGTCGGTGAGCCCGTCGCCGTCGGTGTCGCCCGCGTTCGCGACCACGCGCCCGAAGTCTCGATCGAAGACCGACCCGCTCGTCGCGATGGTGCGAACCGTCGTGGTCGCAGAGACGCCCGCGGCGCTGCCGAGCAGGTACGCGGGCGTGTCGACGCGGCCCACGAGGAGGTCGGAGTAGCCGTCGCCGTTGAGGTCGGGCCACGAGCCCCACGGCGCGTTGGTCGACGAGGTCGACGCGAGCACGCGGAAGCTCCAGGTGGGCGAGAGGCTCGTCCCAATGGACATCCCGCTGCGACCGCGGAGGCGCCACCAGTGGGTGGTCGGCGTGAGGTCCGAGGTGAAGGTGTACGAGCTGCCCGTGACCGTGACGGAGAGCTCCTCGACGATGCACGC
>JBPOHC010000007.1:0-17601 GCA_052035985.1 Myxococcota bacterium | reverse complement strand
CTCCGCGCGGGCCAGCGTCGCGATGCTGGTGCGCCATCACGACATCGCCGCGCTCGTCAGCGACACCCTCGCGAAGACCCCCGCGGGCGCATGGGACGCGCTCCTCCCACCGCTCGACCGGTGCTCGCTCGACGCGCTGCGGACGGCGCGTGCGACGTGGCGCGCGCAGCTCTCGGCGCTCGCGCGCGGTGAGGCGGTCGAGGTCGCGGAGATCCCACCCGACGCGGGCGTGAATCCAGTGAAGCCCGTCGAGGTTCCGCGACCCCCGCAGTCGGTCGAGCTCGAAGCGCCGAAGAAGGCTGCGACGCGCGCGCTCGACGAAGAGACGGTGCGTGCGAGGCTCGCTCGCTGGATCGATCGCTTCTTCGACCGACCCGCGGAGCCGCGTGAAGGGCCGAAGGGAGAGGCGCTCGACGACGAGGCTCCGCGCGCGTGGTTCGAGGTCGCGCCGCGCGGTGACGGTTCGCTCGCGCTCTGGGCGGTGTGCTCCCCGGTGCAGGCGTTTCCGCCGATGGTGAAGGTGCTTCGCGCGTCGATGGGGGCCTCGCGAACGGCGGTCCGACGAGAGAACCTCGCGGTCCACGGCGTGCGCTTCGAAGTGACTCCCACCGGCGCGCCGCTCTCGTGGACGACGGGTGACGATGACGACGATCGAGACCTCTCGAAGGCGCTCGGCGCGATGTCACCCACGCCCCTCGCCGACGATCGCGCGACGGCCTTTCGCCTCGATATCGAAGGGGCCTCGCAGCGCCTCGAAGGCTCGACGCTCTCCCGCGGCGCGCGCTATGCGATCGTCGCTCCGTCCGCCGAGGGCGCCGCCTGGACGCTCGACGTGATCGATGTGCCTGCGCTGGTCACCGAAGACCTCGTCGCGCGTCTGGGCACGCTCGGGCTCTCGCTCGGCGCGTTGGCGCTCACGGCGTCGTGGGTGTTGTGCCCACCGACGCGTTGGGAGCTCACGCCGCGCGGCGAGCGCTACGCCGTCTTCGATCACGGCGCGACACCCGTCGCCAAGCTGCGCGCAGGCGTCGCGAGGAGCGACCTCGCGGTGTTCCTCCACGGTGATGCATCGCGTGACGCCTACGCGCTCGCGAGCGTCGAGGAGGCTGACGTGGCGCTGCCCGACCTCGCCCCGGGACGCTATGTGCTCGAGTTCACCTCCTGCGACGCCGAGGTTTCGCCCGCGCGGCTCTCGTTCGTCGTCGCCGAAGGCGTCGCGCGATCGAAGCTGCCTGTGACGGCTCCGTCGGTGACGCTCGACGACGCGTCGCGCTCTGCGGGAGAGACGCTCGTCGCAGACCTCTCGTCGCTCACGGCGGCGCGCACGCTGGTGGTTGCTGGCCCCCCTGCGATGGCCGTCTCACTGCGTTGGGAGGGCGTCACCGCGTGGGACTCGGGGGCGCTCTCGCTCGACGCGACGGGACGCGCTCCGCTCGATGTGGTGCTCGCGCGCACCGCGCCGCTCCGCGAGTCCGCGCCCGAGGCTTCGCTCACGATCGACTTCGGCGAGTGGGGCGCCGTGCGTGTGCGTCATCGGAGGCGTATCGACGACGTGATCCCGTCGGCGCGTGAGGCGCTTCGAAAGGTCGGTGAGATGCGGGCGATGGCGGCATCGGGCGTTCCTTCGCTGGCGCTCGCGTGGCTTCGGATGGTCGCGGAGGCGCTCGGATTCTCGCCGCGTGAGGTGCTGAGCGCGCTGCCCGCCGTGGCCCTCGACGACGTCGAGTTCGAACGCGACGCGGCTCGCACGGTGACCCGCGCCGCGCTCGCGCTTGTGCCCGTGGGTGCGAAGCTGAGAACGCGAGAAGAACCCCTCCGTCGCGCGATCGAAGACGCGTGCGGTGCGGTCTCGTCGCGCGTCTTCGTGACCGACGGCGCCCGCTGGTGGGACCTCGACCTCCGCAAGAGCGCCGCTCCGATGCCCGACACGCTCGACGCGGCCCTCGACGACGATGACGCGCTCGCGGGTTTTCTCGCGCGCTATGGCGCGTGGAGGTGACCGATGCGCGTCCGTTCGCATGAAGAGATGCTCTCCGACGGAGCCGCCCTCGGGATGCCGTGGGCCTCGCTCGACGACGAGCCCGCGTGGCGCGACGCCCTGCGCGCGCACGTCGCGGCCGAGGGGGCGGTGCTCCGACGCTCGCTCGTCGACAGCGCGCTGCGATGGCACGGGGTTGAGTCCGACGACGCGCGACGCGAACAGCTCAACGCGTGGATCGACGACCTCGACGCCATCGGTGACATTCTCGTCGGCGACGGCGGACTCGTCGGTGCGGCGCCTGTTCGCGCTGCGAGGGTGCGCGGGTCGAGCACGGTGCTCCTCCTCGGGAGCGTGACCACGACGACGCTCACGCGGGCGCTCCCTCGCGAGGTGATCGAGGCTCGTCGCGTGCGTCGCGCGGTGCTCTCGTCGCACGACGCCGAGGCGCTGGCTCGGGCCATGGCGTCGATCGGCGGAACGGTCTCCGACGCCGACCGATGGGCCGGTCTCGATCGCGCCCCGACGAGCCTCGATGCGTGGTGGCACGCGCTCTCCGAGAAGCGCTCGAGCGAGGGAGAAGCCCGGGCGCTCGCCGATGATCCGACGGCGCAGCGCTACGTGGTGCGCGACGGCCGCGGGCGTTGGCGGGGGCGCGACGAGGTGGCGCCCGACGAGGCGCGTCTCCTCCGCGTGCGTCAGCCCGGAGGGTGGTCACGCTTCGTGTGGTGTAGCGCGCGCGGTGCCGTCGCGATCACTACGGACGAGGCGTTGCGCACGGTGCTGGCGCTCGAAGCCCGCGCAGGGGCGCAGCGTCCGGTCTCCGCGCGTCGAGGTGATTCCGGGGGCGTGGAGTTCTCACTCCCGGCGCGCATCCCGAGGGCCGAGTATCGCATGCTGCTCGGAACGGCCGACCGCGCCGAGGGGGATGGCGGCGCGGTCTACGCGGTGACGCGTGACGTGTGGCCCGCCGTGCGCGCGATGCTGCACGAGCGTCTGGGGTTTCATGTCGACGAGGCGGGGGTGCTGACGTGACGACGAGGCGAGAGCTCAATCTGAAGCCCGCGTTCCTGCGGGAGTTGAACGCGTTCCCTCCGGCGCAGACGGCGATCCTCTGGGAGAAGATCAGCTTTCTCACAGACGATCCGCTGCCCGATGGAAAGCTCAAGAAGAAGCTCGTCGGCAAGGACGAGATCTACCGGCTCCGCGTCGGCGATCACCGCCTCTTCTACACCTTCGGTGACGCGTGGATTCGACTCCTCGCGATCCGCAAGCGCGACGACCGCACCTACCGCGACGGTATCGAGAGCGTGCACGCCGACGCGCCCGAGGCGCCCGCGGGAGCCCTCGATGACGACGCCATCGACGCCGCCCTCGCGCGCGATGACGCGAGACCGTTTCGCTTCGACACGAAGAGCGCGACCACCGGACGCGCGCTCCCGCGGCCCATCACCCGCGCGTGGCTCGACGCGCTCAAGGTCCCCGCGGCTTCGCACGACGCACTGGTGCGCTGCCGACACGAAGACGACCTGCTCGACGCGCCCGTCGCGCCCGATGTCGCGGAGCGTGTGCTCGATGCGCTCTTTCCAAAGCCGCTCGCCGAGGTGACGAAGCAGCCCGACCTCGTGGTGCGCACCACCGACGATCTGGTGCGCTACGCGGAGGGTGAGCTCGTCACCTTTCTGCTCAAGCTCGACCCCGCGCAGGAGCGCCTCACGCGGTGGGCGCTCAAGGGTCCGACGCTCGTGAAGGGCGGCGCAGGAACGGGCAAGAGCACCGTCGCCCTCTACCGCGTGCGTGCGATGCTGGAGCGCAAGGGCGCGCGCGGCGACGAGACCGTCCTCTTCACGACGTACACGCGCGCGCTCGAACGTGCGACGGGGCAGCTCCTCGATCAGCTCCTCACGCCCGCGCAGCGCGCGAGGGTCCGCGTGACGACCTGCGACACGGTCGCGCGAGAGGTCGTCGCCGCGTCTCGTCGACTCGGCGAGTTCGCCGATGCGCCGACGCTGCGACGGCGGTTCCGCGACGTGCGCGCGGCCTTCGAACCCCAGGGGCCGAGCGCGTTCGAACGAAAGCTCCGGGCGAAGGCGCTCGCGCGCGTCGCCGACGACTACCTGCTCGACGAGTTCGAATGGGTGATCGAAGGACGCGACCTCGCCACCCTCGACGACTACCTCGCCGCACCAAGACCCGGTCGCGGCGTCGTGCTCGGCGAGAAGCTCCGCGCGGCCGTGTGGGAGCTGCGCTGTGCGCTTCAAGAGTTGCTTGCCGAAGCGAAGCTCGAGACCTGGAGCGACCTCCGCCGCGAGGCGCTCGCGAGGGTGCGCGCGGGCGTCTTCACCCGTCGCTATGACCACGTGGTGGTCGATGAAGCGCAAGACCTCTCGCCCGTCGCGCTCTCGCTCCTCGCGGAGCTCGCGTCGTCGCCCGAGGGGATCTTTCTCGCCGCCGACGCGAAGCAGTCGCTCTACTCGCGGAACTACACCTTCGCGAGCGCGCACCCGAGGCTCGACTTTCGCGGACGCACGGCGCTGCTCTCGCGCAACTACCGCTCGACCGCCGAGATCGACCGCGCGGCCTTCACGATCCTCACGCCCGAAGAGGGTGAGTCGCTCGACGGCTCCGAGAGCCCCAACAGCGGTCCGCTCCCGGTGCTCGCGCGGGGGATGGCGCCCGCGGACGAGGGCGCGTGGGCGGCGCGCTTTCTCCGGCAGATGGCGCAACACCTGAGGCTCCAGGTGCAGACGGGCGCGGTGCTCGTCCCCGACAGCGAGGCGGTCCTCGCGCTCGCGCAGTCGCTCCTGCGAGAGGGCGTCGCGGCGCGCTACGTTCCGGGCAAGGAGCTCGACCTCCGAGAGCCTGCGGTGAAGGTGCTCACGCTGCACTCGGCCAAGGGGCTCGAGTTTCCGATGGTGGTGCTCGCGGGGCTGCGACCGGGGACCTATCCCGCGCCTGATGGGTACGACTCGCCCGAGGCCTTCGAAGAGGCGATGCGCCATCACCGCCGACTCCTCTACGTGGGGATGACCCGCGCGATGCGCGGCCTGCTCGTGTTGCAACCGAAGGGCTGGCGCGATCCCGCGCTCGCTTCTCTCGACCCGTCTCGCTGGAACGTGCAGGAGGCCTCGCCGTGACCTCGCTCAAGCTCTCGAAGTTCACCGACGACGCCGACGACGTGCTGCGCGACCTGAAGAACGCGGCCTTCGCGAGGGAGCACAGGCTGCCGGGCGCGACCGCGCTCGACTTCTCGGGCGTCGCGGGCGTGACCGTCGGGTTCCTCGAAGAACTCTTCAAAGGCCGCTCCCTCGAGTCGTTGCTCGAATTGGAATTCGTCTCTCCTTGCCCCGACGTCGATGCGACGCTCTCCCGCTGGCTCGATCGCGTGTCGTCGCCTCCGCCCGCGAAGGCGCCGACGCGCGAGAAGATGCCCACGGCGCCGATCGCGTCGCCGACGGTGCGCTTCGCCACGGCCGACGACCCGGGCGAGAAGTACACGCCGACGCGCCTCGTGGGGAGGCTCCGCGCGCAGCTCACGCGCTACCTCGAAGCCGCCTGGCCGCTCAACGACACGCGCCTCGTCACCGCGCGTCGGACGCTCTTCGACACCGCGTGCGAGGGGCACCTCCTGGCGCAAGACCCCTACGTCGAGACCACGGCACGCTACACGCCCTTCGAGGGCGGATTCCGTGACCTCGGGATCGACCCACGCACGGCGGAGTTCCTCGCGTCGATGGGTCGCGCGGAGCTGATCTTTCCTTCGCTCTACGCGCATCAGGCGAGGGCGATCGGTGGCTTTCTCGGTCCCGCGCGCCGCGACCTCGTGGTCGCCACGGGGACCGGCTCGGGCAAAACCGAATGTTTCCTCCTCCCCATGGTGGGGATGCTCCACGAAGAGGCGCGCACACAGCCCGAGGCGTGGAAGCGGCGCGGTGTTCGCGCGCTGATCCTCTACCCCATGAACGCGCTTGTGAACGATCAGGTGTCGCGCCTGCGGCGCCTCGTGGGCGATGAGGGCTTCGCGCGATCGTTCCGCGACGACACGGGCGCCGCGCGTCACCCCACGTTCGGGATGTACACCGGCCGCACGCCCTACGCGGGTCCTCGCGACGGCACCCGTGATCGTGAGCGCGTCGTGCCGCTCCTCGATTGGTATCGATCGCTCGACCGGGAACACCCCGAGCTCGCGAAGGCCCTTCGCCAGCGCGGGCGCTACCCCGCGAAGGACCTCGATGCCTTTCTCGCCGAGGAGCACGCCGAGCAGGCGTCGTTCAAGAGCGGCAAGAAGAAGGGTCAGAAGTACACGAAGCACAACTGGGATCGCCGCCTCCTCACGAGCGCGATGGACCGCGAGCTCCTCACGCGACAGGAGATGGTGCGCGACCCCGAGAGCGGCCACGGGGCGTCGCCCGACGTGCTCATCACCAACTACTCGATGCTCGAGTACATGCTGATGCGCCCCTTCGAACGGCCCATCTTCGAAGAGACCCGGCGCTGGCTTGAGGAACCCGGGAGCCGCTTCCTCCTGGTGCTCGACGAGGCCCACATGTACCGCGGCGCGAAGGGCGCGGAGGTGGCCTTTCTCATCCGCCGCCTCTTCGATCGCCTCGGCGTGACCGAGCACCCCGAGAAGGTCTCGGTCATCGCGACGAGCGCTTCGCTCGGGAGCAGCGACGACGCCCACGAGGTCGCGCGCCGCTTCGCAGCGGACCTCACGGGCCTCGCGCCCGCGCGCTTCGACGTCATCACCGGGCGCAGACAACCCGCCGTCGGACCTCGACCGGGTGACGCCGCGACGGCCTCGGTGCTCGCCGCCATCGATCTCGACGCGCTTCACTCGGCGCGGGGATCAGAGCGTCTTCTTGCGGTCACGGGAGACCTCTTTGCGCACCTCGGCGTTTCGCGTCCCGAGGGCGACGAGCGCGCCGTACTCGCGGCGCTCCACGCGATGCTGGCGCCGCAACACTTCGTGCAGCAGCTCCTCCACGAGACCTCGTCGAAGGCCGTCTCGCTCGGAGCGCTCGCCGGTGCGGTGTTCCCCGGAGTGCCCCACGCGCGCAAGGCGACCGAGGTGCTGCTCACGCTCGGCGCCATCGCGCGTCCCGATCCCGATGCACCGGGGCTCATCCCGACGCGCGTACACCTCATGTTCCGCGGCCTCGATGGGCTCTACGCGTGCATCAACCCTCGCTGCGAAGGGCGTCAGTGCGATCCCGGCGAGGTGGCGCCGCTCGGCAGGCTCTTCGCCGAAGCGCGGACCTTCTGCGACGCGTGCGGCTCGCGCGTGTTCGAGGTGGCCTCGTGTCGTGAGTGCGGCAGCGCCTACTCCCTCGCGTACGCGCCGACGCGAGACCTCGCCGCGCTGGACTTCCTCTGGGGCGAGGCCGCCGAGGAGCAGGGCGTCCAGGTCCAACTGCTCCCTGGTGACCCGCGCCCCGGACACGACCTCGAGCTCGTCACGGTGCAGCTCCGCACGGGCAAGCTCCTCGACGCCGCACACGCGCTGCCGCCCTCTGAGGTGCGAGACCTGTGGATCGCGCGCGCCGAGGACGAGCGCGCGCCCGAGTTCACGGCGTGTCCCGTGTGTCAGCCTGCGGGCTCGCAGCGTAAGGGACGCATCAAGGACCACCGCACGCGCGGCGAGCAGCCCTTCACCGCGCTCGTCGAGACGCAGTTCGCCGAGCAGCCGCCGCAGAGCGATCGCGCGGATCTGCCCAACCGCGGACGCAAGGTGCTGGTCTTCAGCGACGGACGGCAGAAGGCCGCGCGCCTCGCGCCTGCGCTCGCCATCGGCCACGCGCAAGACGCGTTCCGTCAGGTGCTCGTGCTGGCCGCGAAGGCCATCGAAGAGCGCGGTGAGGTGCCGTCGGTGGCGATGCTCTACCCCGCCGCGCTCCACGTCTGCGCGAAGCGGAGCGTCGACCTGTTCCCCGAGGGAGACCCCACCGGCGAGTGGCATCGGCACCTCACGCTCGCGACGTCGAACACCTTCCATCAGC
Organism: Myxococcota bacterium; assembly: GCA_052035985.1. Lineage (GTDB taxonomy): Bacteria > Myxococcota_A > Polyangia > Polyangiales > CAISKJ01. Next base: position 9,624 of record JBPOHC010000007.1, on the reverse strand, counting down.
TCCTTCAGATGGCCTACGCGCTACAGCCGCACGAGGCGTACGCGCAGGCCCTCTTCAACGAACTGACGGAGCGCTTCCTCTCGCTGCCGCAGCTCGGCGTCGGGACCTTCGTCATCACGCCTCACTTCGCGCCGCTGCTGCTCAAGGACTTTCCGAAGGGCGCGCTCGACGCCGACGGGGCGCGTGCGCTCCTCGATCGCTGGGTGCGCGTGCTGCTCGAGCGCCGCTGCTTCCTCCCGCCCGGCGCGACGCCCGGACGGCTCGGCGAAGAGTTTCAACGGCCCTCGGGTGTGCGGCCCGGACACGCGCTCGACCTACTGCCGCAGCGCTTTCAAGACTACCTCCGCGGGCTCATCGGCGACGAGTCGCAGCGCGCGGCCGTCGTGAAGTGGTTCGAGGCGCTCCCTCGAAGCGGCCTCTTCAACTTCGTGAACAACCAGCACTTCCTCGTGCCGGGGATGCTCGCCGTACGACTCCGCCAGGACGCCCCCTGGTGGATGTGCGGGCGCTGTCACCGCATGCACCCCGATGACCTCGGCGGCCTCTGCGACGAGTGCGGCGGGGACCTCTCGCCCGCGGATCCATCGGTGCTCTCGGCGCGCGCGGGCTACTACCGCGACGCGGTGCTGCGCGCGCTCGCGGGCTCGTCGCTCGAACCCTTCGGCCTCACCGTGAAGGAGCACACCGCGCAGCTCACGGGCCTCGGCGACGACGAGCAGGCCTTCAACCTCACGGAGCAGTACGAGCTTCGCTTTCAAGACCTCCGCGTCGGAGGCGAACCGCCCATCGACGTGCTCTCGTGCACGACCACGATGGAGGTGGGAATCGACATCGGCGCCCTCGCGGGCGTGGCGCTCCGCAATGTGCCTCCGCACGTCGCCAACTATCAGCAGCGGGCGGGGCGCGCGGGTCGCCGCGGTCGCGCGATCGCGTCGGTGGTCACCTACGCCCAGGGCGGATCGCACGACGCCTGGTACTACGACACCCCATCGCGCATCGTGTCGGGCGACGTGCGCGCGCCGGTGGTCTACGTCGAGAACGTGCGCGTGCTCCGTCGTCACGCCTTCGCGTGGCTGGTTCAGCGCTTCTTTCACGAGACCGTGCCGAGCGGATCGGCCGCGTATGCGCTCTTCGAGAGCATGGGCACGGTGCGAGACTTTCTCGACGCGAAGCAGCCCTGCTCGCTCGCGCGCATGGAGTCATGGCTCGTCGCGCACGAGGCGAGGCTCATGGCGGACCTCGCGCGTTGGGTCCCTCGCTTCGCGCATGGCGCGCAGGCGAAGGTTGATGTCGATGCCGCCCTGCGCGGCGCCGTCCCCGAGCTGATGCAGATGCTTCGAAGCGCGCTCCCCCTCGACGACGCCTCGCGGATCGAAGCGCTCGATGACGCGCAGCGCACGGCCGTCGAGCTCCGTCTCGGCGAGAACCTGCTCCAGATGCTCATCGAGCGCGCGATCCTGCCGCGCTACGCGTTTCCGACCGACACGGTGGCGTTCTGGGTGCACCGGCCGCGAGGCCCCAACGCGCCGAAGTGGAAGCTCGAGTTCGACTACCAGCCGCAACGTGACCTCCAGGTCGCGCTCACGGAGTACGCGCCCGGTCGCAGCCTCACGATCGACGGGCTTCGTTTCACCGCGGCGGCGCTCTACAACCCGTATCAGCCCGACGTGGCGAAGACGCTCGCGCGCCAGAGCCCCTACGCGTCGTGTCGTCGCTGCGGCTACGTCGGCAAGGGCGCCTCCGTCGAGGCCCTCGCGGCGTGTCCCGTGTGCGGCGACACCGAGCTCTTCAAGCGCCACTTCGTACGCCCCGAGGGCTTCGCGCCCGACGTGAACGCGCGCCGCGAGCCCGACCGCGGAGGCACCGTGACGTGGGCCGGTGAGACGACGCCCGCGAAGCTCGAAGTGGTGAACGTCGATCACTGGGACGAGTCGCGCTACGACGGGCGGCTCATGGTGAACGTCGCCGCGCGCGAGCTCATCGTGGTGAACAAGGGCGTCGGCAACCGCGGCTTCTTGATCTGCCGTCAGTGCGGCCTCGCGGAGCCGACGTTGGGAGTCGGCTTCAGCACGCCGAGGCTCTCGGGCAAGGGCGCCGCGAAGGCCCACGCCCACCCGACGCGCGAGGGGGCGACCTGCGCGGGCAGCGGCGAAGGGCCGCTCTATCTCGGGCACACGTTCACCACCGACGTGCTGCTCCTTCGGCTGAAGCTCGCGCCGCCGATGCTCTGCGCGGTCGCGGATCGTCCTGGCAGATCTGCGGCGCCGGGGCGGGCTGCGCTCACGTCGCTCGTCGAGGCGATCGGGCTCGCGGCATCGCGCGCGCTCCAGATCGACGAGGGCGAGCTCGCAGGCAACTGGAACCCCGTGCCGAGCGGCGATCCGTACGAGGCCGACGTGTACTTCTACGACCTGCTCCCGGGAGGGGCAGGCTACACGTGGCAGGTGCGCGAGAACCTCGCGATGGTGCTGCGAGAGACGCGCGCGCTCCTCGCGGGCTGCGATTGCGCGACGTCGTGCTACCGATGCCTGCGTCACTGGGGAAACCAACGGCTTCACGGCCAGCTCGATCGCGGCCTCGCGCTGGCGCTCCTCGACGCGATCACGGACGCGGCGATTCCCGTGGTGGACGACGCGTCTCGGGAGCGGAGCCTCGAACCGCTGCGAGAACTGCTGCGGCTGCGCGGGATCGCCCATCGCGCGGAGGTGGTCGAAGAAGAAGGCCGCGAGGTGTGTGTGCCGCTCGTGGTGTCGATGGCCGATGGCGGCGAGGCGTGGGTCGACGTGCATCACGCGCTCGTCGACGTCGAGCGAGCGCCCACGGAGGTGATGAACGCAGCGGTCGCGCGCATGATGCCGGTCGTTCCGCTCGACCTCTGGACGCTCGACAACGCGCTCCCCGTCGCGATGGCGAAGCTGGAGGGAGGCGTGTGAGCCACCCATTTCATCGGCTCACTGCCCCGTCGGAGTGGATGACGACCGTCGAGGCCGTGAGCTTCTCGTCGCTTCGCGCGCTTGAGCGGTGCCCGCGACAGTGGCAGCTCCAACGCTCGAAGTGGCCTGGATTCGAGCGCTTTCCGACGCGTCCGCACGCCGCCGCGCTCGAAGGAACGATCGCTCACGAGGTGCTCGACCGCGTGTTTCGCGAGATGGCCTTCGAGGGACTCCCCCCGCTGGAGAGCGGCGCGGCGCGTGAGGTGTTGCGACGCATCGACGTGATGGGCGCGATCCAGCGGCGCATCGACGACGCCAACGAGGCGCTGGAGCATCACCCTCGCCGCTCCGCGCTGCGGCTCCCGCACGACGCGCGGTCGCTCTACAACCGCGTGGCGCAGCTCTTTCGACGCGAGTACGCGGGGGCCGAGCGCGCGGACCTCGCGCCGGTCTCACTCGCGGCGAGGGGCCCTCGAGCTCAGGGAGACGCGCTCGGGGCGCTGCGTGCGCGCGGCGTACTGACAGAGTGGCCCGTCGCGCATCCGTCGCTGCCCGTGCGCGGCGTCATCGACATGCTCCGCCGAGATGCCGCGGGGACGCACGTCGTCGACTTCAAGACGGGCCACGTCCGTCCCGAGTACGAGGAGCAGCTCTCGCTCTACGCGCTGCTCTGGTGGCGAACGACGGGTGACCTCCCGGCCTCGATGTCTTTGCGACACCCGCGCGGTCGTACGGTGTTTGCCGTTGATGGGCCTCGGCTCGCCGCCGCGGAGGAGTCGCTCTCGGCGCGCATCGCTGCGGTGCGAGAGGACGTCGGACGAACGCCTGCGACGGCGCGTGCGGGCGAGCACTGCGGTACGTGCGACGTGCGGCCCTTCTGCGACGACTACTGGCGCCTTTTATCGACCGTGGAAGCGCAGCGCGGCGCAGGGCGGAGGAGCGTCGACCTCGAGGTGTGCGTCCCCGATGCGGTCGAGGCGAATGGCTTCGTGGTCTCGCAGGGCAAGCGGCGACTACCCGTGGTCTGGGACGATGACGGCACCGCGGTGCACGGACCGTTCGCCACGGGGGAGACGCTGCGAATCACCGGTGCGATCGTCGATGGCGACGTCGTGAAGCTCACTGCGACGACGGAGGTGTTTCATCGACCCGCGACCGCGTGACGTTCGTCAGCGTCGTCGCTCACATGCCGATCGAGCGACATCGATCCGTTCACGGGAGAGGGCGCGTCAGGCTCCGCGCGGGAGGATGTCGGCCAGTTCGTCGCTGGGAAAGCCTGTGATCTCGAGCGATCCATCGGGCGCAAGATGGACCTCGGCCTCGGAACTCTCGGGCATGTCCCGCTCGCCGTACCGCGCCGTAAGAAAGTGCACGCGCTGGTTGTGAGATCCCCGCCACGCGAGGTCGAGCGAGCGCTGTGCCGCAACATAGCGCCCGGCGACCACCACGTCGCAGCGAGCCAGCATGGCCTGCGCGGCATGGCCCGCGAGCTCGTCGAACTCATGGCCCGTGAAGACCATCACCGACAACCCCCGTGCGCGCACCGCGTCGAGCAGTAGCATCAGCGCTTCGGCCTGCTCGAACGGTTCACCGCCCGTCACGGTGATGCCCTCGACGTCGTCGCCGATCAGAGAGAGCACGTCACCCGCGGTCATGACACGTCGGGGGGCGCGACTCCATGTGTCGGGGTTCCAGCAGCCGGGGCAGCGGAGCGTGCAACCCTGGACCCAGAGCACGAAGCGCTCGCCGGGCCCGTTCACGCGGCTCCGTGCGATCCAGCGCGCGACGTTGATCGGAGGCGCCCCGTCCATCAGTAGACCCGCTTCATGAGCACGAGGCGGATCTTCTCGCCCTCGCGCTTCTCCTCGACGCGGTACCCGAGCTTGCGCGCCTTCTCGCAGATCGACGCGCGCTGCGACTCCACGAGGCGCCGTCGCTCTTCTTCGCGGCGCTCTTCTTCGCGGCGACGCGCGTCTGCGGCGAGGCGCTCGAGCGTCGCGCGGTGGTGCTCGTCGTGGCGCGCGCCCAGCTTCGCGAGCCATGTGCTGCCGTAGCGCGTGCGGTCGAAGTCGCTGATGTGCGCTCGAAACCCGGTCGCGGTGCGTTCGAAGCCGACATCGTTGGAGGCTCTCCCGACGTGCTGCCTTCGGATCACCACATGGGCGCGAACGTCTCTCGACGCGCCCTCATAGCCGACGAGCTGCACCGCCTCGGCGTGGACCTCGATGGCGGCTCTCGCGAAGCCCAGGTCTTCGAGGGCCGCGACGAGCGCGTCCTGATCGACGAGCGGGGTCGAGAGGGTCATGTACGCGCTCACGGCTTTCTCCTCGCGGTGATCTTCGCCGTCGTGTGGGTGGTGGCCTGCGCGCCTCCCGAGGCGGCCTTGCGGGTGACCTCCTCGGGCGTCGACGCGAAGGCCTCGAGGAGGCGCTCCAGGTCTTTCAGACACGCGTCGCCGGTGAAGCCGTCGGCGTCGGCGGTGATCCTCCCGTCGCGGTCGATGTCGACGATGATGCGCTGCTCTTTCATGCTCCCTCCAGGTCGGCGACGAGCGAGGCCGCGAGGCGCGTGGCTTCTTGTTCGGCCGCGTCGAGGTGCGCCCAGTCCGTGATGGCGAGGTGGCGCGTCTTTCCGACGACGACGAGCCGCCCGACGCTGGGGAGCGCAACGACAGGGGCGTGCAACTCGCTCTTCACGGCGGCAGGGACGAAGCTCGCGCCTCCCCCCGCGGCAGGCTTCGTGACCGTCGGACGAAAGACGAACTCGCGCGCGAGGCTCTGATCGAACTCGCGGACCTGCCCTTCGAGAAGAGCGACGTGCTTCTTCACCCTCTGCTGTTCGTCGCGACGGCCTTTGAGCGCGGCCTCGCGGTCCTTCGCTTGCTCGGGGCTTTCACCTTCGGTGGCCTTCGAGAGGGCCTCGACCTGTTCATCGAGCGTCGCGAGCGTCTTGCGTCGCGTATCGAGCTCGGACTGACGGCTGCCTCGGTCGCGCGAGTTCTGCTCTTGCGCGCGGTCGAACGCACCTCGCTGCTCCGCGCGCTCCTTGTCTTCGCGGGCCTTCTGCTCGGCCGCATCGACGTCTCGTACGAAGGTCGCGACCCCCTCCTCAAGTTCGGCGAGCTCGATGGCGAGCGCGCGTGCCCGCTCGGGACCGGCCTTCGAGGGAACGTTCTCCGCAAGCTCGTCGAGTCGTCGCTCGAGACCGCCCTGCGTGCGATCGAAGCCGAGGAGCGCGCCCTTGAGCGCCTCGAAGGTCCGCGAGAGCACGCTCTGTTGCTGCCGGACACGCGCGAGAGCCTCGCGCGCAGTCTTCGATCGCGATTCAAAGTCGCGATCGAGCTGCCTCCACGCTTCTACGAGGGGATCGTCCTTGCTCCCCTTCGGGAGCGTCGGCGGAATCACCTCCCAGCGCCAGTTCGCCGTGAGCGTGAGCGGCCGGGGTGCGGGCCACGACGTCGGCTCCGCGGCATCACACGCTCTCAGCGTCAGGGCGCGAACATCGGCCGCGACGAGCGTCTCGTTGACGGTCAGCGGCGCCGCGTCGGAGGCGCCAGGGAGCAACACGCGAAGGTCTGCGCCTGCCTCGATCTCGCGAAGCGTCGCGTTGCGTTGGAAGCGCCACTCCGTAGGGGCCCGTAGGATCGCGGAGAGGTCCGCCGCTTGATCGGGGGAGAGCTTCACCGTCATCGACCAGCGCGGAGAGATCGGCGTGACGAAGGCTCCTGTCGGACCGACGAAACAGCGCGGCAGCGCGCGCGGAGCCCACACGAGCTCTGCGCCACGCTCCGCGAGCTGGGCGAGCGCCTGGTGATCCGCGCCCGACGGAGGACACCAGACCCTCGCCGCGCGCGTGGGAAGCGTCGAGACCGAGTCGGTGTACACGAGCGCGTCGGGGCCTCCCTCGTACTGCGGGAGGACGCCTTCCGTGATGCGCAGGGCTGCGTCGTCGCGGGCCTCGGGCACATCGAAGGGACGCTCGCCACACGCGCGAAATGCGATCGCGCCGTCGCGGTTGAAGCCCTCGTCGATGCCGTGGTGCCAGAAGAGGCGAAGGCACGCGAGTCGGAGCGCTGCTGACTGGGTGGCGTCGAGGCGCATCCTCCACGCGGGCTCGGCGGCGTTGTCGCCGAACCAGATCCACGCGCGCTCCGAGGTCCACACGGCCGTGGCGGGCGGACGCGCGACGCGGCGCACGAGCACCTGGGCCTTCGGTGACCTCGCGAAAGGGCCTTTGAGCGCTCCTTCGCCCCATCCCTCGGGCGCGATCAGATACACGCGCGCGCCGGCCACGAGCGCGTCGTCGAGCGCTCTCTCTGCGCTCGCGCAACGCCCCGAGAGCATCACGATCACGACCTTCGCGTCGTCGCTCCACGCGATGGGCGCGCTCGAGTCGCACACGAGCGTCTTGGTGTCTGGCGCCTGCGTGTCGGCGCCGCGAATCCACGCCGTCGGGAGGCGCTCGTCGCGGCGATCGACGCTGCGGCCTGCACCTTCGAGCCTGCCGCGGATGGGACCAGAGAACCTCATCGAGTCGCCTCCTTGAGCCACGTACCGAGGGGGAGCGGGAGCTGGTCGACGCCGAGCGCGACGGCGGTCAGGTCGCGCCAGCGGAGTCGGTGATTCGGCGTCGGCGGGGTGCCGGGCTCGCGCCGCGCGTCGAGGGGGCTGTTGCTCATCTGCCAGGCGAAGGGCATCCCTCCGTTCGCGCCCAGCAGCATGTAGCGATCGTGTGGAGGTGCGTGAAACACCTCGCGGTAGGGCCGCGAACTGGCGCCCGTGATCGCGGAGATGGCGCGCAGTGCTTCCGTGTCGCCGTCGGTCCAGACCTCGAGCGCGAAGGTGGGGACGAGCGCGCGAATCGACCGGACGAGGAGCGCAAGCATCTCGAGGTTGGCCTCGCCGCGGACGTACCGGTCACACAGGAGCCCTCGCTTCGGGAGGGTTCCCGCGAGCAGCTCGTCGGCGAGCCTCTGCATCGACCAGTCGCCGCGATAGGGGACGGCGACGACGCCTGCTCTCTGGGGGGCAGCGATGGCGGGGACGCCGGCCTGCAACGCGCCGAGCTCGGCGGGGGTGAGCGGCGTCGGCGCGAGGTCGACCGACGCGGCGAGGCTCCAGAACACGTCGGGCTCCGCGACGTACTGTTTGAGAAGCTCATCGTGCGAACAGAGCATCGGTCGCTGCGCTTCGAGGGGCGTCGAGTCGGTGAGCTCCGCGAAGAGGCGGCGCACCTCGTCGCGCGTTCGGTACTGCGGTTTCGCGCGGAGTCGGCGATCGAGGCGGGCCGCAGTCCAGCGCGTCGCGTCTTCGGGCGTCGCAGGGCCGATCGGGACGTCCTCGAGCGTGACGTTCTTCCATCGCCCTCGGCCCGAGACTTCGACTTCGGGCATCGTGAGCTTCTGTGTGAAGCGCTCCTGCTCGTCGACGCTCAGGCCCTCAAAGGTCCGCGCGAGTCGCCGCGACTCGGGCTGCCAGCGACCGAAGGCCGCGAGCGGGCCCTGCGCCCACGCGTTGAGCACGCGGTCGAGGTCTTCTCCCGCCTGCTCGGGCTCGTGCTTGATGAAGCGAGGCGCTCGAGACTCTCCGTCGAGCGAGCCGCTGAGGGTCCACTGCTCGCGCTTCGCCGCGAAGTCCATCGTCCAGCGAATCTCGCAGCGCGCATCGGTTTCACCGAGGAGCCCCACCGGCGCGTCATCGTTCGGGAGTAACGCCCGGACCTCGAAGCGTCTGTTGGGCTCGACCGCAGAGGGCAACACCCTGCCGCGAACCGGCGTGGTCTTGAGCGGCGTGATGGACTCGAAACGCCCGTCGAACTTCGAAACGATGCGGTCGGCGTGGAGCGCGCGTCGGCCGAGCAGCGGATGGCTGATCACCCAGAGGTCGAACACGCCCTGCTCCGGCACGGGTGCGTCTTGCGTGTCAGCTGCGTCGTCGCCCCGTCTCGTCAGCGCGCCCTGAGAATCACACAGCCCGAGCGTCGCGCACCACGCGATGATGTTCTTCGCTCCCGCGGCGGTCACGCCCGGGAGCGCGGTCTCAACGATCGCCGTGGTGATACGGCGCCCCGCGGCCTGTGCGGCGAGGCACAGCGCACCAAGCTCCGGGCGTCGCTCGATCCACGCGATCTCCGCGAAGGCCGCGTATCGCTCGACGGGCAGTGTCTCACTCAGAACGCATCTCATCGCCGACCTCCCAACCAGTTCTTCGCGAGCTCGTGCGCGCTCCGCCCGACGAGCTCTTGCAGCTCCCGGATCCCACACGCCTTGAAGTACCCGGCCTTTCCGATCACCACGAGCTGTTGTCGCGCCCGCGTCACCGCGACGTTGAGGCGGTTGGGGCTGTCGAGGAACCCGACGCGGCCGGTGTTGCGCATCGAGAGCAACACAAGGTCAGCCTCTCGCCCTTGAAAGCGGTCGACCGTTCCGCACACGATCTCGACGCCGTCGAGGTTGAAACGGGTCGCGCGCTCCTGCCCCGTGAGCTCCTGGAGCATCCTCGAGATCGCGCGCTCCTGCTTGACGTAGAAGCTCAGACACGCGACCTCCCAGGTGCCCGACGCGCGGTCTGCGGGTGAGCCCTTGCGCTTCGCCCAGCGCACGAAGTCCTCGATGACGTGTCGCATCGCGCGCACCTCGTCAGCGTTGATCCCCTGCTGCTCACGGCCCTCGACGTCGAGCCAGACGCGTCGC
>JBPOHC010000517.1:0-16717 GCA_052035985.1 Myxococcota bacterium | reverse complement strand
CCTTCACCGCGAGGCGGTCTCGCCGTTCTGAAGACGGAACGTGCCATAGCGCACGATGGGGGCGAGGTGGCCGTACTCGGTCGGGTCGCTGTAGGCCTCGAAGCGCTCGGTCACCAGCCGTTCGGGCGTCGCGCCGCGGACGTCGTCGTCACAACGCGCGCCGCCCTGCCCGTTGCAGTCGAGCGTGCGGAAGTACTTCACGCACGCCACCCGTTGCAGTCCGAGCTCCGAGATCGACGTCTCCGGCGACGGCTCGAAGTGCAGGGGGATCGCGCGGCCAAAGGTCGTGAGCACCATCGGTCCGTCGCGGCTGCCGTCGCGCCGCACCCTCGCGACGAAGGTGCATCGAGGGGCGTCGAGCACCGCGCGAAGCAACGCCTCCGACTCGCGCTGCTTCGACAGGCGGTGGACCAGGTCCTGCGCGCGGACGTTGGCGTTCCACCACCCCGGGTGGAGCGGGTTGGAGGTTCCGCGCTGCACGACGAGCATCACGAGCGCCAACACGAACGCGCCACGCCAGGCGGGCGGCCACGCGGCGCGTGACGCGTGCCGCTCGATCGCGCTCCACCCCGCGAGCGCGTGCAACCACAGCACCGCGGCCGCCATCGTCGTGTACCGGAGCATCTCCCAGCCCACGTTGTGGCTCGCGGACAGGTACACCGCGAGGAGCTGCACCGTGGTGAGCGCGGTGAGCGCGCGCACGGGGCCCCGCGTGAGCCCCGACACGATCCCCACCGTCGCGAGGGCGCCCACCGGGAGCGACACCACGCTCGCCGCCGCGATCGGCAACCGAAACACCTCGAGCGACGGGACCGCGGCCACCACCAGGAGGCGCACCGAGAAGCCCGCCCGCTCGGCGATGTGGGGGAGCTTCTGCACCGCGATCAGCGCGAGCGCGAGCGCGGGCCACGGCATCGCCAAAACGCGTCGCAACGCGCTGCACCCACGCGCGTAGGCCGCTTCAATCGGCGCGTCGCCGACGAAGCTCGCGACGACGGCGACGCAGACCAGCGGCGCCCCCAGCAGCACCATCTCCGAGCGCATCCCCATCGCGAGCCACGCGCTGCTCGCGATGGACGCGAGCGCGAGGCGACGCTCCGCCGGCGTGCGTCCCTCGCCCTCAGCCAGCAGGTGCCACGCCGGTAGCGCCGCCACCGTCGCGAGCCAGATCGCCGTCGAGGGCGTCTCCGAGCGGGCTCCCATCTGAAACCCGCGCGACCCGACCAGGAGCACGAAGACGACGACGCCTCCAAGCGCCGAGCGCGTGGCGATCAGGGTCGCGGCCACCAGACCCAGCGCGGTCGCGCCCGCGAAGGCTGCGTTGAGCCGATCGAGCCACGACATCGGCGGTCCGAACCACCGCGCGAGCTGTTGCAGGCCGTCGCGCCAGAGCGCGCCCGTGTGTTGATCTTCGCCGAAAAAAGACTCCAGCGTGCAGGCCGTTCCCCCCTCGTGCTGTACGAGCAGCACGCGGTCTCCGATGCGGGGCGCGAGCGCGCAGACGAGAAACCACGCCAGCACGAGCCCCCCGACGAGTCCGACCACCGCGTCCCGCCGCGGAGATCGCGCGAGGTAGCTCCGAAGACACGCCAGCGAGAGCGCGAGCGTGAGGGCCACGGTCAGCACCGCGATCACGCCGCCACGTCCTCCCCGCCCAGCCGCCGCTCGTAGCCGCGCGCGAGCGCTCGCGCCGCCAGCGTCACGAATCCCAGCGACAGCGCCGCTTGCACGCGCCGTCGTCGCGCGACGCAGGGCACCGTGACAGCCGTCGCGAGCGCGCCGACGGCGACGACGAGACGCGCGAGCGCGCCGGTCATCGCGAGCGAGTCGAGCGCTTCACGCGCGAGCCCCGCGACGCCGACCTGCGACACCCCGCGAGGCCGCGCCGCCTTGTCGTACGGGACCTCGACGTGACGCGCGCCGCGGCGCCCGACGAGCGTCGCGACGTTCGCACGCGAGCGCGGCGCGGCCAGCACCGCCTCGCGCACCGACGCGCGAAAGGCGCAGTAGCTGCCCGCGCCGGGAGGCATCGTGCCGTCGCCGAAGGCGCGCTGCGCGAGGTGATACAGCGCGAAGGCCGCGCGCGCGCCGGGAGACTCTCCGCGCGAGCTCTTCACGGCGAAGGCCACGTCGCAGTCGCTCCGTTCGCGAAGCGCGGCGACGAGCGCGGCGATGTGCTCGGGAGGATCTTGCAGGTCGCCGTCGAGCACGACGGTGAGCGCCCCGCGCGCGAGGGCGATGCCCGCGAGCGTCGCGCCGGTCTGCCCGTGCTGCGCGCTCAGGTGAACGAAGCGCACCACGTCGTCGGAGAGGCTCGCCGCGAGCGACGCGGTCTCGTCGCGGCTGGCGTCATCGATGAGGAGCACCTCGACCGTTTCAGCGCAGGAGACCGCGGCCGTGCGGACGCGCGTGACGAGCTCCGCGAGCACCGGCGCCTCGTCGTGGACGGGGATGACGACGCTCAGGTCCACGACGGCGCTCCGAAGCGCGCCGCGGCGCGTGCGACGGCGTCCTGCACGCGGGCGAGCGTCCGAGCGTCCATCCGGCTGTGAAGCGGCAGGCAGAGCACCGACGCGGCGACGCGCTCGGTGACCGGGAGCGGCCGCTCCGCGACGGCGCCAGGGAGCGTGTGCAGGGCGGGGTAGAAGTACCGCCGCGTGCCGATGCCCAGCGCGTCGAAGTGCGCGGTGATGGCGCCCGACGCGACGAGGCCCGCGTCGCGAACGAGCACCGCGAGGTTCTGGTGGTTGCTCGCGACGTCATCGGGCGTGTGTTGCAGTTCGAAGAGCTCACCCGCGAGCGCGATCGACGCCCGAAGCTGATCCGCGTAGGCGCGTCGCCGCGCGAGGGCGCCGTCGAGGCCGCGCAGCGAGTGTCGCCCGACGGCGGCGCGCAGCTCGTCGAGGCGCCCGTTGAGCCCCGGCGTGGTGGCGAGGATGTCGTCGGCGATGCCGTGGCGCCGAAGCCGCCGGATCTCCCCCGCGAGGGCGGCGTCCTTCGTGATCGCGAGGCCGCCCTCGACCGCGGGCATCACCTTCGTGGCGTGGAGGCTGTACGCCGTGACGTCGGCCTCGTCGGTGAAGCGGCGTCCGCCGACCTCGGTTCCGAAGCCGTGCGCGTCGTCGTAGAGCAGGGGGACCCCGGCGCGCCGACACAGCGCCGCGATGCGAGGCAGGTCGGGCGGCACGCCGTAGACGTTCACCGCGACGACCGCGCGCACGTCACGCCGCGCCGCGAGCAGCGCCTCCAGCGCGTCGGGGTCGAGCGTCCAGCGGTCGCGCGTGATGTCGCAGTAGACGGGGGTCGCGCCGGCGAGGCGCAGCGCGGCCTCGGTGGCGACGTACGTGAACGACGGCATCGCCACGGGGCCGCGGACGCCGAGGGCGAGCGCCGCGAGCGTGAGGGCGGTGGTGCCGTTGCTCGTCGCGATGGCGAGGGGCGCCGAGAGCCACGCGGCGCACTCCGCTTCGAAGGCGCACGCCTCGGGACCTTCGTTGGTGACCACGCCGCTGTCGAGCGACCGACGCATCGTCGCCGTGAGCGCCGCGTCGGCGTCGAAGCGCGGGCGGACGTAGGGGATGCGCGGCTCGCTCGGCGGCGGCGCTTCATCCGTGAGGAGCCCGTGCGCGTCGAGCACGCGCCGCACGCCCTCGTCGAGGGAGGTGTTCGCGCGCCAGCCCGTCGCGCGCTCGATGGCGGCGAGGTCGGGGCTGCGCCAGGAGACGGCGTCGAACCCCTCGCCGTGGTGCGCCGCGGCCGCCGCGTGAGACACCCCATTCCCCTGCGCCGCGAGCCTGAGGAAGCGCTCCGCGAGCTCGGCGATGGTGACAGGCTCATCGCGCCCGACGTTGAAGGCGCGACCGCACACCGCGGGATCGCCCGCGAGCGTCGCCCGCACGAGACGCAGCACGGCCTCCGCGGCGTCGTCGACGTAGCAGAAGGCGCGCACCTCCGCGCCCTCGTCGAAGAGCGGCAGCGGCTCGCGACGCTGCAACGCCCGCACGAAGCGGCTCACGACGCGCTCGCGCCCGACGGGGTCGAGCTGCGCGCCGTACACGTTGAAGAAGCGCACGACGGCCGTACGCAGCCCCCTCGCGGCAGAGGCGTACACGTAGTGCTCGGCCGCGCGCTTTGACGTGGCGTAGCACCACCGCTGCAGCGAGGCGGGGCCGTAGACGCAGTCGGCGTCTTCGCGCAACGAGGCGCCGCCGCGGCCGTAGACCTCGCTCGTGCTCGCGACGATCACCGGAACGCGGTGAGCTTCACAGGCGCGCAACACCGCGCGGGTGCCGAGGATGTTGACGTCGAGCACCTCGTCGGGCCGCGACAGGTAGGCGTCGACCCCGACCACCGCGGCGAGATGAACCACCGCCGTCGCGTCCGCGATCAGACGGGCCAGCAGGGCCTCGTCGCGGACGTCGCCCTGGACGAAATCATCCAAGCCGCCGTCGGGGGTAGGGACATTTGTGTCGAGCCCGCGGACAAGAATCCCATCGTGACGAAACGCCGTCGCGAGCGCGCGACCGACGAGTCCGCTGGACCCAACGATGAGAATTTTCTCCGCCACCGCGGTTTAGAAGTCGCATGGGCGGAGTGGTCTTGTCCAGATTGATTGTGCAGAGCATGTTGCACCTGCTCATCCGAGGACAGGCCCCCTCTGCCGCCCGCGTCGGCGACGGGGTCGAGCGCGTCGCGATCACGACGCGACGGGGGACGGTGGTACTCCTCGCGGGGTGAGTCATCGGCGTGATCGGCGGTCTGCGTCCACGGTGGTCGACGCGTGGGGCGCGAGGTGGTGAGCGCGTGGCGCGCGCTGCGTCCGGTTCATTGCCGATGGACCGACGACGACCCCGCGGACCCCGACTTCGAAGTGGAGTTCGAAGCGCGCGCAGACGATGTGATCGAGGTGCGCATGGCGCCTCCGCTCGCGCTGGCGCAGCGGGTGTTTCGCAAGCCTCCCGGCATCCGTCTCACGCGCGATGGAGAGACGGTTCGCGTCGCTGTGATGGTGGGCCTGACCTCGGTTCACAAGCTCGCAGGACGCCGCGCGGACGGGCTGCTCTCGTCGCTGGTGCGCGTGCGGGCGAAGCGCGCGACCGCGCTCGATGAGGCGCTCGTGGTGGTGAGCGAGGGCGCGGTGCGCGTGCGGCTGCCGCGCGGTTGAGGGCTGAAGAGCGCGCGACGGAGCGAGCGCGTTGAAGCCTCGTCGTGTCGCCGATGTGCCCTGTCTGACCCCTCCGCTCGCGGCGAAGTCGACGCGAGGTCGCCAGAAGAGGTATCGCCTTCGTCACCGTCATGGGACTGGAGTACTTCGCCTTCGCCTGCTCGCTCGACGACTTCGCCTCGGTGTACGCGTCTCGCGATCGCGTGCTCTGGGACGCCATCTGCAAGAGTCCGCACCCCAACGTGCGCGCGCGGCTCGGTCTCGACGAGCCGTCGTCGGACGAGCGCCCCGCCGGTCTTCAGGCGCTCCATGACATCTTTCGCGGCGCGGCCTTCTTTCGCGAGAGCGCGCACGTCTACGCGTTCGCCCACTCCGCCTGCGCGTGGCACCTCGGGCGCTACCTCGGGGTGAGCCTCGGGAGCTACGGACGTCACGCGCAGCTCATGGAGTACCTCCAGGCGCGGGGCGATGCCGACGACGACCCCTTCGGGCTCTTGAACATCATCGAGTGGCCCCTCCCTGGCCTGCCGATCATCGAGGACTGGCCCATGCTCTGGGCCTTCTCGGCCGAGGAGGTGCGGCAGCGGGCCGAAGGCATCGCGGCCTGCTCGCGACGCCTCGGCAAGGCGGTGAAGCCCGACGACGACAGCGCGTGGTCGCTCTACGCCGAGATGGCGGGCTTCTACGCCGACTGCGCACGCGCGGGTGATCCCCTCCTGGTGGTGGCGTCGTGAGCGGGCTCCTCATCGACATGTCGTTCGTGGTGATCGACGGCGTGTGGGACCCGGCGCGCGTGGCAGCGGCACTCCCGCGGGAGGCCGAGTTCTCGCACGACGGTGATCGCCGCGAGGCCCTCGCCGAGACGCTCCACGGCAGCGACGGAGAGACCTACAACGAGGCGCTCTTCGCGATCTTCTCGCACGGGACGAAGACGCTCGTCGCGCGACCCGGCGACGCGGCCATCTGCGGCTCGACGGAGTTCGAGTGCGCGCTCTCGGCGGCCTTCGGCGAGGCGTGGATGTTCCAGTCGCACTACGGCCTCGGGTTGATCCGTCACTGTCGCGCGGGCGAGGTCGTGGGCGAGGTCGGCGGCTTCGAAGTGAGCCCGAAGACCGGCGTGCTGGGCATCACGTCGCCGATCTCTGACGCGTCGGTCGAAGACATCATGGCGCTTCACCTCACGCGCCTCGTCGGCGCTCCATGGGAGGCGATCTTTCCTCGCCGCGGCGCGCGCGCCAGCTTCTGGGCGTTGATCTGACCGCGTCCGCGCGAGCGGGTCTCCGCCAATCACCAACGCTCCCTCACTCGACGCTCCCCCATTCAGCGCGCTCCTTGCACCACGCGCGCTCTCATGAGCCCCCGGACCAGCTTCGCGCATCGCTTTCGCGGCGCTCGTGCGCTCGTCGCGTTGTTCGTCGTCGCGCTGTGCGCGCTGCGCGCTTCGCCCGCCCACGCGCAGCAGCCGATCTATGTGACCTTTCTCTGGCACATGCATCAGCCGCGGTACTGGCCCGGCGAAGACGTGGTGACCACGGCGGGGGCGCGTCACTTCAGCTTCGATCCGCTGACCATTCACCGCGATCGTTCGGGGCCCTACACCACGTGGCCGCGCGACGCGATCGCGGCGGCGAGGGCCGCGGGGCTCGGCGCGTGCGGCGCGCAGGTGAGCTTCACGGGCTCGCTCATGGAGAACCTCGACGCCATCCGTGACGCGGGGATGGGCTTCGCAGACTGGGTCGCGCCCTGGCGCGAGGCGCGCGCGTGGACGACAGATCGCGGCAACGCGCGCCTCGACCTCGTCGACTTCGGCTTCTTTCACCCGCTCATGCCGCTCAACGATCCGCGCGACAACGAGCTCCAGGTGCGGATGTTCCGTGAGTTCCGCGACGCGCATTTCGGAGGCAGGGCGTCGCGCGGGATCTTCACGCCCGAGAACGCGTTTCACCCGAGGCTCATCCCCATGCTCGCGGGGCTCGGCGTGCAGTGGGCGCTCGTCGACAACGTCCACTTCGATCGCACGCGCGTCGACCTCCCCTACGCGGCGGGGTCGAACCTCTATCCGCCCAACGGAGCCGATCGCAGGACGCCCGCGCAGCCCGGCGCGTGGGTGCAGCTCAATGACATCTGGGCTCCGTCGAGAGTCTCTGCGCCCTGGGGGTATCAGCCGCATCGCGTCGCGTGGGTCGATCCGGCGACGGGGCGCGTGAGCTCGATCATCGCGGTCCCGGCGGCGCGCTACGAGGGCAACGAAGACGCGCGCGGAGGCTTCGGCGCGCTCCAGTACGAGCGCGTGCTGTCGCAGTACGCGGCGCAGAACACCGATCCCCGGCACCCGATGCTCGTGGTGCTCCACCACGACGGAGACAACTACGGCGGAGGCACCGACAGCTACTACCACTCGAACTTCGAAGCCTTCGCGCGGTGGATGGCGGCCAACCCGACGCGCTTCGTCTGCACGACGATTCAAGACTATCTCGACAGGTTTCCCCCCGAGGCGAGCGATGTGATCCACGTCGAGGCGGGCTCGTGGGCGGGCGCCGACAACGGCGATCCCGAGTTCCTCAAGTGGAACGCGGACCCCGACGCGCGCACCGGCGTCTCGCCCGATCGCAGCTCGTGGGCCTCGGTCGTGGCCGCGCGAAACTGGGTTCACACGGCCGAGCGGCAGCGCCCCATCGAGGCCGTCGCCAACGTGCGCGCCAACCGCGGAAACGCCACCGAGCGCGCGTGGCGAGCGCTCCTCGAGTCCGAGGCGAGCGACTACTGGTACTGGGACAACAGCGAGGGAGGCACGTGGGACTCGCTCCCCACACGCGCGTGCAACACGGCCGTCGCCGCGGCGAGAGAGGTCGTCGACATGAGCCGCGACGACCTCGGCCCGAGCCTCCATCCTCCGCAGAGAGACCCGTACAACCCCGGCGCGATCGAGTGGGGCGCGACGGTGCTCCCCACGGCCTTCTCTGTCTGGACGCTCGCGTATGACCTCTCGGGCATCACGCGCGTCACGCTGCGCTGGAGGGTCGATCCCGACGGCCGCGTCGACGTCTCCGACGAGCTCCACGCTGGAACGTGGAACGACGTCGCGATGATGGGCGCGGACGTTCCTGTTCCGACGGGCGTTCCTGCGGCGACGGCGCGCGCGCGTCAGTGGAGCGCGTCGATCGCGAGCGTCGCGCGGGGCCTCGTTCACTACATGGTCGAAGCGCAGGACACGCGCGGCAACGTGAGCCGCACCGACGTCATCCACGCGTGGGTGGGCACGGGCAACGCGACGGGACCCGACGGCGGAATCCCCATTCCCGATGCGGGTCCCGACGATGCGACGGTGATCGACGTGCCGCCCGCCGACGTGGCGCCGGTCGACGTTCCCGCGACGCCCGACGCGGGCCCCGTGGACGTGGTGACCGACCTCGGCCCCGTGGTCGAAGGGTCGTACGAGCCTGTCTCTCCGACGCTCTGCGATCGCATCACGGTGCGCTCGCGCAGGGCCGGCGCGCTGCACTGGGGAATCAACGAGTGGATGCTCCCGCCCGCGTCGATTCGTCCTGCGGGGAGCGTCGTGTGGAGCGACGGACGCGCTGTCGAGACCGCGTTCACGATGATCGCGCCCGAGCGCTACGAGGCCGTGATCGGTCCGTTCAACGCGGCGTCTCCGGCGCCCTCGTCGGTGCAGTTCGTCCTGCACTATGCGGGAGACACGTGGAGCTCGCCCGACACGCGCATCACGCTCGCGCCGTGCGTCGATGCGTCGACGCCCGCAGACGCGAGCGCCGACGTGCTCGCAGACGTGACGGTCGATGGCGGCGTGATCGATGTGGTCGCGGACGTGTCGAAGTCCGACGCGAGCGACGAGTCGCCCGCTCCGCCCGCCGCGCAGCCGTCGGATTGCGGTTGTCGAAGCGCGCCAGCGGGAGACGCGTCGCCGTGGATGCTCACGCTGCTCGCGGCGCTGATCGCGACGAGGCGGCGTCGGCGGTGAGGTGACGTGTGAGCGCCGTCCGCGGTCGACAGGCGCGCGGGAATCAGCGTTGATGCCCGCCGACGGATGGGTTACCCACCGTTAGAGCCACCGCGATGATCCGCTCGTTTCACATCGAGAACTTCAAGTCGCTCGCGTCGCTCGATCTGGAGCTCGGGCGGGTCAACGTGCTCATCGGCGAGAACGGCTGCGGCAAGAGCAACGTGCTCGAAGCGATCGCGCTCACCTCGGCCGCGCTCAACGAGAAGGTCGATCACGAGCACCTCGCGACGCGCGGGATTCGGATGACCGACCCCCGGTTCATGTACTCCGCGTTCGACGCGACGCTGCCGCAATCCATCTCCGTGGACGTCCTCGGCACGACCGACACGCCCGAACGCTTCATTGTCTTCAGCCACGCGTACGCCTCTGGCGAGCGATGGGCGACCGGTCACGCGTTTCCAGATGGAAAGGTGGCGCGGCTGAAGAGGCTCGTCGCCGAATCGACGCACTCCATCGGCGCGAGCGACCCCAATCAGGAGCTCGTCGCACTCATCAAGTCGCTTCGCGTGGAGGGCTTCGAATCACTCACCGAGTTCTTGATCTTCTCGCCTGAGAACTCTGCGCTGCGGACGTTTCAGGCCGAGGGGCAGATCCTTCCGCTGGGCATCCGCGGGGAGGGACTCTTCGCGCTGCTCAAGACCCTCAACGCTTCGGAGGAGGGACGCGAGGCGCTCGCGCGAATCTCCGAGCAGCTTCAGCTCCTCGACTGGTTCCGCGAGATCAACATGGACGGCGGCCTCGCCCCCGGGGAGCGCACGCTCCGCATCGGCGATCGCTACCTCGCCGAGAGCCTCCTCTTCGATCAACGCAGCGCCAATGAGGGCTTTCTCTTCCTCTTGTTCTACTTCGCGTTGTGCATCAGCCCCGGCACGCCGCGCTTCTTCGCGATCGACAACGTCGACGCGTCGCTCAACCCGCGGCTCTGCGAGGAGCTCACGCGCCGCCTCGTGATCCTCGCGAAGCGGCACGACAAGCAGATCATCCTCACGACGCACAACCCCGCGGTGCTCGACGGCCTCGACCTCGGCGATGACGAGCAACGGCTCCTTGTCGTGCACCGCAACCGCAAGGGCCACACGAAGGTGCGTCGCATCGCGAAGCCGACGCCCGCCGAAGGATCGACGCCCGTGCGGCTGTCCGAGGCGTTCCTTCGCGGATACCTCGGCGGCCTCCCGAAGAATTTCTGAGGGCGACGTGGGCAGGAGGTTCGGGATCATCGCGGAGGGCGTCACCGACCAGAAGGTGCTCGAGGCCGTTCTGGCGGGCTACGTCGAGGACGACGACGACCTCGACGTGACGTACATCCAGCCCATCGCCGCAGCCGCAGCGCCCGCGCCGTGGGCAACGCCGGGTGGGGCATGGTGTTCAAGGAGTTCGAGACCGGCAGGTTCGTTGAACCTCTCGATGGCGACCTGCGCGACTACCTCGTCGTGCAGATCGACACCGACGTCTCCGAGCAGTCAGGCCATGGCGTCTCGTGGCGTGAAGACGGGCGGGAGCTCACCCCCGCGGAGCTCGTCGACCGCGTCATCGCAAAGCTGCGACACGTCGCCGGAGCGACGAAGTTTGATGCGCTGCGAGATCGCCTGATCTTCGCCGTCAGCGTTCACTCGATCGAGTGCTGGCTGCTGCCCCTGTTCTACACGGACAAGAAGCGCTCCAAGATCACCGGCTGCCTCGACGCGATGAACGTGGCCCTCAAGCGCGCCGACGTCGCGCCGCTGTCGAACAGCGCCGGGGAGAAGTCTCCTCGTGCGTATGAGGCCGCGTCGCGAGGCTTCGAGAAGCGCAAGGGGCTCCTTCGGGCGTGCGTCTACAACGCGAGCTTCGAGATGTTCGTCAGGGCGTTGGATGAGCGCTTCACACCGCCTCTGCTTTGACGTCGGCGGCGCTCCACCGCGCGCGCGTGACATCGCTGCGACGGACCGTCTGCGCGTGGGGGCAGAACCGCCGCGGTGAGTTCGGTGACGGCACAAACACCAACCGCTTCAGCCCCGTGCGCGTCCGCTTCGAGAGCCTCTCCGCTGCTCCGCGAGGGCGGAGCCCCGGGGATCAGAACCTCACGCGCGTCGGTCGCTCGATGCGCGCGCTCTCGACCTCGCCCTCGCGGTTGACGCGCTCGCGGATGTCTCCCCAGCACCACACGGCGCCGTCGTCGCGCAGCGCGCACGCTGCGTCGCTTGCCGTGCGCAGTTGCGTGATCCCTCGCAGTCCGGCGACGGCCCTCGGCGCGGCGGTGTTCGAAGCGCGCCAGCACCACGCCTCGCCCGCGCGAGTCAGCGCACACGCGTAGGCCCCTTCGATCGAGATGTGCGCAACGGGAGGCAACGCCCGCATCACGCACGTTCCCGCGGCGCCCGCGTCGCTCTCGCAGTGTGCGTTGCGACCCCAGCATCGCAGCGCGCCGTCGCGCGACACGGCGCACGCGAGCGCGCTCCCGAGCGAAACGTCGACGACGTCGGTGAGCCCCGCGACCTCCGTCGGAGGATGCGCGGCTCCCTCGTCGTGACCGGGCGCGCACACGACCCCGTTGCCGCCGCCCCAGCAGACGACGCGTGCGTTCCGGGTGAGCGCGCAGACGCACTCGCTGTTCGAAGCGAGCCTCGTCGCGCAGCGCGCGGCCTCGAGCTCGTGCGGAGCGGCGTTCAACCCGGCGGGCTGGTCTCCGTTGAAGTTCACGCCGAAGCCCACGCATCGCACGCGGCGCTCGGCATCGAGGACGCAGCCGCGCGCGTTCTCGTCGGAGATGAGCGCCATTTGCGTCGCGGCCGTGTCGTCGGGCCAGAAGGGCGTCGGGCTGTTCCAGAACGCTTCGACGGGGACGGGACCCTCGGCGTCGTCGTCCTCGCGCGCTCCCCTGCGGGCGATGTGGCCCTCGCGGTCGAGCACCACGAAGCCGCGCAGCGAGCCGATGATCGGCGCGATCTGGCGCGCGCCGTCGAGCGGCGCGACGTGTGTCGCCCTGCGGAGCGCGCGCTCTTGCGGAAACACCACGGGTCCGCCGAGGGCCGCGGGGTTCCAGCAGCGCACGGTGTCGTCGCGCATTCGAACGCAGCCGATGCGACCCGCCGTGAGCAGCGCCGCGACGGGGGAGGTGTGGGCGGTCTCCTCCGTCGGCGCCGTGACGTCTGCGCATCGTGGCGGCGCGGTCTCGTGCGGAGCTTCGCGCGCTGCGATCACATCAGACGCGACGGCCACGTCTTGCGAGGTGACGTCTGCGCGACCGTCGCGCGGGGTGACGGCGGGGCGTCGCGAGGGCGAGCACGACAGCGCGAGCGAGACGAGCAGCGTGAGCTGTGTGCGTGCGTGCGGCGACATCGCGGCGACGACGAGTACCACACGAGTCGGGCGCGCGGTCAGCGGCAGCCGGTGGCGTAGCGGGCGCAGGATGGCGCGCAGTTCGACGGGGTGCAGTTGCTCCCGCCCGTGGCGCCGCAGGGCGACACGCAGCGCTCGACCTGACAGGCCCCGAAGGCGCGGCGGTTCGGGTACACCGAGAAGGTGTGCGGATCGACGCAGCGCTCCGACGTGTCGAGCTGCCCTTCGGCGCTCGTGCAGTAGACGCAGTCGGGGTCGCCGTCGCACGCGCGCATCTCCTCGCAGCAGCGCTCGAGCATGCAGTTGAAGCAGCCTTCGAGACCCGGCGAGGGCGTGAAGTTCGTGACCTGGCACGTCGGCGTGACGGCGCCTCCCGCGTCGGGTTCAGGCGTCGTCGCGGCGCCCGGTCCAGAGCCCTTCGCGTCGCAGGCTGCGACGCTCGCCCAGAGGATCACCCACCATCGAAAGTTCGCTCGCATGTGCGCTCCCTCCCTGCGCGGCGCGTTGTCACGTCTCGTGACTCACGACGCGCGCCGCTCGCGTCGGTCGAGGTACTCAAGAATGGCGTCTGCGCAGCGGCCCGGGCCGTCGATGTCCGCGAAGACCGCTGCGATCCGTTCCGCTGCCGCGCGCGCCGACGCGCTGTCGAGAAGCGAGCGCACGGCCGCGGTCATCGCGGGGCCGCGCGCGGACGCCTCCGAGATGCGCACGGCGGCGCCGAGGCGCTCGGCCGTGGCGACGTTCCACTCCTGCTCGGGCTGGAGGGGGACGCCCACGAAGGGACGCCCCGCTGCGAGCGCCGTCTGCACGCTGCCCTGACCTCCCGTGACGACGCCCGCCGACACGCGCGGAAACACCTCGTGGCTCGGGAGCACGCCCGCCACGCACACCCTCGACGAGCGCAGGTGATCGAGGCGGTGCGCCGTGGCCGCGACGAGCACCCGCGCGCCCGAGGCCTCGACTCGGCGCACGACGTCTTCGACCAGCGACCCGAGCGACGACGTCATCGCGACGTACACCACGGGCCCCGGCGCGCGGAGGAAGCGCTCGACCTCGTCGAGGATCGGCACCGCGAGGCGCGCGAACAGCGGCCCGACGTAGCGCAGCACCGGGTCGGCGCGGTAGTGCCGAGGGTTCTTCGGGCGCCACGACTCGAGCGCCTCGCGCGAGACGCCGGTGACCTCGGGCACGTCGGTGACGAGCGTGAGGTCGCCCATGAGCATCGCCGCGAGGGTGGGGACGCCCTCGACGCCGAGCTCGCGCGCGACGCCGTCGATGACCTCGGTGAAGCCCCGCGCGCGCACGGGTCCCTGGTTCGCGAGCCACCGCTGCGCCCGCGTCGGAAGCAACCCCGCGAAGGGGAACGGCCCCCGCGTCGGCGCCGGGAACAAGCCCCGCTCGGCCATCGGCGGCACGAACGACCCCGCGTGCTCCGTGATGAGCGGAACGCCCGCGAGGCGCGACGACAGCAGCGCGCTCAGCGTGAAGCCCGTGACCACCGCACGCGCCCCTCGCGCGCGGAGGTACGCCGCCTCGGAGCGCGCGAAGGCCCGCAGCTCGTCGGCCGTGAACGACGCGCCGGGGCGCGCGGCCACGCCGGGGATCTGACGCAGAAACTCCTCGCAGCGCGCCGTGGACATGCGCGGCTCGAGGACGTCGTACGCGACGCCCGAGGCGCGGAGCGTCTCCTCCCAGGTGCCGCCGTGCGTCGCCACGCAGGCGTCGACGCCGCGCGCGCGAAGCGCCTCGTAGATGGCGATCATCCGCGACGTCTCTGACAGAAATCCGACGTGCGGGAGCAGAACGATCATCGCGTCGCGGAGTATAGGTAATATATTACATAGATGTCCAGCAGCGGCGACCGACGCACCGACGAGCCCCCTCCGACCTTCGGCTTGAGCGACGAGGAGGCGGCTCAGCTGGGCGCCGACCGCGCGACGCGGGTCCGCACGCTGCGCATGCTGCTGATGACGGCGCAGCACCTGCGGAACGCGCTCGATCGCATGTACGCCGACGACGGGATCACGACGCAGCAGGCGGCGCTCCTGAGCGTCGTGCGGGAGTGCGGCGCGCCCCCGCAGGGGGAGGCCGCCGAGATGCTCGGCACGAGCCACCAGAACGTGCGCCAGCTCATCGCCGTGCTGGAGCGCAAGGGGCTCCTCCGCGTCGAGGCCGACGCCGACGACCGCCGCGTGCGACGGCTCCGCACCACGGCGAAGAACAAGCGCTACTGGGCGCGCCGCGACCCGGGCGACCTCGCGGAGGTCTTGAAGGTCTTCGACGACCTCGACGAGCGCGAGGCCGCGCAGCTCTTCTCGCTGCTGCTCAAGGTGTTCGGTCGGCTGCGCGAGGCGCCCTGAACCGACACCCTCTCAGCGCATCGCGTCGAAGAAGCCCCACACCGACTCGCGGAACGCGGGCCAGTACAGGTGACCGAGGTCGGGCACGAGGCACCACAACACGCGCTGTCCGCTGCGGCACCCGCTCGACGCTTCGCAGGGCGACGGAGCCTCGGGCGCTCGCATGGTGGTGCATCCGTTGAAGCGCTCCCAGTGGAGCCGCGAGCGCTCGCCCTCGGAGGGCGCGACGGTCGTGTCTGCGTCGCCGTGAATGACCATCGCAGAGACCGCCGGCGTGGGGCAGTCGGTGAGCGTGACGCCCTCGTACGAGACGCTTCCCGCGTCGGAGCCAGCGCTGGCGGAGGGGCCTCCGCCCGAGTTGGGCGCGATGGCGCGGAGCACGTCGCCGCGCACGCATCCGAGCTGGTTGGTGAAGTACGCGCCGCGGCTCAGCCCCGTGGCGAAGACGCGCCGCGCGTCGATCGTGAAGCGCGCGCGCATCGCCGTGACGATGGCGTCGAAGAGGGCGACGTCGCGGTTGCGATCGGTCGCGGTCGAGGTGTCCCACGTGGTCGCTGAGCCCGTGGGAGAGCCCGCGATGGGGAGCCCGTCGGGGTACACCACGACGGCGCGCCCGAGGGTGGTGTCTTCGAGGTGGAGAAAGTGCTGCGTGCGCCCAGCCGCGCCGCCGTCGCCGTGAAAGACGACGACGAGCGAGAGCGATCCGCAGGGCGCCGTCGGGGCGGCGAGGGTGAAGGTGCGGTCGAGTCCCGCGGCGGTGATGTGCTCGGTGGTGAGCGCGTAGGTCCCTGCGGCGTCGCTGAGGGGGCCCGCGGGCGCGGCGTCGGTGACGACGTCGGTGGCGGACACATCGGAGGCCGCGTCGCGCGTCGCGGGGGTCGACGCGGGGTCATCGCAGCCGGTGAAAACGAGCGCGCCGAGGAGCGCGAGGCGGAGGAGCTTCACGGGGGCGATGCGGTACACGCTGTCGCCCGGAGAGCGCAAGCGGAGAGGTCGCGCGATCGCCGACCGCGCCCGACATCGCCTACGATCGCCCGCGACGATGCCCCACGCCGTCGCCATCACGCGCCTCCCCTCGCTCGGCGCATCGGGCGGCTACCGCGTGGCGCCCGCCGACGCGTCGCACACGACAGAGCACGCGCTCCCCGCGCTCGCGGCGCTGCTCGGCGTCACGCGCCTCGACGTGCGCATGCGCCTCGCGGGAGAGGCCCCGTGGATCGTCGCTCGCACCAACGCGCCCGACGAGGCCGCGCGCACCGTGGAGTCGCTGCGGGCCGAGGGCTTCGGCGCCGTGGGCTGCGACGTCGCGGAGGCCCGCGCGTGGTCGCCCGCGGGAGACGCCGTGCTCACGCTCGGTGACGCGGGCGTCGAGGTGTGGCCCTCGGGTCGCCGCGTCGCGTACGCCTCGCTCCGCGCCGTGCTCGTCGCGACGCTGGTCATCGAGCGCGCGAAGGAAGCCCTCGAGCCCGTGACCGCCTCCCGCGCCGGTCGCTCGACGCCGATGCTCATGAAGGTCGCCCACACGCGCTACGAGCGGGCGCAGCAGCGCGCGCTCTACCTCGTGCCCGAGGGCGCTCCCACGCTGCGACTCACGCGCGACGGGCTGCGCCTCCCGGGGGCCGGCGGCGCCGTGACGCGCGAGGGATTCGAGTCCGTGATCGCGGCGCTCCGTGAACGTGCGCCCGACGCGCGCCACGACGAGCGCCTCGCGAGCGCGCCCCGCCGCCGGAGCTCGTACGCGAGCGTGTTCGACGAGGGCGAGCGCCGCGGCGCGATCACGAGCAACGTGGCCGAGACCGACCTCGCGGTGAGCCTCCTCGCGCGCGCCCTCGCGGAGCGTCAGCTCGTGTGAGG
>JBPOHC010000231.1:0-1807 GCA_052035985.1 Myxococcota bacterium | reverse complement strand
CGCATCGACGAGGGACGCAGCCCCGTCGCGAACCCGAGCGCGGTCATCGCGAAATGCTGCGGATACAGCCTCCGCATCGTCGCGAGGAAGCGCGGCACCTCCGTCGCCGTCAGCGAGTTGGGCTCCTCCTCGGTGTAGGTCTCGTGCTCTCGCGCGTCGAACTTGTCGACGCCGTCGATGGGGCAGCGTCGATCGATTTCGAACTCGTCCCACGCGTCGCGCACGATCACGCCGAGCAGGACGAGCCAGTTGTTCGCCGTGTTGGGCGAGTAGCGGCCCGCCTTCACGAGCTTCGCGACCTCGAGCTTCCACGCGAGGATGGTCTTGCGCGACATGTCGATCGGCTCGTGCTGCAGGGTCGGCAGCAGGTGCTTCTCGAGCGTGTCGCGCCACGTGCGGATGTTCTTCGCCGAGCGAATCGTCCCCTCGATGATCTTGCGCTCAAGGAGCGACACGGCGAAGTCTCCGAAGCAAGGCAGGGTCGACCGCAGCGGGAGCGGAGCGCTCGCCGTCACGACCGACATGGCGTTGTTCGTCGACGGTGCGAGCTCCTGCGGAGCGGCCGTCGGCGAGGCCGGCGGGAGAGGCGCTCCCGACCGGATGCGATTGATCTCCTCGAGCAGCGTGAGGTGTGCGCCGAGCGCGTCGGCCTCGGGCAGCACCATCCTCACCTCGCGCATCTTGCCCGTCTTCGGGTCGCGCACCCGCGCCCGCACCAGGCATCCACCGTCCCGTCTGCGCCACACACCCGGCCTCGCGGGCTTCGGCGCGATCCAGCTGTTCCATCGGCGTACCCACTTCGGGTCGTCGCTCATCATCGCCTCCATGCGGAGGCACGACCGATCGTCCGGTGGCCACCGTATCACGCGCCCCTCCAGCGAGGTACGCGTCGAGATCCTCCACGCGAAACACAAACGAACCGCGGCCACCACGACGCCCGGCGGGCACGAGTAGACCTCGCTCGACAGCCTTTCGAATCGCACTCGTCGACCGGTAGCCACAGTGAGACGCCGCCTCACGGGTCGTCATCAGCATCCGTGGCGCGACGGTCGGCGCGTGCGGCGCCAGACGCTCTCGCGGAGCTTCAGCGAGCGCGATCGCGGGTGCGTGCTGATGCGCGAGCAACGTGCCCAGCCAGGCCATCGTCTGCGGGAGCACCCTCGGGCGCTTCTCGGCGTCTGTCAGCGCTGCAACGAGGGCACGAAGGTGCGCGCCGCAGAGAGCACACAGAGGCATCAAGGCGCCATCGATGGTGATGGCGACGTGCGCCTCGACTCCGCCGCAGGTCGCGCAGAGGCTCGCAGCGTATGCGCGCGAAGACTCCGCTCGGTCGGAGGGCACGGTCACGACACGCCCCCCAGAGCACGATCATGTGGGCGGGCTGGCGCCTGCTCGCCATCCCTCGCTGGGCCTTCCTCTGGCGAGGCGCGAGAAGGCGCGAGGCGACGGCGACGTGGCGACCGACGACGTCGCGTCCGTCGGGGTACCGTCCGAAAGGGTCTACGCGGGACGATGGCGAGGCGCGCCTGACCCACGATGCGGCGCATCCAGAGGTGTGGGAGCCGGATGATCGACGCCATCGGCTCAATCACGATCGCACCCGTGGGGGTCGGAGCCTCGGTACGCAAGGTCGTCGCTCCGCGAGACATGATCTCGCGCAAGACTGAGTCGCGGTTCGAAGCACGCCCGGGTTCGAGTCGACGGATCGCCCTGACGACAGCGTCCAGACGGCGCCTCTCCGCGGGCGGTAACACCACCCCGCGGACGAGACGCCCTCGCTCCGCACGAGCCCAACGCCGCGCGCTGC
>JBPOHC010000550.1:0-7899 GCA_052035985.1 Myxococcota bacterium | reverse complement strand
GCAAAGACAGGTGATTTCGCGCGGCCCGCGGGGGTAGCATCGCCGCGATGCCCGTCGACGTCGCCTTCCTCGAGCCCTGCTTCCCCGCCAATCAGCGCGAGTTCGTGCGCGCGCTCCACGCCGTCGGCGCCCGCGTCACGGGCATCGGAGAGCGCCCCAAGGAGAGCCTCGACGACGAGCTCCGCCAGTGGCTCGCGCACTACGAGCAGGTCGGCAACGTGACCGACGCCGATCAGGTCGAGCGCGCCGTGAAGAAGCTCGAGCCCCTCGTGCGCTTCGACCGCCTCGAGGCCGTCGTCGAGGCCCACGTGCTCTCCGCCGCCACCGTGCGCGAGCGCTGCGGCATCGCGGGCACCAGCGTGCGAACGACCTTCCTCTGCCGCGACAAGCCCTCGATGAAAGACGCCCTGCGCGACGCGGGCATCCCCTGCGCGCAGTCCATCGGCAGCGGCGACCGCGCCGAGATCAAGGACTTCGCCGCGCGCGTGGGATACCCCCTCATCGTCAAGCCCCGCGACGCCGCGGGCGCATCGGGCACCCACAAGGTCACCGACGACCGCGAGCTCGACGCGGCCCTCACCTCGTGCGGCGTCGACCGCGGCGCGAGCGTGGCCATCGAGGAGTTCATCGAGGGCCACGAGGGCTTCTACGACACGATCTCCATCGACGGCCGCGTGGCCCACGAGTTCGTGAGCCACTACTACCCCAACGTGCTCGAGGCCATGCGCACGCGGTGGATCTCGCCGCAGTTCATCGCCACCAACCGCGTCGACCAGGCCGACGGATACAAAGAGCTCAAGGCCCTCGGGCGCAGGGTGATCGAGGCCCTCGGCATCGGCACCTCAGCCACGCACATGGAGTGGTTCTTCGGCCCCAAGGGGCTCAAGTTCAGCGAGATCGGCTGCCGCCCTCCCGGCGTGCGCGCGTGGGACCTCTACGCCGTCGGCAACGACATCGACATCTACCGCGAGTGGGCCATGGCCATCGTGCACGGGCGCCCCTCGCAGACGCTCTCGCGCCGCCAGGCCGCGGGCGTCATCGCGCTCAGGCCCGACCGCGACGGGCGCATCTCGCACTACGACGGCCTCGACACCGTGCGCGAGCGCTACAGCAACAACCTCGTCGACTGGCACCTCCCCTCGCCCGGCACGCCCACGCAGCCCGTCGAGGCGGGCTACATGGCCAACGCGTGGGTGCGCCTCAAGCACCCCGACTACGACACCCTCCGCGGGATGCTCGACGACGTGGGCCGCACGCTCAAGGTTCGCGCGCGCTGAAGCGCGTGACGGCGAGCGCTTCGGGCGCTGAAGCGTAAGCGTCGGCCTTCGGCGCTTACGCGCCGCGGTTTTCTAGGTGTGTCGGGCCGACGCGGGTAATCATCGGGCGCATGAAGCAGCCCAACGTCCTCCTATCGACCGAGACCCTCCAGGCGCGCGTCAAGGCGCTCGGCGAGGAGATCACCCGCGACTACGCCAACGCCGATGACCTCGTCGTGGTGCCCATTCTCAAGGGGAGCTTCCTCTTCGCCGCGGACCTCATTCGGAACATCGCCGTCGACCTGTCGGTGGAGTTCCTCGGGCTGCGCTCGTACGGCGCGGGCACGGAGTCGTCGGGCGTCGTGCAGATCACCTATGACCTCACGCAGCCCGTCACCGGGCGCGATGTGCTCGTCGTCGAAGACATCGTCGATACGGGCCTCTCGATGCGCTACCTGCTCGAGAACCTCGCCACGCGGCACCCGCGCTCGGTCAAGCTCTGCTCCCTGCTGCACAAGCCCGCGCGCTCGCGCGTGAAGATCCCCATCGACTACCTGGGCTTCACCATCGAAGACCGCTTCGTCGTGGGATATGGTCTCGACTACGCCGAGAAGTACCGGAACCTCCCGTACATCGGCGTCCTCGAGGAGTGACCGCCGCGATGCCCCCCGACCGCCTCGTCATGCTCGAGACGCTCGTCTCGAAGTCTCCCAACGATCCCTTTCCGTACTACTGCCTCGCGCAGGAGCTCCGCGCGCGCGGTCGCCTCGACGACGCCGTCGCAGCGTTCGAAAACCTCCGCGCGCGCTTCCCCGCGTACGTGCCGCAGTACCTCATGGCCGCGCAGGTGCTCCAATCGCTCACGCGCCTCGACGACGCCCGCGCGCGACTCGAAGACGGCATCGCCGCGGCCCGCTCCGCGCGCGACTCGCACAGCCTCGGCGAGCTCGAAGGCATGCTCGCCTCCCTCGGGTCATGACCGTCGAGTTCTCGTTTCAGGGCGAGGCCGTCACGCCGCGCGACGCGGCCACCGTGCTCGTGCTCCGCGAGGGCGACAGCGGCCCCGAGGTCTTCTTCGTGAAGCGCAACGCGGGCGCCAACTTCATGGGCGGAGCGTTCGTGTTCCCCGGCGGACGCCTCGACGACGGCGACCGCGACGCGTCGGTGCCCTGCGACCTCACCGCCGACGAAGCCGCGCGGCGGCTCTTCGAGAGCGATCCCGCGCGCGCGCTCGGGCTCCACGTCGCGGCGCTGCGAGAGTGCCTCGAAGAGTCGGGCATCCTCCTCGCGACGAAGCCCGTGTCCGCCGAGGTCACAGCGACGCTGCGCGCGACGCTCGCACCGCGCGGCGCGCCGCCCATCGGACCGCTCCTAGCAGCGCACGACATCACCCTCGCGACGCGATCGCTCGTCCCCTTCGCGCGATGGATCACGCCGCGCGCCGAGACGAAGCGCTTCGACGCGCGCTTCTTCGTCGTGCGCGCGGAGCATCGCCACGACAGCGCCATGCACGACGGAAGCGAGACAGTCGACAGCGCGTGGCTCACCGCCGACGAAGCTCTATCGCGCGCCGCGCGACGCGAGATCGTCATCGCGCCGCCGACGTGGCGGACGCTCGAGTCCATCCGTGACGCGCGCACCGTCGACGAGGTCATCGCGCGCGCGCCGAAACACATCGAGCCCGTTGAGCCCGACGTGGTGCTCGAAGACGGAGCGCCCTGCGTGGTGTGCCCCGCGGCGAAGAGCCACGACGGCCGCGAGCTCGCGACGCACTTTCGCTACGACGACGGCGCGTGGACGCCGAAGCCCTGAAGAAGCTCCGCGCGCCTCCGTCGGTGCTTTCTCCATCGTTGCGAAAGGGCGCTTCCGCATTTCACCGATCGCGTTAGTTTCCCGTCGCGAAGCCTCGAACCAGCCGCGCGGGACCCGCAATTTGGTGGTGGTCGTGCGCGGTGATCGCATCGCCGTCGACGGAGCACTGAGCCCATGAGCGCGCGACCATGAACACCCGTGAGAATTCGAAGAACCCCGCGAAGCGGGCGGCCGGAGGCGAGCTCTCTCTCAACGAGCCCGTGTACCTGGCCTCTCAGCTCGCGTCGATTTGTGACGTCGACCTGAAGACCATTCACAACTGGTGCGACCGACACGAGAGCACCGAAGACCCCGCCGAGCTCGAGAGCTTCCGCACGCAGGGAGGGCACCTGCGCTTCCGTCACTCCGCGGTGCTGCGCTTCCTCTCTCGCTGGGGCTATCCGATCCCTGATGAGCTGCTCCAAGATCGACCGCACGTGCTCGTCGTCGAGCCCGACGCCGCGGCGCGAAAGAAGCTCGTCCGCGCGCTCTCGCTGGTGCGTCCGGGCGAAGAGGCCGCCGAGGATCCGACCTCGCCGTCGAGCCCGGGCAACGCGACGACGGGCGACCCCGTGCTCGGGCTCTGGTCCACCGCGCGGTACTACCTCCACCTCTGGGACGACCCCTACGCGGCCCTCATCTCGCTCGGCGAACGCACGGGCGCGGGCGCGCCTCCCGACCTCGCGGTGCTCTCGCTCCCGATGCCGGGATTCGAAGCGCGCGCGTGGATCAACGCGGCCCGCGAGCGCGTGGGCGACGACCCCCCTCACTTCGTGCTCATCACCCCCGACGACGGACCCGCGTCGTCGGCGAGCGAGCCCGGCGTCGTCGCGGCGGTCTCGCGGTCGCGCGTGGGCACCCTCGGCGAGATCCTCGATTTTCAGGCCGCCGCGCTGGTCTCTCGCGTCAACGAGCGCCGCGTGCACGCGCGCCTCGGCAAGCCCAGGAGGCGCGTCCCCATCGCGCCCAAGGAGCCCATCTTCGTCGCCTCGCAGGTCGCGAGCATCTGGGACGTCGACCTCAAGACCGTGCACAACTGGGTCGAGAAGGGCGACATGGAAGCCTTCCGCACGCCCGGTCGTCACCTCCGCTTCCGCCGCCGCTCGCTGCTGTCGTTCCTGCGGCGATACAACATGCAGGTGCCCGCCGACCTCGCGCCCGCGCGGCCCAAGGTGATGGTCGTGGCCGCGTCGCCCGAGCGCCTCGAACGCCTCCAGGGCCTGCTCGCGTCGCGCTACGACGTGGTGGTTCAACCCGACGCCGTCGCGGGCCTCGCCGAGCTCGGGATGCTCTCCGCGGGCGCCGGTCTCATCGACGCCGCGGTGGTGTCTCTCCCCGCGCAGCGCGTCGACGATCAGCGCTGGCTCGAGGCCGTGCTCCGTCACCCCGACACCCGCTACACGCGCGTCGTCACCGTGGGCGGAGACTCGGCGCAGAAGCACCGCTGGCAGGCCGCGGGCGTCGTCGCCACCGTCGACCCCGACGCGATCGAACAGGTCGCGCCCGTGCTCGACCAGGCCCTCGGCCTCGTTCGCCGCTAGCCCCCGACAAGTCTCTCCGCGCGTCGCGGCACCTCCCTTGCTCACACCGTGATACGAGGTGGTGTGATGCTCCAACGGGTGATGTTCGCGATCGTGTGCGCGTGGGCTCTCGCGGGCTGCGGTGATGACTGTGGCGGCGGCGGATCGAGCTTCTTCGGAGGCAGCAGCGACCGCGCCGCGCTCGCGCCGCAGTCCACCTCGGTCTCGACCGTGGTGCGCGTCGACCGCGACAACACGGTGCTCATCGAGCTCACCCAGACCACCAGCGGAAGCGCCTGTTATCCAGGGCAATCGGTGACCCTTCGCTTCGTGTGGGACCCGGTCATGTTCCGCGCCGTCACGACGACCGCAGTGCCGTCGACCTCCGCGCGCACGGTCACGGGCGTCGTGCTCGGCGGCGGCGCGACCACCTACGAAGACGTCATCCCCGGCCTCACGATTCGCGTCTCGGGAGGAAGCTTCGGCGCGCCCGAGGTCATCACCTTTTCGTCGGGCACGCAGACATCGACCCTCACCTGCCAGATCTCCGGGACCCTGAGCTGCGCATGAAGCCTCCGCCTCGCCGTGCCCCGCGCGCCCTGTCCGTGTGGCGATTCGCGCCCGCGTGTGCCGTCGCGGCACTCGTAGCGGGGTGCGGCGATCCCAACGTGCTGATTCAAGATCACACCGTCGCGCGCCTCACCGCGACGCGTGACTTCGACGCGTTCTCGCGCTCGGCCTTCGGCACGTCGACCACCAAGTTCATCATCACCTCGTTCGACGATCCCCCATCGCGCGACCTGCGCATCTACGACGGCAACTTCTATCGCCTCCACGACGAGTGGTACTGGTTCCGTTTGCTCAACGGGGCGCGCGTGGCGGGTGACGACGTCGACCCGGTGCGCGGGCTCTCGTTCGCGACCGTAAGCGACATCTCGCAGTGGGCGCGCGCGCAGACGTGGCTCCCGCTCGACCTGCGCTTCATCGAAGACCGGCTCTACTCGCCGCGCTTCTACGAGCGATCGTTCGGCGCGTCGCGGCTCTACGGGCTCGGCTCGCTCGTGCGCATTCCCCCGCGCGGAGACGCGCCCGTGCGGTGGGCCTTCGAGCTCGAGTACGGCGACGCCGTCACGCACCCGCAGCTCGTGGTGTTCTTCGAATCGCTCGCGCCGCGGCTGCCGCCCGAGATCGCGCGCGACCTGCGCTTCCTCGTACGCTCCGTCGAGCAGGAGGCCCTCGCCGCGCGCATGGAGGGCGAGCACCTCGCGTATTGGGATCGGCTCTTGAGGTACCGCGATTTCGTGGTCCCCGGCGCGCGCGAGGTCTACAGCGACGGCGTCGCGGCGGGGCGTCTGCGCGTCGTCCGCGGCGGACGCGTGCCCGACAACACCACCGCCGACGACATCCTCGTCTTCGAAGGAACGCCCGACCTCCTCCCGCCGTGCTCGGGCGTCATCACGGCCATTCCGCAGACGCCGCTCGCGCACGTGAACCTCCTCGCGCGCAACCGCGGAATCCCCAACGCCTTTCTCTCGGGCGTGCTCGATGACGCCACCGTGGGACAGCTCGAACGCGGCTACGCCCCCGTGGTGCTCTTCGCCGAGTCGCCCGACCGCGTCGTGCTCGCGCCCATCACCGAGGCCCAGTTCCAACGCTACGGGACGCTCCTCTCGCGCCCCGCGCGCGCCGTCGTCACGCCGCCCACCGCGTCGATGCCCTACGTGATCGACCTCGCGTCGCGCACGCCCCGCGAGGTCCCTTCGCTCACGACCTCCATCGGCGGCAAGTGCGCGGGGATGATCTCGCTGCTCGCAGAGCCCGGCGTCGAGGCGCCCGATCGCCCGCAGGCCATCACCGTGCGCGCGTACGTCGAGCACGTCGCGCCGCTGCGTCCGCGCATCGAGGCCGCGATCACGCACGAGGACTTCGCCCGCGACGCTCGCGTGCGGCTCATCGTGTTGCAGGGCGAAGCGGCGTTTCGCGCGCGCCACACGACGCCCGCCGACGCGGCCTTTCTCGCGGACTTTCTCCGCACGCACGGCGCGAACACGCCGCTCGGATCGCTCGCGCGCGCAGGCGGAATCCGCGGCCTCGTCGAGTCGACGCCCATCGCTCCGGCGACGCTCTCGCAGATCGACGCGTCGCTGCGCGCGGCCTACGCGACGCTCGCGACGAGCCAGGGAGTTCGCTTCCGCTCGTCGTCGAACGCCGAGGACATCGAGGGCTTCAACGGCGCGGGCCTGTACGAGTCGTTCACGGGTTACCTCGACGCCGACACGCGCACCGGGGGAGACCGCGAGAAGACCATCGCCCGCGCGATCGCACGCGTGTGGGGCTCGTTCTGGGCCTTCGAAGCCTTCGAAGAGCGCCGCACCGAGCGCCTCGATCACCTCTCGGCCGCGATGGCCGTGCTCGCGCATCCCCGCTTCGACGATCCGCTCGAGCGCGCCACGGGCGTGTGCACCTTCGGCATCCTCGCGCCGGGAGGGAGCGACGCCGAGCGCCTCGAGATCAACGTGCAGGCGGGCGATCAGAGCGTCGCCAACCCCGACCCCGCGGTGCTCCCCGAGGTGGTGCGCGTGATCCGTTCGAGCGCGGGCGTGCTGCGCATCGAGCGAGAGCGACGCTCGACGCTGGCGGCCGATCGCGCGCTGCTCACCGACGACGCGCTGCGAGGGCTATTCGAAGACACCGCGGCCGTCGCGCACCGCTGGATCGCGCGCGAAAACGAGTCCCGCACGGCCCCGCAGCGCGCGCGCTCGCTCACGTTGGATTTCGAGTTCCACGACATGGCCGAGGGGTGGCCCGCGATGCGCGATGGCGCGCGACGCCCCGCGAGACTGGTGCTCAAGCAGGTGCGCACGCTCGAACCCGGCGCCCGCGCGCACACCGACGAGTCGGCCGCGTGGCCGCTCCCGCGCGACGTGTTCGTGCGGCTGCGACGCGTGTCGACGGAGACCTGCCACGCCGCGATCGACGGCGGCGGAACGCTCGACGTGGTGACGTTGCGCGCGCTCACCGACGCGTCGCTCCCGCCCGACGTGGGCTTCGCGACGACGCCCTTCGACGCCTCGGTCACGCTCTCGCTGCGCGGCGCTCCGCTGCTCTCGTGGACCGCAGAGACGACGCGCAGCGCGGATCACACGGGCTACGCGATCGCGCACAGCGGCTCGACGCGCACGCTGCGCTTCGACGCGACGACGGCCGCGCGCATGGAGCTCGACCAGCTCTCGCTCGACGGCGCGAGCGTCACGCTCCGTCGCGGAGAGCGC
>JBPOHC010000407.1:0-6876 GCA_052035985.1 Myxococcota bacterium | reverse complement strand
GCCACCCTTGAGAAGTGCCGCAAACATCAAGATCGCACCAGCCGGGTCCTGATCGAAGTTCATTGTCTTCTCTCAATCTCGTGTTGAACTTAATTTGTTTCGCTGTTGTTGCTCGTTGCCTGTGGGCTGTCGCAGCTGTAGTTCACTGCCACTCGACGCACGCAACTCATCGATTCGTGGCCTGCGCCTTGCTCGTCGAAGCCCGTCGCTCGCCGCCGATGCCCAACTCTGAAGTGACCCGCTGCGGCCGATCCGCCCCCACTCGCGCCGTAGCCCGCTTCTGCGTAGCACCCGAACGTCCCTCCGACACCCTATTCCGCGGATCGCCGTAGTTCGACCGCGTTTCTGTAACACCCTAACGCGCAATTCCGCAAGCGCTTTTTCCTCCCCTCGCCCCGCCCCTTCCCCCTACCGCCGCCTCAAATACCGCGCCCTCAGCTCCGCCCACTCCCCCTCGTCCATCTCCCACTCCGCATACACGGCGACGCCCTGATACTGCGGCGGCAGCGCCTCGGGCAGCCCCGCGTGAACACCCCGCAGCGCATGCCCGAGATCCTCGACCCACGGGCGGTGCCACCCCACGCCCTCATCGGTGTACGCAGGAAGCCCGAGCAGCAGCGCGCGGCCTCGCGTCGCCGTGAGCAGCTCGCCCGTCCAGCGCGCCATCAACGCCTCATACGCCTTGGGAATCACGATCCCCGTGTCGTACATCATCACCGCGAGCTGATCGCTCGCCTGCGCGACCCTGGAGAGATACCCGAGCTCCCAATGGATCTCCGCGTCGGGTTGCCACCGCGTCGGCGGAGGGTACGCCGCCACCGACAACACGGCCCCCGACGGAAGCGACGCCCGAAGCTCCCTGAGGAGCGTGAGCATTCCCGCATGACCAGAGGGCCACGGCTCGACGTTGAGGTGAACGCCCGCCAGCCTCGGATGCGCCTCCAACAGCGCCCGCACCTTCCCCACGAAGCGCCTTCGAAACGCGGCGTCGTCGGGAAACACATGGCGATCGAGCACTCCACCGATCCACGGCATCACGCGAATCCCGGGCGTCCCGTCGAGAAAGCGCTCGACCTGGGCGTCGTCCACCGGCTCCGGCCCGCCGTCTCCGCCCACCGGACACAGGTGCGGAAACACATCCGTGATTCCATGCGCGTGCAGCCTCGCGGCGAGCGCCCGCACGGCCGCCTCCGATCGAAAGCGCGACGGGTCACGGTGGTTTCTCGCGAACCACCCGTCATGCCCGAGCCAACCGTGCTGGAGCCATATTGCGTTGCGTCCACGGTCGTGGCGTCCGTCGGTCACGTCGCGCCCTGACGGCCAGATCGCCCAGGCCATCGCGAGCACCGCGCCCACTCCCAACCACCCGAGCACACGTCGACGCAGCGTCGCAGACATCACAGCAGAACGCCTCCTCGATGCGCCGCCGGGTCGAGAGACTCAGTGCCAATGAGTTTTGGACTATCCGCCATGTCGTCGGAGTCAGTCGCACTGAGTTTTAGACTATCCGGCATATGGTCAAACTCAGTTGCGATGACTTTTTGACTCTATGCCATGTCGAAGAAGTCACTCGCGATGACTTTTTGACTCTCCGTCATATGGTCAAACTCAGTCGCACTGACCTTTCGAACACTCCGCCATGTCTGCGAGTTCTCCCGCGCATTGGCTCCGACGACCTCCCGCACCATCCAGAACCACGTATCAGCCTCCGCGCACACCTCCGCAGTCCCGGGGGCACACCGGAGTGCGTAAGCACTCCAGGCCGCACGTCGCCCTCCGTTTCGACGTCGCGGCGCGCCCCCACCGTCGACGCGCCCGCCGTGCCTGTGATGGCCGCGTGTGACGTGCCTGGAGTGCTTACGCACTCCGGTTTGCCCCGGGGATTGCGGACGTTCTGGCGGAGACTGAAGCGCCGTGGCCGGAGGATCTGCGCCGTTGCGCGGCCGCGGCACGCCGTGCGACACCGCGTCGCGAGGACATCGTGAAGACCGCCCGCTATCGCGCCTACGGATCGCCCGACAACATCGAGATCGCCGACGCGCCCGATCCTACACCCGCCCCCGGTCAGCTCGTCGTGAAGGTGCACGCCACCAGCGTCAACCCCGTCGACTGGAAGCTCGCGCAGGGGGAGTTTCCGATGAACCTCATGAAGCCGGGCCTTCCCTACGTGCCCGGCCACGACGTCGCGGGAACCGTCGAACACGCCGCCGGGTCGTTCAAGGTCGGCGACCGCGTCTTCGCGCGCATTCCCGGACGCCGCGGAGGATGCTCCGCCGAGCGCGTCGCCTTCGACGCCTCCGCCGCCGCGAAGATGCCCGACGCGATGTCATGGAACGACGGCGCCGCCATTCCCCTCGCGGGACTCACGGCGCTCCAGGGGCTGCGCGACGACGCGAAGATGCCCCTCTCGGGCGCGAGCGGGCTCCGCGTGCTCGTCGTGGGAGCCTCGGGCGGCGTCGGTCACTTCGGCGTGCAGATCGCGAAGTGCGCGGGCGCTCACGTCACAGGCGTCTCGTCGGGACGCAACACCGAGCTCGTGCGCTCCCTCGGCGCCGACGCGGTGATCGACTACACGAAGACCAAGACCTTCAACGAGGGCGGCGACTTCGACATCATCCTCGACTGCGTGGGCGGAGAGAGCCCCTCGCGCTTCACCCCGTGGCTCAAGAAGGGCGGCGCCTTCGTGTGCTGCATGCCGGGTCCCGCGGTGATCCTCCGACAGCTCACGAGCTCCCTCGGGATCGGACCGCGCGTGCGGGCCGTGATGATGCACCCCGACGCCGAAGGGCTCGCGTGGATGGCGGGCCACTACGAGGCGAAGCGGCTTCGCGTGCAGATCGACGAGGTGTTTCCCCTCGACCGCCTCGCCGACGCGCACCGCAAGAGCATCGAAGGACGCGCCCGCGGAAAGATCGTCGTCTCCGTCACGGCGTGATCGCGGGTCGCGTCACCGCCGGGCGCTTCAAGCGCCGTGCGACGCGGTCGCGAACATCGCGCCGATGTCGACCTCGACGCCCGCGATCGTCACCGGGCGCGCCAGGTCTCCGACGCTCCACGTCGCGTGCTCGACGTAGCGCCCCTCACGGAGCGCCAGCACAAGCACCCGCTGCGCGTCGGGGTCGACCACCCAGTACTCCGTGACTCCGCCGCGGGCGTACTCCGCGCGCTTCTTCACGTAGTCACGCTCGTGGTCGTCGGCGCTCGGACTGACGACCTCGGCGATGAGATCGGCGCCCGTCCAGCACTCCTCGCCTTCGAAGTGCGCGTGCTCGCGCGTCGCGACGAGCAGATCGGGCTCACGGTACTTGTTTCCCGGGAGCTTCAGGCGCGTCCCCGCGAAGCTCACGCGACCGCCGGTCGCCCTCGCGTTCGCGTCGAACACGAGCAGCAGGAACTTCAACACGCTCTGGTGCGTCCGCGTGGGCACGGGCAGTACCTCGATGACGCCGTCGTCGAACTCGACGCGTCGGTGCTTCGCCGCGAGGTCGAGGTACTCGTCTTCGCTCCATGCTCCCTGCGCAGGAAAGAGCTTCGCGATGTCCCAGGCCGGCTCGCTCATGTCGCCGCCGACGATACCACGCGCGTCGCTCAGAGCGACGACCGTCCCCGGGCGTTGCGCTACCACGACTGTCCCAGATTGGTGTTGGTGGAGCAGCAGGAACCGGCGGCCGTAAGGACGCCGGGGCGTCGTGCTGAGATCGCTCCCCGGCGTCGTTACCGCCGCCGGTTCTTTACGTTGATCGTGGCTCACAACAAACCGGCGGCCGTGACGCCGGGGCGACGTCTCGAGATCGCCCCCGGCGTCGTGACCGCCGCCGGTTCTTTGGGGCGATTGTTCGCGTGCCCGGCACGTTCGCCGCTCGCTCTGGGACTGTAGTGGTAGGCAGACGTCAGTGCGCGGCGATGTGCTCGGTGATCATCGCGCTCACCTCGAACTCGTGCGTGATCGGCGCCATCTGTCGTGCGCCGGGAACGTCGCGAAGTGTCGCGCCTCGGATGCACGCTGCCAACGTTTCGGCCACGCGACGCGCGGCCAGCGGTGATCGCTCGCCCCGTACGACCAGCGTCGGCGGCGTGAGCGTCGCCCACACCGACGGCGGCGTGCGGTCTGAGAGCAGCGAGCGGACCTCGCCGTAGCAGACGTCGACGGTGCTCAGAACGCACGTCCGCGCTCGTCGCGGTAGTCACCCGCCGTGCGACTTGCGCCATTCGCTCGGGGTCGTGCCCGTCCACGCGCGAAAGGCGCGCGTGAAGTTCGCAGGCTCGTCGTAGCCGAGCACCGCGCCGATCTCGCGCACGGACAGCTCGGGCTTTTCGAGCAGTCGACACGCGTCGCGTCGGCGAGCCTCCTGAAGCAGCGCTTGATAGCTCGTCGCGTGCTCCTGGAGCTGTCTTCGAAGCGTTCGCTGGGTGAGGTGAAGCGCCCTCGCGACCGCGGCCGCCGTCGCGTACCCGCGGGCTCCGAGGTGCAACGCTGCGCGCACTCGGGAGACGAGGCGATCGGGCGATCCTCCGCAGAGGGTGCTCTCGCGTTCGCAGGAGGCGAGCGCGTGGGCCAGGCCCTCGGGGTTCGCTGTCACGAGCGGTCGATCGAGCCAGCGAAGCGCCGCGCCGCTGCGCGCGCCCGCGAGGGGCATTCCGAAGCGAACGTGCGGGAGGCGGTCACGAAACGCG
This sequence comes from Myxococcota bacterium, assembly GCA_052035985.1. GTDB lineage: Bacteria > Myxococcota_A > Polyangia > Polyangiales > CAISKJ01. The sequence continues at coordinate 2,202 of JBPOHC010000407.1, read as the reverse complement.
GCGAAGCCTCGGGGCTCGTCGCCCGGCACCCAGAGCTCGGTGTCTGCCGCCGCGTCGGGGGAGAGGAAGCACAGCCCGCGGTGGGTGCGGCTCTTTTGCGTCCGCGCGCTTCGGGACGGGCTGACGACAGGCGCGGCCCAGAGGTAGGAGGGATGTACCACCAAACCTTCGACCCCCAGCACCGCGATCGAGATGGAAGCACACTCGCCGTCCGCCGAACATGACCTCTTCGCCGCCGCGACGCAGAAGTTCGCGCGCACCTGCCTTTGGCTTCGCGCGGCGGAGCAGTCGAGCGCGGGCCACGACGTCGTCGAAGCGCACCTGCTCGTGGACGTGCGCGAGATGGGCAGGCTTCTGATGCAGGCCCATCTCGACCTCCGCACCGAGCGCGAGAAGCCGCTGCCCGCGCCTGTCGCGGTGAGCATGATGGCGCGACCTCGCAGGCTCGCGCGCAACCTCGACACGGTGTTGGGCTCCGTTCGCGTCGGGCGCATCGCCTGGCAGTGCGAGGGCGAGGCCACCGTGATCCCCCTCGATCGTGCGTTGGCAATGCCCGCCCATCAGTACTCCTTCGGCGTGCAACGCTTCGTCGCCGAGCAGGCCGAGACGATGTCCTTCGACCGCACGGGCGTCTCTCTGCACGCGATGGGGATCGAGGTCCCCAAGCGTCAGCGCGAGCAGATCATCGTTCGCATGACGCAGGACTTCGAGGCGTTCTACGCGGAGCGCCCGAGACCCGTGAACGACACGGTCGGACGACGCACGCTGCTGGTGATGTCGGTCGACTCGGTCGGCGTTCGTGTGGTGCACGCGTCTCTGCGAGACGACACGCGCCAGGCCGCCGAGCGCGCGGCGGCAGAGTTCGTCGCGGGCGGATCGGTTCGAGGCGACCCGATGGCGCCGCGCGTGGGTCACACGCACGACCATCGAATGGCGGTGGTGACGATGAACTGGGATCAGGACCCACAACCGCGAACCGCGGACGACATCCTGGCGCAGTTCACTCCGAAGGCCGAGCGCACGCGCGAGGAGATCCGGCTGCCACGACCGCGCAATCGCCGCGTGCGCGCCACGCTGGAACGCTCGCAGGGCGAGGCCATCGCGGAGATGTTCGACGAGGCGCAGCGCGTCGATCCCAAGCACGAGCGCGTGTGGGTGGTGCTGATCGATGGGTCGGTGTCCCAGCGCGAGCAGGTGCTGGCCGAGGCCCGCAAGCGGGACGTCTACATCGAGCTGGTGCTCGATCTGATCCACGGGCTGCACTACCTGTGGGACGCGGCCAAGGCGCTCAAGGGCGGCACGACGAAGGCCGCGGACGAGTGGGTGACGCAGTACGTCCGTCGCGTGCTCACGCGCCCGGTGGCGTACGTGATCTCGGGGCTTCGTCAGATCGCTTCGCAGCCGAGCACTCCCACGACGGCGCGCGTCGCGCTGAGGAAGTGTGCGAGCTACTTCGAGAACAACGCGCTCGCGATGAACTACGCGAACGCCTTGGCGGAAGGGTTTCCCATCGCGACCGGCAACGTCGAAGGGGCGTGTCGACACCTCGTGCGTGATCGAATGGACATCACCGGCGCTCGATGGACGACCCGAGGAGCCGAGGCGATGCTCAAGGTCCGCGCCCTCATGAAGTCGGGCGACTGGGACGAGTACTGCCGATTCCACTTCCGCAAGGAGCACGACCGCACTCACCCCCCGGTCAAGAAGGCAGCGTGACAGGAGCGTCGTTGGAAAAGAGCCACACCCGCCCGCGGTAGACCGTCGCGAGCATCGACGAGAAGAGCTGATCGCGCAGCCAGTCGGGCGTGGGCACCTCGAGCGAGAGCTCGAGAAGCACCTCGTCGCGGAGGCTCGCGCGCAGCGTCACCCCGCGCCCTCGGAGGTGCCAGTAGCGCTCCAGGATCGCCAACGCCTCGCGCAGCGAAGGGGCGCACAGGAGCGCGATCCCCAGGCTGCCGTGGGCGGTGAGCGGAAAGCGACAGCCGACCTCATAGCCGAAGGTCGGGTCTTCGATGCGCGCGGTGATGGCCTCGTGAATGCGCCACGTCTCGACGAGCGAGAGCCGCCCCGCCGGGTCGTCGATGCGCTCGCGTGAGATGCCCGCCTGTCGCAACACCGCGTCGCGATCGACGCCTCGCTCTCCCGCGAGATCGAGGAAGACGCGGGGATAGGTCGCGGGCTGGTTGGGCGAACGCGTCCATG
>JBPOHC010000988.1:0-2337 GCA_052035985.1 Myxococcota bacterium | reverse complement strand
ATGACGAAGCTCTGCTCGCTCTGGCGCGACGCGGCGGCTGCGAAGGGCCAGGCATCGCTCGCGTGGGCGCTCGACCTGCAACACACCGCGCTGCGCAAGGTGTCTGACGGCGAGGTGATGCTCGACGCCTTCGCGGTGGCAACGGCGCCGGAACTCGTCCGGGTGCGCGAGCGGCTCTACAGCGACTGGCGTGAGGAGGAGTTCGAGCGCACACGCGAAGCGTCACGTGAGAAGGCACTCCCGCGCGGCTGCGAGTGGGTCCCCGCGCTCGTCGACGCGGCGCGCGCGGGTGCGCCGGGCGAGGCCGCGCTGCGCGACGCGGTGATGAAGTCGATCGACGCGATGTCGAAGGCGCCGAAGCCGAAGCCGCGGGGCTACAGCATGGTCGCGATGTGGGACGGCGCTCGCGAACTCGGCTGGCGCGCCATGGGTCAGCTCCTGCTCGACCTCGACATCGAGGGCGCGGTGAAGCGCGAGGCGCCCACGTTCGCGAAGCTCATCCGCAGGTTCAACGACGAGCGCGAGAGCCCCTGGCGCACGACGCGACGTCGCTGGTTCGCCCGCCTCGGAGGCCCCTCGCTTCTGCCGCTCGTGGTCGCGTTCTGGCGGGCGAACGTGGCGAAGCTGGTGCCCGACCCGGCGAACACCCACGGGTCGCACTACGACGAGAATGCCGAGTGGCTCGCCGCGACGCGTGAGCTGGACGTAGGCGCCGCTTCCGCAATCGTCGCTCGCTGGGCGACGGCCCACAAGATGAAGTCGAACCTGTGGAAGGCCGTCGCCGCGCGGAAGTTTGCGCTGCCCGCGGGCGTGTGACGCGCGTGAAACGAGCGGAGGAAGCGTAGAGGGAGGGCCGCGATCACCGCGAGAACCAGGCGTTCCCCGTCAGGTGCAGGGTGTGAGATCGGCTGGCGCGATGACCCCCCAGCACGAGGAACTCACGGCGACCGATGTGTCGTCGATCGTTCGAATGCGAATGAAGTAGTTCGTAGCCGAACGAACTGATGCGTTATGCTGTGAACGCCGCGCTGGGTGTGAATGATCGGGCCATGTTCGGTCGAGTGCTGCGAGGTAGAGATATCGGCGCTCTGTGTCCGTGGCTTGACGCGGCGGGCGCGTACTCACAAAGCGATCTTCGAGAGCTGGCCGCAGGGGTGCGCCGGGACATGAGGGCCGTGGAGGCCGCGATCACCGAGCCGTGGAGCAACGGACCGACCGAAGGGCAGGTCAACAAGCTCAAGGTTCCGAAGCGACAGTGCTACGGGCGCGCAAAACTCGACCTCCTCGAACGGAGGATCCTGGCTGCATAGCCGAGCCGCACGGAACGTGACGAAGAGCCGAAGTTAGTGGCGTTGGACAACGAGGTCAGTGAACCGAGGATGGGGAGGTGGTTTCGTCTGCGTCTGTTCGGTGGATCGACGTCCGTTCAGCGGTCGAGGGGGCTGACGACGCCGAGCGGTCCGCGATCGATGATGTGGGTGTAGATCATGGTGGTTCGCACGTCGCGGTGACCGAGGAGCGTCTGGATCGTGCGGATGTCGGTCCCTGCTTCGAGGAGGTGCGTCGCGAAGCTGTGGCGGAGCGTGTGGCAGCTCGCGCGGCGGTCGATCTTCGCGGCGAGGGCCGCGGCCTGCACGGCCTTCTGCACCGCGGTTTCGTGGATGTGATGCAGCACACGTCGGCCGGTCGCGGGGTCGATGCACGGACGCGTCGCAGGGAAGACGTACTGCCACGCGAGGCTGGTGGCGGCGCCGGGCATCTTGTTGCGGAGCGCGTAGGGGAGGTCGACCTCTCCCGCGCCAGCGTCGAGGTCGGCGCGGTGACGTCGCCCGACGGCGTCGAGCCAGAGGCGCAGGGGCTCCCTCACGCGCGTCGGCAGGAGCGCCGGGCGATCGCGCGCTCCCTTTCCGCCGCGTACGGTGATCTGGTGGCGTTCGAAGTCGATGTCCTTCACGCGGAGGGCGATAGACTCGCCGAGGCGGAGGCCCGAGCCATAGAGCAGCTCGCCGATGAGACGGAAGGGCGCTTCGAGGCGGTCGAGCAGCGCGTGCACGTCGGCGCGTGAGAGGACGGTCGGAAGGTGATCGGGGCGGCGCGCCCGCTCGAATCCCTCGATGGTCGGAGCCTCGAGCTCGAGAACCTTGCGGTAGAGGAAGACCAGCGCGCACAGCGCCTGGTTCTGCGTGGCGGCTGCAACGCGACGGCGTACCGCGAGGTCGTTGAGGAAGTCCGTCACCTCCGCGGCCCCCATCTCGCGCGGGTGTCGACGGTGAAAGCGGAGGAACTCCCGCGTCCAGTGGACGTACGCCTCCTCGGTTCGGGGAGAGTAGTGCAGTC
>JBPOHC010000568.1:0-2001 GCA_052035985.1 Myxococcota bacterium | reverse complement strand
GGGAGCGGCAACGTCGACCTCACCCTCCAGGGCCTCGGCGCCGGTGTCGTGCGGCTCCCCGCGGCGACGGGCTTCGTGGGCACCGTCGCGGAGATCAACGCGCTCACCCGCCCCGCGGGCGCGATGGCTTTCGCGACCAACGCCAGCGGCGGCCCGAAGCCGTGCTGGTCGACCGGCTCCGCGTGGGTGCTCGCCGATGGGAGTTCGCTCTCGTGACGCACGACGCCCAGGCCATCGGCCCCGGTGCGCTGCTTCTCGCGGAGGTCACGTCGGGCTCCATCGGAGGCCACCTCGCCTCGGTGCTCGGCACGATCCCCCCCGTGGCTCGACGGCGAGGCCGCGGGCTCTGCCTCCGCAGCCGGAGAGATCGATTGGGGCCCCGGCACGGGGCTCTGGGAGATTGGCTCAAACGGCGGCGGGGAGCGGCCCGTCGCGACCATCTACCGCGCGGGCGTCGAAGAGGCCGTGTGGGACGCGAGGCGTTCGAGCGCCTCGGTGACGGTGTGCGCCGTGTCGACGTCGGCGAGCTCGCGCAGACGGGGGCCGACGGTAGAGGTGATGGCCCTGTCGTCGTCGACGATCAGGATTCGGGGACGGTCAGACATCGAGGAATCTCCGTGGTGTGCGGCATCGCCGCGGTGAAGTCGTGCGGCTCAGCCGAGGCCTCGCAGCTTCGCGTAGAACGAGGCCCACGCGCTCGCCTTGAAGTAGAGCCACGCCTCGCGCACCGCGCCCGCGAGGACGGTGCTCCCGAGGATCGCGGTGATCGCGTCTTGCGCTGTGCTCACGGCGTCACCACGAGGTCGCCCGTGACGAGCATCGCCAACCCGAGCAGCGTGAAGAGGGCGGGTGGAGGGTCATTCGGCGCCCCACGTCCCGAAGATCAACTGAGCGCGCTTCGCGAACTCGCTGCCGCTCCACACGACGTTCTCGACGCCCGCGCGGAGCACGGACCCCACGAAGCGCTCAGCGTCGGTGTCGTGGCCGCTGATGTGCCAGAGCGCATCGGCGTCGCCCCAGTCGATGGAGCCCGAGTAGCTCCCGGACTGCACGAGCACCCCGTCGACGTACAGCCTGAGCGTCGTACCGTCGTACGTGAGGCCCACGAAGTAGCACTGGCCCGTCACGAGGCCGGGGCTGTAGGTGATCGCGCGGTAGCCCGCGCCGTCGTTGATCTCGGCCGTGAAGTTGTTGCTACTGTCGATGCACATCATCACCGAGATCCACGGCGAGGCCCACGAGCCGGGCGTGTGCAGATCCCGCGTGAGGTACGCGCGCTTCCCGCTGCCGCCCTCGGGGACGATCACCGCCCACACGGTCACGGCCGTGCCGCTCGTGGGCTCACATCCCGCCGCGCCCTTCGCGTCGCTCCCGGAGGAGCCGTTGCAGCGCACGCCGCGAACGAGCGGCCATGTCGCCTTGAACGCGCGGCGCGCGAGGCCCGCGCCCGCCGTGAGGTTGCCCGCGCTCCCGAGGGAACCGCTGTTGACGATGGTCCCCGACGCCTCGTTGAACTCCCAGAGCATCAGCGTGTCTGCGTCAGCGGCCCATCGTCGCGTGCCGTTGATGATCGCCGCCGCCTGCGACGACGAGATGCCCGCGCCGTTGCCTGCGTCGTCGGTCACGAAAAATCGCTCGGGGGTCGCGCCCGAGAGGAGGTCTGCGGGGTCCGAGACGGGGAGCGAGGCGCCGCCGCCGCCGATCGCGAGCGGGAGGCCCGGTGCGCTTGGATCGAGGGCGCTCACGGTGACGCCTCGCCGCCGAAGACGAGCGCCGAGATGGCGCCCGGCGCAGCGCCGTCGATGTCGGCGACGCGCACGCGCGCCCACCACGCGCCGCCCACGTCGAACGGCGGCGTGCCCTGCGACGTTGCACCGGTCGTGGAAGGCGCGGGAGAGAACTCGTAGACGTAGCCGGGGACCGGGACGGTGCCGGGGAACGCCGACGTGTCGATCAGGTACACGGGCACCCAATGCGACACCGACGCGGCGGCGGTCGTGG
>JBPOHC010000809.1:0-21850 GCA_052035985.1 Myxococcota bacterium | reverse complement strand
GCATGTGGAGGAGCGAGAAGCTCACGACGGCGAAGTACGACCGCGACCGCGGCCACGCCAACGGCTTCAAGGCATTCCTCGACGCGTGCAGGAACGGCGGAGCGTGGCCCATCCCGTGGAGCGAGGTCTACGGCACGATGTGGGCGGGCCTCATGGCGATGCGCTCGCTGCGTGAGGGCTCACCGATCGACCTCGACGCCACCGACGGCTGAAGAGGCGCGAGGGAAGCGCCCCGCAGCACGTTCAAGGTCAAGGAGCCGCAAGGGCGCAAGGGTCGCAAGGGGTGAGGGCGTGAGGAGGCGAGGCTCCGGACCTCACTCCCCTTTCGCCGCCCCCTTCGTTGCCCCTGGCGACCCTTGCGCCCTTGCGGTTCCTTGACCTTGAACGTGCTGCGGGGCGCTCCTCTCGCCTGTGAACGCTTCGCTTCGTTCGAAACACCCGATCGCAACGGTTGCGAACGCCTCTCTCCGACCGAAACACCCGATCGCAACGGTTGCGAACGCTTCGCTTCGTTCGAAACACCCGATCGCAACGGTTGCGAACGGGCCTCCGAACTTTTTTGACTACATTTCGGCTGAAGGGATGACCGGCCGCCCAGCGCGTCGGTCAGTTCCCGTCGCTGCTGCCCCACACGAAGGCCATCGCCTCGATGGCGTCGACCACGGCGGTGACCTCGCGCGTCGTCGACGCGATGCGCTCGATTCGAGCGAGGGCCTCGCGCACCGGCGGAGTTCCTTCGCGTGTGACCGTGTGAAACACCACGTCTTCGAGGCCCGCCATGCGCGCCGCGAGGAGCTGCACCATCGCCATCATCACGCGATCGCCGCCGTACGCGCCGGTGCCCCAATGGCCCGTGTGTAGCACCGCCGTCGCAGTCGGCGCCATCGCGCGAGTCTCCGCGCGCGCCGCCGCGAAGCCCGCGTGCGCGGTGAGCAACGCGCCCTCGATGTCGCCGCGCGAGTATCGCCCCACACCGCCCGGTGGCGCCTCGATCGCGACGATGTTGCTCCGCGTCGGCGGATCGATCACTCGCAGCGAGCGCAGCACCGTGTCGGCGCTCGCCCGCACGAAGCGGTTGCCGTAGAGCCCGAGCGGACGACCCGCCTCGAGGTCGACGTCCGTCAGGAGCGCGCAGCGGCGCTCGACGCCCGCGATGAGCACCGGCGTCGCGCGACGATCCTCGCGGGTGACGGGGCGCAGCCCGGGTTCGCGCGGTGTGATGAGCGCCTCACGCACGGAGCCGAGCGCGGGGTGTTCGAGCACCTGGAGCTCGTCCTGCGCGAGCAGCGGTCCGCCGTACGCGACGAAGAGGAGCGTGTGCGAGAAGTTGAGGTACCAGGCCACGGCGCCGTCGCGCTCGGGCTCGTATCCGAAGACGTCCTCGCGCGCGGTCACACGCGGCGACGCATCGGGCATCTGCGATGACAGCGCGGGCTCGTTCCACCGTGAGAGCGCGATGGCACCGCGCGCCTCTCCTGGGGCCATCGCACGCTCGAAGACCAGGCGCTTGTTGGCGGGCGTGAAGCGGGGCGGATGCTCACGCATGAGCGTCGCGGCGTCGAAGGTGACGCGACCGAGGCACGTCGAGGTGGTCATGAGCGCCTTGTGAACCCGTGCCGTGGCGTCCGCGTTCCCGCGCGACGGCGTCGGCACGAAGGTGATCGCTCACGCGTCGACGGCGCCCGTCGCGAGGAGCCTCCGCGCCCGCTCGATGGCCTCCGTCGCGCCCGCTACCACCAGCACGTCGTTGACCGCGAGCGACTCGTGCGCGACCGGCGGCCGCCCCCTCGCCTCGCCGCGCTGGAGCACCAGCACCGTCGCCCCGCTGCGCCCGCGCAGGTCGAGCTCCGCGAGCGTCCGTCCCGCGGCGAAGGCGCCCTCCGCCACACGAAGCGCCACCGGAACTCCGAGGCCCGCGAACATGCCGTCGATGCCAGCGAGCGCGCGCGACTCGTCGCCGCTGCGAGACTGCGACGCGAGCGCTTCGATCACCACCTGCACCACGGCGCGGACGTGTCCGTCGAGGTCCGTCGCGCGCGCCCAGAAGAGCGCGCAGAGCAGCACGATGAGCGCGACGACGCCGACGGCCACCCAACCGACGGAGACGTGCCTCGCGACCACGAGGAGCGGCGAGGCGCACACGAGCGAGAGCGCCGCGACCTGCAACGTCACCGCGAGCATCCGACGCGCCGAGCGCGCGAGGTCGACGCCGCCGTCGCCCATCGGTACGGCCTCTTCGGCGACCGCGTTGCCGAAGCGTTGGGCGCCGCGAACGCCACCGACGAAGAAGGGCATCGCGACGACGACGCCGAGCGCCACCGACGACGACGCGGCGTAGTCTTCGGGCATCGCCGTCGCGCGCACGAGCGCCCCCGTGATCGCGCCGTGGAACCTCGCCGCGACGATCGCGACGACGTTGATCCCCGCCACGTCGAGGAGGAGCCCGCGGAGATACCGCCGCCACACGGCCACGCGACGCGTCTTCGACGACGCGCGGAGCTGCTCGATCCACTGGCCGTAGAGCGACGCGAAGGTCTGGAGCGGCGCCGGGAGCGCGCGGTCGACGAGGCCCGCGAAGGGCTCCGCGGCGCGCACCATCCACGGCGTGAGCAGCGTGGTGACGGCCGACACCGCCACGGCGACGGGCTGTAGCTTCGGAGACACGGCGCCGAGCGACACACCGAGCGCCGCGATGATGAACGAGAACTCCCCGATCTGACCGAGGCTCACGCCCGCCGTGAGCGAGCGCCGCACGCCGTGTCCCGCGAGAAAGGCGCCGAGCGTGACGCCCGCGACCTTTCCAACGACCACGACGGCGGTGAGAGCCGCCACGGCGCCCGCGTGTCGCACGATCACCGAGGGGTCGATCTCCATCCCGACGGCGACGAAGAAGACCGCCGCGAACATGTCACGCACGGGCTCGACGAGAGGCTCGACCGCGCGGCCCTCGCCCGACTCCGCCACGAGCGCGCCCGCGAGAAAGGCGCCGAGCGCCACGGAGTAGCCCGCGTGTCGCGCGAGGAGCGACGACGCGAAGCACAGGCCCACCGACGCGACCACGGTGGTCTCGGGGCGCTCGAGGCGGAGCACGAGGCGGATCACGCGCGGCACGACGAGCATGCCGACGGTGAGCGTCGCGACCAGAAATGCCACGAGGCGCAGCGCGGCGCCCGCCACGACCGAGGCGGAGACGCCGCGGCCCGAGGAGAGCGCGCTGAAGGTCGCGAGCGCGAGGATGGCGACGAGGTCTTCGACGATGAGCACGCCGAACACGAGGTCGCGGAGCTGCCCCTCGACGCGGCGCTCGCGGAACACGCGCGACACGATGGTGGAGCTCGAGATCGCCACCATCCCCGCGGTGTACATCGAATCGTTGGAGTTCCAACCGAGGGCGCGCGCGACGGAGAAGCCGAGCGCCGCGACGACGCCCACCTCGACGAGCGCCACGGCGACCGACGAGGCGCCCACGCGCAGGAGCTTCCTCAAGCTGAACTCCAGCCCGAGCGAGAACATCAGGAGGATCACCCCGAGCTCGGCGAGCGCCTCGGCCGTGTGCGGATCGATCGAGCGGGCTCCGAGCACCTGCGGCCCCACGAGGAGCCCCGCGAGCAGATACCCCAGCACGACGGGCTGACGGAGGCTCTGAAACACCACCGTCGTGACGGCGGCGACGCAGAGCACCACCGAGAGGCTGGTGAGAAACGCGTGGCCGGTGTCCATCGCGGCGCGGCCCTCCTTCGGTCGGCTCCCGAGGAGGCTCTTGTGGCGCCGGGCACACGCGACCGCAAGGCGCGCGGATCAGTTCAGGAGCTTCGGCGCCTCGTCGTCGTCTTCGTCGTCGTCGGGCTGCGCGACGGGACCCGAGTGGTGATGCACGAGGCGCCAACCGTGCTCTTCGCGTACGAAGACGTTGGTGGCCGACATGGTGCCCTGACGATCGCCTTCGGAGACCGTCTCGAGGCACACGACGCAGGCCACGTCGCCGAGGAGGGCGACGCGCGCGTCACGGACCCTCACCTCGGGCACGCCCGTCTCGAAGATCGCCTGCCACGAGCGCAGCACGACCTCGCGACCTTCGAGCGGCTCCCAGCCCGGGTGCACGCACAGCACGGGAGACTCCCGCGACCAGAGGATGTCCATCGCGACGAGGTCCTGCGCGCGAAACGCGGCGTAGAACGCGTCGTTGGCGACGAGCACGGCGCGCTCCTCGGGCGTCACCTCGGGGCGTCTCCGTCAGGGAGCACCGACACCTGCGCCTCGTCGATGTCATCCCCCGTCGCGGCCGGCGGCGCCGACGAGGGCACCATCGACGGCAGGTGCGACGCGTTGTCGGCGAGCATGCGGAGGTAGAGCTTCGCGGGGCGCTGCGAGGGGTCGAGCGCGATGGCCTTGCGCCACACGGCCTCGGCGTCATCCCTCCGTCCGAGACGGAAGTACGTGAGGCCGAGCGCCACATGCGCGGGACCGTTCTCCGGCGCGGCGGCGACGGCGGCCTCGAGCTCGGCGCGCGCGCCCGCGAGGTCTCCGTCGCTGCGAAGCGCGACGCCGAGGCGCGTGCGGAGATCCGTGCGATCGGGCGCGAGCGCGAGGGCCTTGCGGTACTCCTCGATGGCCTCGGCGTGCAGGCCGAGGTCGGCGTACGCGTGCGCGGTCTCGGCGTGGAGCGACGCGATGCGCCCGCGGCCGTAACCGTCGAGGCGCGCGCCCGCAGAGCCCGCGGTGCTCATCGCTGCGGCGACGCGGCGGGCCTCGGCGTAGAGCCCGAGCTCGTTGCACGTGATCGCGAGGTTGACGGCGGACTCCGACCGCGTCGCGTCGAGCGCGACGGCCCTGGCGAAGCTCTCGCGCGCGGCCTTGAGGTCACCTCGCTCGTGCTGGATGAGCCCCAGGAGGTCGTGCGCCTCTGCGATGGAGTCGTTCTGCCGGACGACCTCACGGAGGATCGTGTCGGCGGTGTTCGCGTCGCGGCGGGTGTAGTGCTCGCGCGCAAGGTTCAGGAGCTGTCGAACGGAATCGGTCACGGTGCACCGCGGCGTCGCCCGACGGGGGCGATCAACGCGCACCTTACCTCTACCGCTGGGGCGGTGTCTCGCGGGTTGTGCCAGACGTCCCCACGTCTTCGATGGCGCCCGTGTCGTCGGCGTCGGTGGCGGGCGCGCCTTCGGGGCGCACGGGCGTCGCCTCGCCGGGGCCGAGGCGGCGGAGGTGCTCCCTCGCGGCGGCGGCCTCGGCGGCGCTGGGAAAGGCGTCGACGATCTGGGTAAACGCGCCGCGGGCGTCGGCTGCGTGGTTCATGCGCAGGTACACCTCGCCCAGGCGCAAGAGCGCGAGGGCTTCGAGGCCCGAGTCGTGGAAGTTCGAGAGCACCCCGAGGAGCCTGCTGGCCGCGGCGGCGTAGTGGTCGCGCGAGCTGTAGAAGTTGGCGACGTAGACCTCGTGCCGCGCGAGCACCTCGCGGACGTGACGGAGGTGTCGGCGCGCCTCGGGGCCGTGCTCTGACGTGCCGTGATCGCGGACGAAGCGCGCGAGCGCGGTCTCTGCGTCGTGGGCGGCGGAGAGGTCTCGCTCCCAGCTCGGCGGCGTGAGGAACCAGTCTTCGGGGAGCTGCTCGATGTGGCAGCGCGCGATCATGAAGCGCGCGTACGGGGCCTCGGTGTGGCCCGGGTGATACCGCAGCCACGCGCGAAACGCGGCGAGGGCCTCGGTGTAGCGCTCCTGCCTGAACTCGATGTCGGCGAGGCGGAGCTCCGCGAGGGTGGCCATGCGGCTCGTCGCGTTGGCGCGCTGGATGGCGCGGAACGCCTCGGTGGCCTCGGGCCACGACTCGTCGCGGTAGAGGTCCATCGCGCGGTGGTAGTTCTGGTCGGACTCCTCGGCGGGCGAGGATGCAGGCACCGGCGTCCCCGTGGTCGCGCAGGCGGGCGCCACCGCGCAGAGGACGGCGAACGCGAGCGAGGCGAGCTTCGGGGTGGGCGTCATCGGTGAGTGCCGGGCGGTCCCATAGCCGAGTTCGTCGGCGCGGGCAACGAGCGCGCGCAGCGAGCGATCAGGGCATGCGGTAGGGCGAGAGGAAGGTCCACACGCGCGAGGCCACGGTGGCCGAGAGGTAGTGCCCCCCGCCGTCGAAGAGCGTGGTCGAGACGGTGTGCCCGCGGGCGCGCAGCAGCGCTTCGAGCGTGCACGTGTGATAGACCGACACGAGCGGATCGGCCGTGCCGTGAAGCAGGATCGCAGGTCCGTGGCGCCCCATGGTGGGCACCGGGACGGGCAGCTCGGGCCCCGCGCACGTGCACCAGCCCGACTGCGTCGCGAGGGCCGCGCAGGTGGTGCCTGCGCCCTGGAACCTGCACGACTGCTGCGGGTTGCAGCGCGAGAGGCCCGCGGAGTTCTCGCCGAAGCCCACCACGCGGTCACGAAGCAACTGCGCGACCATGTAGGCCATGAAGCCGCCGTTGGAGTGGCCGTACGCGTAGACCCTGGCGGGGTCGATGTTGTAGGCGCGTCGGGCCTCTTGAATGATGGCCCGCACGAGCACGAGGTCTTCGTTCGTGTTGGGGTCGGTGTTGTTGGCGGTCTCCCAGTAGGTGCCGTTGCCGCCGGGGTGATCGAAGTCGGCGCCCTCGCCGCCGAACCAGCGCGAGGTGGGCGCGATGAAGATCACGTTGTTCGACGCGATCACCGACGAGGCCCCCGAGTCCGAGAGCATCACGGCGCCGTCGCCGTTGGTGCCGTGGAACGCGAGCATGAGCGCGGGGTTGGGCCCCAGCGTCACGGGCATCTGGATCCACACGTCGCGGCGGGTCCCGAGCACGCGCATGGGCAAGAGGAACGAGCGCCCGTCGGTCCGCGTCGAGAAGGTCCCCACGTAGGCCACCGGGTCGGGCGGGATCGTGGAGCTCACGTCAGACGCGACGTCGACGGTCGCATCGACCGCGACGTCGACGGTCGTGTCGGGGCGATCGACGGCGACATCGGCCACCACATCGACCACCGTCGTATCGGGGCGATCGACGGGCGCATCGACCACAGCATCGACCACCGTCGCGTCAGGGCGATCGACAGGCCCATCGACCACCGCATCGACCACCGTCGCGTCAGGGCGATCGATGGGCACATCGACCACAGCATCGACCACCGTCGCGTCAGGGCGATCGACCGCAACGTCGAGCACGGCCGCGTCAGGGAGGTCGACGGCGACATCGACGGGCACCGACACATCGGGCACGACCACGTCGCGCACGGGCACATCGACGGGCACCGACACATCGGGCGCGACCACGTCGCGCACGGGCGCATCGACGGGCACCGACACATCGGGCGCGACCACGTCGCGCACGGGCGCATCGACGGGCGCCGACACATCGGGCGACACCACGTCGCGCGCGACGACATCGACAAACGCGACCACATCGGGCGCGATCACATCGGGCGCGATCACATCGGGCGCGACCACGTCGGGCGCGACCACATCGGGCGCGACCACGTCGGACATCATCTCGCGCGGACGATCGTCGACGCTCACGTCGCGCGATGGCGCATCCGCGATCGACGCGTCGGAGATCGAGACTTCGGCGACGGGGGAGTCTGGCGGCGGCGTCACCATCATCCCGCCGTCGAGCAGCGCGTCGTCTGCGAACGGAACGTCTTCGCCGACGACGTAGGTGCCGCTGCCGCCACCGGGCGGGTCAGCGCCCCCGCAGCCGATCAGCGAAGCCAGAGCGAGGGAGAGCGCGAGCGAGGGGGCTTTCATCGGCTGCACACCGAATGCCCGATTCTGTCGCATTGTGTCAACTCGCCACGGCTCGGGAACTTCCCCGCAGCGCCCCTGCGGCTCGCCCGGATTCACGTCGCAGCGAGCGCGGTTTCGAACGGCGGTATAACCCCGCGCGATGCCGCGACCTCCATCGATTGAATCGCACGGCCGCCTCGCGTCGCTCGCCGCGGAGTCGCTCGCGGGGCCGTCGATGCTCCTCGACGCATCGCTCCGCGTCGTGTGGGCCTCGCCGGGCGTCGAGGCGCTCCTCGGTGAGCCCGTCACGCCGGGGGCGCTCGCGCCGAAGGTGCTCTGCGGCGAGTCCGTCGAGCGTCCCATCGCCGAGGCGCTCGCTGCGGGGCGCGCGGTGACGGGCTCCGTGATGCGCCCGCGGCGCGACGGGTCGGTTCGTCCGCTGCGCGTTCGCGCGATGCCCCTCCACGACGGCGACGAGGCGACGGGGTGGCTCCTGCTGCTCGATGAGCAACCCGAGGGTCGCTCCGACGCGCCCGACGCGCCGATGCTCTTTCACGGCATCTGGACGCGCGACGCGGCGATGAAGCGGGTGTTTCACGTCATGCAGCGCGCCGCGCGACGCGACGTCCCCGTCCTCGTCCGCGGCGAGACGGGCGCGGGCAAGGAGCTCGTCGCGAAGGCCATCCACGACCTCTCTCCGCGCTCGCGGGGACCCTTCAGGGCCATCAACTGCGCGGCGCTCCCGCCGACCCTGCTCGAGAGCGAGCTCTTCGGCCACGTGAAGGGCGCGTTCACGGGCGCGCTGCGAGACGCGCCGGGGATCTTCCGCTCCGTCGACCGGGGGACGCTCTTCCTCGACGAGATCGCCGAGATGCCCGTGGAGCTTCAAGCCAAGCTCCTGCGCGTGCTCGAGACCCGCACGGTGATCCCCGTGGGCGGCACCGAGCAGATCCCGGTGAACGTGCGCATCGTGGCCGCCACGCACCAGTCGCTCCGCCGCGCCGTCGAGCACGGACGCTTCCGCGCCGACCTCATGTACCGCCTCCGCGTGGTGCCGGTGTTCCTCCCGCCGCTGCGCGCGCGCAAGGGCGACGTGGCCCTCCTCGCGCGGCACTTCGTCGACGAGCTCAACGCCGCGGGCGAGCGGCAGGTCACGCGGCTCTCGCAGGGCGCCCTCGAAGCGCTCGAGCGCTACGCGTGGCCGGGCAACGTGCGCGAGCTCCACAACGCGCTCGAGTACGCCTTCGTGATCGGCGAGGGCCCCGTGCTCACCGAGGCCGACCTGCCGCCCGAGATCACCTCCCGCGAGCCCGGCGAGGAGCTCGGCGCCCCGCTGGTGAATCAGTCGCCCGCGCTCGAAGGGACCCCCGAGGTGCAGCGCATCCGACGGGCCCTCGAACGCACCGGAGGCAACCGCACGCGCGCGGCGAAGATCCTCGGCATGAGCCGCGTGACCCTCTGGCGACGGATGTCAGAGCTCGCGATGACACCAAACGAATAAGCCGAATCCACGCGACGGGTCGTTGACTCCTACGTTCGCCCAACAAGGAGCCGATGACGATGAACACCGCGACCAACATCCGAGAACTCACGGAAGACACCTTCGACGCCGCGCTCGCGGCCCCCGGCATCGTGCTCATCGACTGGTGGGCCCCGTGGTGCGGCCCGTGCCGCGCCTTCGCCCCGGTGTTCGAGCGCGCCGCCGCGAAGAACCCCGCGGTGACCTTCGCGAAGGTCAACACCGAAGACCAGCCGGGCCTCGCGGGCGAGTTCGAGATCCGCTCGATCCCCACACTCATGGTCATCCGTGACGGCGTGATGCTCTACAACCGCCCGGGGATGCTCCCCGCCGCCGCGCTCGATCAGCTCATCGCCTCGGCGCGCGCGGTCGACATGGAGTCGGTCAAGCGTCACCTCACGACGCGCGAGTCGGCCACGGGCTGAGGCCCGCACCGCACCACACCCCCGCCGAGGGGAGCCGCTACCGCGGCGCGTCGGGGATCGACGACGCGCGCTGGTTGGGCAGCTTCGACACGCGCATCGGCGTCGCGCGCCCCCGCAGCTTGATCTCACCCTGATCGATGAGCCCGCCCAGCACCGCGTCGGCGTCGGCGCCGACCTCCCCGCGAACGGCCGCGACGACCTCCTGCGTGAGCACGATGGAGCCGTCGAGGTCGCGCGTGAGTGACTGGAGCCGGCTCGCCACGTTGATCGTGTCGCCGAGCACTACGACGGCGACGTTGCGGTCGGACCCGATGTCACCCACGACCACCGGGCCGTGGTGCAGGCCGATGCCGATGCGAATGGGTTCGAGCCCTCGGGCCGAACGCGCGCGGTTCCAACCGTCGACGGCGGAGAGCATGGCGTGGGCGCAGGCGACGGCGTTGGTGGCGTCGCGCGCGCCGGGCGCGGGCATCCCGAAGACCGCGAGCAGGGCGTCGCCGATGTACTTCTCGAGCGTCCCCCCGTAGCGAAAGACCTCGGCCTCCATGAAGCCGTGGAACTCACGGAGGAGCGAGAGCACCTCCTCGGGCGCCATGGTCTCGGCCATCGTCGAGAACGACACCATGTCGGCGAAGAGCGCCGTGGCCTTGATGCGCTGCCCCGCGCCGAAGGGCATCGAGCCCGCCGAGAGCAGGTCGACGAGGTTGGGCGGAAAGTACCGCGCGAGGTTCGACCGGGCCCGCTCGGCATCCGCCTGACGCTGGAGCGCGTCGCGCACCACCGAGACCTCGCGGATGGCCTTCTGGAGCGTGACCTCGAGGTCACCGAAGTCGATGGGCTTGGTCACGAAATCGAAGGCCCCGCGGTTCATCGCGGCGCGGATGTTCCCGAGGTCGCCGTAGGCCGAGACCATCACCACCTTCAGGTACGCGAGGAGCTCGCGCGCGCGGCCGAGGAAGGTGAGCCCGTCCATCTCGGGCATGTTGATGTCGCTGAGAACGGCGTCGGTGTCCTGGTTCTCGGCCAGCTTCGCGAGGGCCTCGGTGCCGTTGCTCGCGAAGAGGAACTCGTACTCACCCTTGCGAATCTGCCGACGGAACCGCTGCCGGATGAGCATCTCGACGTCGGCCTCGTCGTCGACGACGAGCACCTTGTTGGGCCGCTTCGAGCGCGCGTCGACCTGGAGGGCCCCGAGGGCCGAGATCACCTCCTCGGCGGTCTTGAAGGGCTCCGCGCCGTCGCGTCCGAGGGCCTTCGCGAAGAACGCGTCGAGGGCCTCGTCGCCCGTCGTCGCGGCGACGTCGGCGTCACCCGTGAGCGCGTGGAGGCCGACCGCCGCGAGTCCCCTGAGGTCCGCAGCGAAGTCGGGCGCGGACTCGTCAGGGAGGGTCATCGCGAAGCCCACGAGCCTCGCGGCCTCGCCCCCGTCGCCGAGCGAGATGAACACGTGATCGGCCCGCACGTCGCCGTGCGCCACGCCCTGCTCGTGCGCGGCCTTGAGGGCCCGCGCGCACTGCATCAGGAGGGGAGAGATCACGTGCCTGGGCACGCGCCCGACGCGCTCGATGCGACGGAGCAGGTCCTCGCCCTGGAGCCGATCGCTCACGACGAAGGGCCCGCGCTCGAGGCCGACGCCGAACTCACGAACGCGCGCGATGTTCGGGTGCGCGAGGGCCGACACGGCGAGGGCGCGGCGCTCGAAGCGCTCACGGAGGCCCTGCGTCGCGACGGTCTCGGGCGCGAAGAGCTTCACCACAACGTCACTCCGGAGCACCCGGTCGAACGCGATCCACGAGGCGACCCCGCGCGTGGCGCCGACCTCGCTGATGAGCGCGTACCTCCCCTGAATGATCTGCTCCGTCATGGGCTGACGGCCGCGATCCTACAGGAGACCTCCCGCCGTTCAAGCGCAACAAGGGAAACCTTGTCGACCCGTGTCTCTGCGTGTTACCCGCGGCGTCACCCCTCCCCATGTGTCCGCGCGCCTCAGCGTCCCCCTGGCCCACGCTCCACCAGGCCGCGGTGGCTCGTTCGATCGAGTCTCCCGACGGCCTCGCCGTCGTCGACGCAGACACATCACTCACCTGGTCTGCCCTCGCGCTGCGCGCTGCGCGCGTCGCTGCGCACCTCCACCACATCGGCGTCCGCCGCGGCGACGTCGTGGGCCTCTTTGTCCCTCGATCCGTCGACGCCGTCGTCGCGATGCTGGCCGTGCTCCGCGCGGGCGCCGCGTGGCTCCCGCTCGACCCGTCGTACCCCGACGCGCGGCTGCGCTACCTCGCCCGTGACGCGCGCGCATCGACGCTCCTCACGGTGCCGTCGCACCGTGATCGGTGCGTCACGCACGCGCCCGACGGCGTGTCGGTCTACACGCTCGACGCGCTCGACGCCCCCTCGCCCGATGACGTTGACCTCGACCTCGCGACGCCCGACGACGCCGCGTACGTGATCCACACCTCGGGCTCGACGGGAGAGCCCAAGGGCGTCGTGGTGGAGCACCGCAACCTCCAGCACCTCGCCGCCGCGCTCGCGGTCTTCGACGCCCGCGTCGGCGATCGCGTCGCGCAGTTCGCGCCCCTCGGCTTCGACGCGTCGATCTGGGAGCTCGCGCTGTCGCTCTACTGCGGCGCGACGCTGGTCATCACGCCCGAACCCCTTCGCGCGCCGGGTGACGCGCTCCTCGCGTGGCTCCGTGACGAGGCCATCACGCACGCGCTCTTCACGCCGTCGCTGCTCACGCTCCTGCCCGGCGCGCTCCCGTCGACGCTGCGCTGCCTCGTGGCCGCGGGCGAGCCGCTGTCTGCGCGCGTGGCCGCTCGCTTCGGCCCCGGGCGTCGCATGTTCAACATGTACGGCCCCACCGAGACCACCGTGTACGCGACCCTGTGGGAGCGGCTCGGTGACGGCGCGCCCACGCTCGGACCGCTGATTCCAGGCGTCTCTGCGAAGGTCGTCGACGAGGCGGACCGCGACGTCGCCGACGGCGAGCCCGGCGAGCTGCTCGTCGGCGGAGGAGGCGTCTCGCGCGGATACCTCCACCGCCCCGAGCTCACGGCCTCGCGCTTCGTCGACCTCGGCGAGCGCTTCTATCGCACCGGAGACCTCGTACGAAGGCGCGCCGACGGCGAGTACGACTACCTCGGACGCATCGACCGTCAGGTGAAGGTGCGCGGGTTTCGCGTCGAGCCCGGCGAGGTCGAGGCCGCGATCGAGTCGCTGCCCGGCGTCGCGAGGGCTGTCGTGGCGCTGCGCGAAGACACGCCCGGTGATCGCAGGCTCCTCGCGTGGGTGGTCTCACACGGCGCGCCCGTCGACCTCACGGCGGCGCGCGCGGCGCTCTCGAAGCTGCTCCCAGACCCGATGATGCCGTCGGCGCTCATCGCGATCCCCGCGGTTCCGACCACGGCGCACGGCAAGGTCGACTACGACGCGCTCCCCTCGCCCGACGGCGCGAGGCCCGCGCTCTCCGTCGCCTTCGTCGAGCCCGCGACGCCCACAGAACGGAGCCTCGCCGCGATCTGGCGCGCGGTGCTCGGGGTGTCACCCGTCGGGCTCCACGACGACCTCCTCGACCTCGGCGGAGACTCGCTCCGCGCGGCGCGCATCCTCGTCGAAGCCAACGAGACCTTCGGCGTCACCCTCTCGCCGCGCGCGGCCCTCGACGCGCGCACCGTCGCCTCGCTCGCGGCGCGCATCGACGCGGCCCCGCGTTCGAAGCGCGCGCAGAAAGCGCTTCGCGACCCGACCCTCGCGCGCCTCACGTCGTCGCAGCAGCGGCTCTGGTGGCTGCACCAGCTCGATCCCTCGAACGTCGCCTACAACGTCGCCACGGAGGTCGTACTTCGCGGCGACGTCGACCCCGTCGCCATCGAGCGCGCGCTCGAAGCCGTCGCGGACCGACACGATCTTCTTCGGGCCAGCGTCGAGGTCGTCGATGGCGCGCCCCGGTTCAGGGTGCGCCCCGAGGCGCGCGCGTCGCTCGACGTCGCAGACCTTCGCGCCATGTCGGAGCCCGACCGTGACGCTGCGCTCGAGGCGCTCCGACGGCGTGAAGCGGCGACGCCCTTCGACCTCGCGCGCGCCCCGCTCTGGCGCGTGAAGCTCGCGCTCGTCGAGGGGGGCGCGCACCTCCTGTGGACGACGCATCACGTCGTGATCGACGGCTGGTCGCAGACCGTCTTGCTGCGCGACTTCGCCGACGCGCTCGACGGAACCCTCTCGCCGCCGCCTCCGCGCTTCGGCGACGCGCTCGACGACGCGCCCGCCGACGAGGCCGACCTCCGCTGGTGGCGCGACGCGCTCGACGGAGCGCCGACGGTGTTCGAACTGCCCACCGACGGACCTCGCGCGCTCGTGGCCCGGCGCGCCGCCGCGACGCGTTGGGTGCGCATCCCGAAGCCGCTCGCGGAGTCGCTCAAGGGCGTGGCGCGAGCGTCGGGTGCGACGGCCTTCGTGGGGCTCTGCGCGGCCTTCGTGGCGCTCTGCAACTGCGACGCGGGGGCGCGCGACGTCGTGCTCGCGACGCCCGTCGCAGCGCGCGGATCGAAGGCGCTCTCGGAGGTGGTGGGCTTCTTCGCGAACACCGTGGCGCTGCGAACGAAGGTCGACGGCGCGATGACCTTTCGCGCGCTCGTCGACGCGGTGAAGGAGGCCACGCTCGGCTCGCTCGCCCACGCCGCGACGCCCCTCGACGCGGTGGTGGCGGCGGTGCGGCCCGAGCGCGTCGACGAGCTCCAGCCGCTCGTGCAGGTGAGCTTCGCGATGCAGGAGCCGTGGGCGCCGAGGGTGACGCGCGAGGGGCTCTCGCTGCGACCGAAGGTGATCGATCCGGCCGAGGCTCCCTTCGACCTCCAGTGGGATTTCTGGGAGGACGCCGGGGGCTTCGAAGCGCAGGTGACCTGGCGCCTCGATGCGTGCGATGCGGCGGGCATCGACCGCATGATCGCGCGCTACCTCGCGCTGCTCTCGGCGGCGTCGACGGACCCCGCGCGCGCCGTCTCGACGCTGCTCCCCCCGTGGACGATGCCCCGCGACGCGCGCTGCGACGAGGCCGAGCGCGCGCTCCGTCACGGCGGCGCCGACGCGATCGTTCGGCTCCGAACGAACGACCGAGGCGAGACCGAGCGCGTCGCTTGGATCGCTGGAATCGAAGATATTTCGAGCGGTGAGACGCCTTCGGACGTGACCGTACTACCGATGGCGTCGATGGCGCGCCGCGACGACGCATCGATCGACGAGGTGAGCCTCCGGCGCCTCCCCATCGCCGACGACGACACAGCGCGCCGCGTCGAGGCGAGCGCGCGCGCGATGGGCATCACCGAGCTCTCGGTCACCGTGAGAGACCGCGCCGCGCCGGCGGATGACCCCGCGTCGATCCACGTCACCGACCTGCTCCCCGAAGCGCAGCTCCACGCGAGCGCACCGCAGACCGCACCCTCTTCTCTCCCGCAGCCCGCACCCTCCACCGCCTCTGACGAACGTCCTCCTGCGTACGTGAACGGGGGCCCCTTCGAACTCCCGCGCGGCTCGCCACGGACGCTCGTCGAAGCCCTGCGACACGCGGCCACGACCGCGCGCGGCATCACCTGGGTCGATCACGAGGGGCGCTCCGACCGACAGCCCTACGCCGCGCTCCTCGCGGACGCCACGCGCACCGCGGCGGGGCTCTCGGCGAGCGGTCTCCGCGCGGGCGACGTGGCGATCCTCCACATCGACGACCTGCGCGGTCACTACACGGCGTTCTGGGCGTGCCTCCTCGCGGGCGTGATCCCTGTGACGGTGGGCATCGCGCCCTCCTACGACCCCACGCACGGCGCCGCCGCCAAGCTCGTCGCCGTGTGGAGCGCGCTCGAACACCCCGCGGCGCTCACCGACGCCTCGCGCGTCGACGCGGTTCACGGGCTGCTCGGCGTGAGGGCGAAGGTCATCGCCGTCGAGGGGCTCCCTTCAGATGCGGAGCCGTCGTCGCACGAGGCGGCGCACGGCGACGTGGCCTTCATTCAGCTCACGTCGGGCAGCACCGGAACGCCGCGGTGCATCCAGATGACCCACCGCGGAATCCTCCGCCACGCGCGCTCGACGGCGGCGTTCAACAACCGCGGCGAGGGAGAGGTCGACGTCAACTGGCTGCCGCCCGATCACGTGGGCCCCCTCGTGGCGTGTCACCTCGCGGACCTCTGCAACGCGCGCGAGCAGGTGCAGGCCGCGACGTCGTGGGTGCTCGGTGATCCGCTGCGCTGGCTCGACCTGCTCGAAGCGCACCGCGCGACGCACACGTGGTCACCGAACTTCGGCTACAAGCTCGTCGCAGAGCGACTCCCGCCCGCAGACGGAAGGAGCTGGGACCTCTCTCGCGTCACGACCTTCATGACGGGCGGAGAGCAGGTGACGCTGGAGGTGATGCGTCGCTTCGCCGAGAAGGTCGCCCCCTACGGCGTTCGAATCGGCGCGCTGCAGCCCTCGTTCGGCATGGCCGAGGCGTGCACCTGCGTCACGTATCAACGCGACTTCTCGCTGCCGGCCGGCTTTCACCACGTCGACCGCGCCTCGCTCGGCGGCGCGCTGCGCTTCGTCGAGCCCGGGAGCCCCGAAGCGGTCACCTTCGTCGACCTCGGGGGGCCTGTTCCTGGCGTCGAGATTCGCATCGTCGACGAAGAGAACCGGGTCGTGCTCGAGGGCACCGTCGGTCGATATCAGCTCCGCGGGGCTGTGGTCACGCCGGGCTACCGCGGTGACGCCGCGGCCAACGCTGCGGCCTTCGTGGGAGACGCGTGGTTCGACACGGGTGACCTCGGGTTCCTCTGGCACGGACGGCTCGCGCTCACGGGACGCGCGAAGGACGTCATCATCGTGCGAGGCGCCAACCACCCGAGCCACGAGCTCGAAGCCGCGGCGCAGCTCGTCGAGGGCGTCGAGCCCGGTCTCGCAGCCGCCGTCGCCGTCGATGACCCGTCGGGCGGAACCGAGGGCGCCGCGGTCTTCGTCGTGCTCGATGAGTCTCACGCGCGCGATCCGAGGCGCGTTCTCTCCGCGGTGAGGGCCGAGGTCGCGCGACGAACGGGGCTCTCGCCGATGTACGTGATCCCGCTCGGGCGAGACGAGTTCCCGCGCACGTCGAGCGGCAAGGTGCAGCGCGCGGCGCTTCGAAAGGACCTCGCGGCAGGGCGCTTTCGAGCGCGCATCCGTGACCTCGACCGCGCCGAGGGCAACGAGCGCACGGTGCCCGCGTGGTTCCACCGTCCCGCGTGGAGGCTCGCGCCGCTCGATGACGGAGCGACGATCGCCGCGTCGACCTGCGTGGTTGTGCGAGGCGAGCAGCAGCTCACCGAGGCCGTCATCGCGCGCGTGCGAGCCCGCGGCTGGACCACGCTCGCGCTCAGCGCAGACGAAGCCGTTTCGAGCGCGTGGAGAGACGCGATCGCGGGCGCTGGTGCGGTGCTGCACCTCGCGACGGCGGGCGCGCACGATGACCGCGAGCTTGCGACGCTGCTCTCGCTGGTGAACGCGCTCACCTCGCTCGACGCGCCGACTCGGCTGATCGTCGTCTCGACAGGCGCGCAGAACGTGTTCGACGCCGACCGGGCCTCGCCAGATCGCGCGATGGTCCCTGCGCTGCTTTCGGCGGTTCCCCACGAGAGCCGATCGGTGACGGTGCGGCACGTCGATCTCGCGCTCGACGGCGACGTCGCGGAGCGCATCGCGCGCGAGGTCGTCACCGCGGATACGAAGCACGAGGTCGCATGGCGCGGCGGACATCGCTACGTGTCAGCGATCGAGCCGCTCGACCTCACGAAGCCTGACCGACGACCGCTTCCATTCGCGGAAGGCGCGTCGCACGTCGTGGTCGGCGGCCTCGGCGGAATCGGAGAGATCCTCTGCGACGCGCTCCTCTCGCGGTGGAAGAGCCACCTCCTCGTGCTCGGCAGGACCTCCGCCGACGTCGCGCACGCCTCGGAGGCGTGGAGCCGACTCTCGCAGCGCGCGCGTGTCGCGGGAGCGTCGATTCGATACGCGAGCGTCGACGTCACCGACGCGGCGGCGCTCGACGCGGCCACGCGTGCTTTCGAAGGCGCGCTCGGAGACCCGATCGACGGCGTGTGGCACCTCGCGGGTCGCTTCGACGAGCGAACGCTGGAGGCCACCGACGAGTCGGGGTTGCGCGCCGCGCTGGCTCCCCAGGTCGAGGGCGCGCGCGCGATCGAGGCGCTGCTCGCGACGCGACCTGACGCGATGCTCGTAGCCTTCGCGTCGGTGCACGGGCAGGTCGGCGGCTTCACGCTCGGCCCCTACGCCGCCGCGAGTCGTTACCTCCAGACGTGGGTGCGCGACCGCCGCGCGAAGGGACACGCCCGTAGCTGGTGCCTCGCGTGGTCGCAGTGGGACGACACCGGAATGAACCGCGCCTCACCGCGCGGCGATCGTGCTCGCGCGAAGGGCTTTCTGCCCGTCACGCCGACGCGCGGGGTGGTCTCGCTCATGGCCTCGCTCGCGCGCGACCACGAGGCCGTGCTCATCGGTCTCGACGACCGCAACGCCAACATCGCGCGCCGCCTCGTCGCGCCGCCCGCCCTTCTGCAACGGGAAATCGACGCGCGGGTGGTGGGCGATGTGACGCGACGCGCGGAGGTTCGCGATCGCTTCGGGGCCAGGGCTTCGGTGACGCTCCGTCGCGTGGCCTCGCTCGGCGGAGAGGTCGCGGCGACGGAGGCTCCGCAGGGTCCCGTCGATGAGGTGGAGCGACGCGTGGCGGCGATCTGGTGCGCGGCGCTCGGGCGTGACCGCGTGGGCGCGCGAGACAACTTCTTCGACCTCGGCGGACACTCGCTCTTGCTGGCCCAGGTGCAGCAGGAGCTCACGCGCTCCTTCGGCCGTGAGGTCGCGATGGTGGAGCTGTTTCGAAGGCCCACCGTGCACGCGCTCGCGGCGTGGCTGCGCGCGCCCGTCGAGACGCGCGTCGAGGCGGCCGTCGACCGGGGGAAGCTCCAGCGCGCGGCGATGGAGCAGCAGCGGGCGGCGCGTGCGAAGGCGAGGAAGACGTGAGCGAGAGGTCTACGGCGTCTTCGGTCGCCATCGTCGGAATGGCAGGGCGGTTTCCGAGCGCGCCCGACGTCGAGCGCTTCTGGGAGAACCTCTGCGCGGGCCTCGACGGCGTCACGCGCTTCTCCGATGAGGACCTCGCGAGGGCGGGCGTCGCGGAGTCTCTTCGAAGCGATCCCCGCTACGTGGGCGCGCGCGGCGTGATCGAGGGCGCAGACCTCTTCGACGCGGGCTTCTTCAACGTCGGCGCGCGCGAGGCCGAGCTCACCGATCCCCAGCACAGGGTCTTTCTCGAGTGCGCGTGGGAGGCGCTCGAAGCCGCGGGACTCGACCCCGCCCGCTACCCGGGGCCCGTCGGCGTCTTCGCGGGCGCGGCGCACCCGAGCTACCTCGTGCACAACCTCGTCGCAGCGCGCGTCGACCAGCGGCCCCTCCTGGAGCTCGTAGGCGAGCTCGCCGCGCTCATCGGCAACGACAAGGATCACCTCACGACGCGCGTGGCCTACAAGCTCGGGCTGCGCGGCCCGGCCATCACCGTGCAGTCGGCGTGCTCCACGTCGCTCGTCGCCGTGGCCCTCGCGTGTCAGTCGCTCCTCGCGTTCCAGTGCGACGCGGCGCTCGCGGGAGGCGTGTCGCTGACCTTTCCGAGAGGCGAAGGCTACCTCGCGCAAGAGGGTCATATCCTGTCACCCGACGGGAGGTGCCGCGCGTTCGACGTCTCCGCCGCGGGCACGGTGCCCGGCGAGGGCGTCGGCGTCGTGGTGCTCAAGCGCCTCGATGACGCGCTCGCAGACGGAGACCACATCCACGCGGTGATCCTCGCGGCGGCGCTCAACAACGACGGCGCGGCGAAGGTCGGCTACACGGCGCCCGGCGTCGACGGACAGGTCGAGGTCATCACCACCGCGCACTCGCTCGCGGATGTTGACGCCTCGACGATCGCGCACGTCGAGGCCCACGGCACGGGCACGGCGCTCGGCGATCCCATCGAGGTCGAGGCGCTCACGCGCGCGTTCGCGCACGGCGGGGCGAGGAGCTTTCCGTGCTTCCTCGGGAGCGCGAAGGCCGCCGTGGGGCACCTCAACACGGCCGCGGGCGTGACCGCGCTGGTGAAGGCCGCGCTCGCCGTCGAGCACGCGACGATCCCGCCGGTGTGCCACTTCACGGCGCCCAACCCGAGGCTCGACCTCGCGCGCGGCGGCTTCGTGATTCCCTCTTCGCGGACCCCGTGGCCCTCGGCCGCAACGCCTCGCAGGGCGGGCGTGAGCGCCTTCGGCTTCGGCGGAACCAACGCCCACTGCGTGCTCGAAGAGGCGCCCGCGAGGGAGCGCGCGAAGGCTCCCGCGTGGCAGCTCCTCACGCTCTCGGCGCGCACCGAGACGGCGCTCGACGCGATGTCCGCGCGGCTCGCGGCGAGGCTCGACGCGAACTCTTCGATCGACCTCGGCGACGTGGCCTTCACGCTGCAACAGGGGCGGCGCGCGTTTCAGCATCGCCGCGCGGTCGTCGCGAGAGACGTGGCAGACGCCGTCGTGGCGCTCCGTGATCGGTCTCGCGGACGCGTCGGCGCAGTCACCGACGACGAGGTCGGGGTGGCGATGCTCTTCCCCGGTCAGGGGTCGCAGCGCGCTGGGATGGCCGCGTCGCTCCACCGCGACGACGCGGTGTTTCGCGAAGCCTTTGAACGTTGCGTGAACGCGCTTCGCGTGAGCCTCGCCGGGGTCGTGCGATCGGCGCTGCTCGAAGACACGCCCGAGAGCGAGGCGCTGCTCCGTCGCACGGAGGTCGCGCAGCCCGCGCTCTTCGTGATGAGCTGGTCGCTCGCGCAACGCTGGATCGCGTGGGGTGTGCGCCCCGCGGCCATGCTCGGTCACAGCATCGGCGAGTGGGTCGCGGCGACGCTCGCGGGCGTGTTCTCGCTCGAAGACGCGGCGCGCCTCGTGAGCGCGCGCGGCGCCCTGATGCAGTCGATGCCCGTGGGCGCGATGCTCGCCGTGCCGCTCGCTGTCGCGGAGGTCCCGCTCGACGCGTCGCTCGCGGTGGCCGCGGTGAACACGCCCTCGTCGTGCGTGATCTCGGGCTCCGTCGAGGCCATCGACGCACTCGCGAAGGCCCTTGAAACACGCGGTGTCGCGTCGCGCCGACTCGCCGTCGAGCGGGCCTTTCACAGCCCCTCGATGGACGCCGCAGTCGCGCCCTTCGAAGAGCTCGTTCGAAAGGCCGCGCGGTCGGCGCCGTCGATTCCTTTCATCTCCAACGTCTCGGGGACGTGGATCACCGCCGACGAGGCCGTCGACCCGCGCTACTGGGCGAAGCAGCTCAGGGCAACGGTGCGCTTTCACGACGGCGCGGTGGCGCTCTCGTCGCGCGCGCGCGTCGCCGTCGAGGTCGGCGCGGGCACCACGCTCACCTCGCTCGTCACGCAGGGACGCTCGGGGCTGAGGTCCGTCGCGTCGCTCGGTCGCGCGAAGGATGTCACCGATCGCGCGAGGCTCTTCGAAGCGCTCGGCGAGCTCTGGACCGCAGGCGTCTCCGTCGACTGGCGCGAGGTGGACCGCGACGTCGCGCGCGTGAAGACGCCGCTGCCGACCTATCCCTTCGAGCGTCGCAGGTACTTCGTCGAGGCGCCCGCGAAGGCCGACGCGCCGACGCTGCCCGCGTGGCGTGACGCGCCCGTGACCGCGCCCGTCGCCGATCGCGACGTGTGGCTCATCGCGACGAAGAGCCCGCTCTCGGAGTCGATCGCGGAGGCGATGCGTCGCCGCGGCGCCCGGGTGACCGCGGTCGATCACGACGACGATCGCGTCGCAGAGGCGCTCCGTTCCCGCGGTGGAGACGCTCCCCTCGTGGTCGATCTGCGCGGCCTCGACTCGCTCAAGACGGCGACGGCGGGCGTGACGCGACTGCTCCAATCGTTGGGGCGTGTGCCTCCGAAGCGCGCGGTGACGCTCTGCGTGGCGGCGCGCGCTTCGGTGACACGCTCGCTCGACGGAATCACCTCGCTCGACGCGTCGGCGCTGCACGCGCTCGTGGCCACGGCGCCCGTCGAATACGCAGACCTGCGCGCGCGCATCGTCGACGTCGACGAGCTCCCCGACGCGTCCGCGCTGGCCGATGAGCTCCTTCGCGAGGGAGAGGGCG
>JBPOHC010000565.1:0-7255 GCA_052035985.1 Myxococcota bacterium | reverse complement strand
CCCGACGCGCCGCTGCCCGTCGCCGACGCGGTGGAGTGCCTGCTTCAGCTCTGCGACGTGCTCTCTCGCGCGCACGCGACGGGATGGGTCGGTCTCGCGGTCGACCTCCACGACGTGCGCGTCTTCCGTGATGGTGACGGGTGGCGCGTGAGCGTGGTGATCCCGCATCTTCCGACGCGCGGACGCTTTCCGCATGCGCTTTGGACGCAGCGCTCCCCCGCGCGCGGCGACCTCTGCACCGCCGTACTGTTCCTGCGAGACCTCGTCGTGGGGCACGTCCCAGAGCCCCTCAGCATGTGGGGGCAGAGCAGCGAGTACACCCGCGGAGAGATTCCCGAGCTCGGTGACGACCGCGTTCGAGCGCGCCTCGTCGAGCTCTTCGATCACGAGAGCCACGCGCCCTCGATCACCTCCGCGGCCTCGCTCGCGGAGGCGGTGCTTCCCCTCGCGCGCAACACCGACACGTGGCGCACGAGGATCGACGCGATGCCGGAGAGAGCTCCTGCCTCGCTCCGCCGTGATTGGGATCGGCTCGTCGAGCTCGGCGAAGCCGAACTCACCGAGAGACCTGGCGACCCGTACGTGGTGCTCCCGCTCGCGGCGGCGTGGCATCAGCGCGCGTGCGTCGCGTTCGCGCGTGGAGACTCCGCGGCGGCGCACGCCCACCTCGACCGCTGCCTCGCGCTCGACCGATGGTGCCGCTACCTCGTCACCCGAGGCTCCGTTCGCGAGGCGGCGGGTGATCTGCGCGGCGCGCTCGAAGATTTCACCGAGGCCATCAACTCGGTGCGACTCCACGGTCCGTGGAACCTCGACGACGACCTCGACCTCGCGTCCGCGCATTGGCTCTCGGACGACGGCTTCTCACAAGGCCCCTACCAGGAAGGCGCTCGCGCGCTCTATGCGAGGGGCGTCACGCGCTACCGGCTCGGCGACCTCGACGGCGCCCACCAGGACCTCACGGACGCGGCGAGCAACGCGTACGACCTGTCGCACGACGGTGGCTCCGTACGCTTCGCCTTCGCGTCGCTCATCGACCGCGCGCTTGTAACCGTGCTCCGCGCGCGCATCGCCGCCGGACATGAAGACGACCGCCCTCCGCTCGTCGAGACCCTCCGCGCGTTGGGACGAAACGACGAAGCCCTCGTCGAAGCGCGCCTGGTGCTCGCGTCTCGCCCCGACGACGAGCGGCTGCGAAAACGCTATCGAAAGCGCTTCGGCGACGCGCTCGACGAGGGGTGACGCGCTACACGGAGCGCCGGGGCTGGAGGCGGAACATCACGTCGGAGCGCAGCGCGTACTTCACCCCGTGCTTCACAGGCGCGCCCTGGTGACGGACCGCGTGGGAGAAGAGCAGCGCGGTTCCCTTCTGCGGCGTGATGAGCGCGTCTTCGAACTCGGTCTCGCCGCCCTCGAATCCGTCGTTGAGGTACACGAGAAAGGTCAGCCGACTCACCTCGCCGGGACCGCGCATGAACGCGCCGTCGTAGTGCCATCGGAACGCCTGCCCCGCCTCGTAGCGATAGAAGCGCAGGCGCTCGTTGAGGCCGATGGGCACCCACATCCCCGAGGTGGGGTTGTGGGCGGTGACGTAGGGGGCGAGGCGCGTCCACAGGGCGTCGGTGGCGTCGCGGTCGTCGACGATGACGCGCGTGTTGTTGCGCACGTCGCTGTCGAAGACGAAGCCGCGTGACGTGGTGATGGGCGCCTCTTCGTAGCCTCGCGCGTGGGTCTCGGCGATCCAGCGCGCGCACTCGCCGGGCGACAGGAACTCGGGGACCGTGAATCGAACGACGTCTCTCATGCACGGGAGCATTGCGTCGGGCACCCGCGCGGCCCAGGACACGACCGGACAAGACCGGGCAGAGATTGCGCGAAACGGCTTCATTACAGCATCATCGCGCGGTGCCGACCTTCTTCGACCACGAGGCCCTCACGCGCGCTCGCACGGGCCTCGAGCTCACCCAGGAGGAGGCCGCGTCGGCCGTCGGCGTCGACGTGCGCACCTGGCGCCGCTACGAGTCGGGCGAGGTCAACGACCCGACCGCGGGCTTCGAAGTCCGCAACGCCTCGCGTCGGCGCTTCATCGAGCGAGTGAAGCGAGAGCTCGGACTCACGGAGCGTGAGCTCCTCGTCGAGCGTGGCGGCGCCGTCGAGCCCGCGGGGCACGTGCTTCAGCCCGCGCGTCACTTCGTCGGTCGTGCGATCGAGCTCGACGCCTTGCGTGCGCTGATCGCAGACCCCGCCGTGCACGTCTTCGCCGTCGTCGGACCGGGCGGCGCGGGCAAGACAGCGCTCGTGAGGGAGCTCGCGAGAGGCGCGGCCTCGTCGTGGGCGTGGAGCTTCTACGAAGACCCCGACGCCGAGGCGTGCGTCGCCGCGCTCGAAGGGTTTCGCGGCGCCCTCGCGGTGCTCGACGGGCTCGAAGCCGTGCAGTCCGAGGGGCGCGGACAGCGCAGCCTCGGGGAGCTCACCGCGCCGACGTTGAGAGGGCACCTCCGACGCGTCGCCGAGCGCGGCGCGCCGTGGAAGGTCGTCGTCACCTCTCGCCTCCCCGTCGCCGATCTCACGCCGTGGGAGGGGACCTCCGTGCGCACGCTGCACCTCGGCGCGCTCGACGACGGCGCCGTGATGCAGCTCCTCGCGCGTCATGGCGTTCGTGGAATCGACCTGCAGAGCGCCCTCGCGCGCACGGGCGGTCACGCGCTCTCGCTCGACGTGCTCGGCGCCCTCACGGCCCGCTTTCTCGGCGGAGACGGGCGGCGCTGCGACACCCTCGACGTCGCCGACGCGTCGCACGACGACCCCCTCGCCCGGCGCCTCGCCACGATGCTCACCCGCTACGCCGAGGAGCTCCCCGCGGTGGAGCGCGACCTGCTCGCGCGGCTCGCGGTGTTTCCTCGCGGGGTCACCGTCGATGCGCTGTGCGAGATCGCGTCGAGCGAAGAGCTCTCGGGCGCGCTCAAGGGGCTGCGGCGCAGCGACGTCGCGCGACACCTCGCGCGCCTCGCGGACCAGGGGATCGTCTTCGCCCAGCGCGGCGGTGAGCGCTACGCGGCGCACCCCTTCGTCTCCGATGTGTTCCGCGCGCTCGGCCCCGCGAAGGCCCTTCACGAGCACGCGCGAGGGGCGCTGCTCGCGACCCTGAAGAACCGCCCCGGCACGCACACCGTGAGCGTCGAAGCCCTCGATGGATTCGCAGACCTCGCGGCGCACACGGTGGGCGCCGACCTCGGCGAAGAGGCCGCGCAGGTGTACCTCCGCGCGATGGGAGGCTTCGCGCACCTCGGGATGATCCGCGGGGCCTTCGCCTTCGCGCTGCGCGTGCTCCACTCGCTCTCGCCGGAGCGGCACCCCACGTCGCTCGCGCGCGGGATTACGCCATCGACCGCGCTCGCGCTCACGTACGACTGGGCCCTCTGCGCGGTGTCGCTCGGAGACCTCTCGGCGGCCGACGCTGCGCTGCGCGAACACGACCGCCTCGCGCGCTCGCTCGGAGCCCCCGGGAGGCTCCTCGTGCTGGCCCGCGCCCGCGCCCATCTCGCGCGCGTCGCGGGGCGCTTCGACGAGGCGATGGCCTTCGCAGAGGAGTCCATCGCGCGCGCGCAGTCGCTCGACAGCTACGCGGACGAGGCGCGCGGTCACGCGATGACGGCGGTGATCCATCACGCGCGAGGCGAGCTCGACGCGGCCGTGGCGTGCTTCGCGCGCGCCGCTGCGCTGGGCGACGCGCCGAGCGCGCGGCGGGGGCTCTGGGAGGCGGCGGTGATCCTCGAAGGCGGCGGCGTGGAGCGCGCGCGCGCGATCGTCGACGCCGTGAAGGTCGACATGGTGCAGCGGGGATGGCGCGGACACGCCGCGGAGGCCGACGTGTTGAGCGCCGAGGTGGCCCTTCGAACGGGTGACCTCGATCGCGCGCGGATCGACCTCGACGCGGCCCTCGCGGTCGCGAACGAGACCCACGACGCGGAGCTCGGGGTGCGCGCGCGCTCGGCGGCGTCGAGACTCGCACGCGCGCGCGGCGATCGCGACGAGGCGGAGTCCCTCTCGCGAGAGGCCCGCGAACGCGTCGAGGAGCTCGGACTTCACGGGCTCGCGAGGGTGCTCCCGACGCAGGGGTGAGGGCGCTCTGTCGCTTCGTTGACAGGGTCACGGGTCGCGGGCGAACCCTCGCGCGATCGCGCGGCGGCGGTGCGTTTGTGCGGAACCGCCTCGGGCGTTCGGAGGTCGTGTCGCGCCTATGTGCCATTCATCGTCGAATCCAAGGTTTCTCGTCGTCGCGGGCCTCGTCGTGAGCGCGTCGCTCGGGTGCGCGCGCGGGGCCGCCGTGCAGACCGCGTCGTCGCTCCCGCTGCACCGGGTGGTCGTGTACCGCAACGGCATCGGGTACTTCGAACGCGAGGGCCGCGTGCGCGAAGACGAGGTGCGCTTCCGCGTGGCGCAGCGCGAGGTGGGCGACTTCCTCGCCACGCTGGCCGTGATGGAGCGCGGCGGAAGCTCCGTGAGGGCCGCGGCCTTTCCGATGCCCGAGGAGCGCGCCGACGGCCCCGCGCCCAACCCCGAGGAGCGCCGCACCGTGCGCCTCTCGCTCGACGGCAACGACCACGACCTCGTCGTCGGATACACCGTCGAGACGCCCATCTGGCGCCCCTCGTACCGCCTCATCTTCAACGGCAACACCACGCAGGTGCAGGCCTGGGGCATCGTGCAGAACCTCTCGGGCGAGGACTGGAGCAACGTGCACCTCTCGCTCGTCGCCGGCGCGCCCGTGTCGTTCCGCTCGGA
The DNA here is from genome assembly GCA_052035985.1 of Myxococcota bacterium. Taxonomy (GTDB): domain Bacteria; phylum Myxococcota_A; class Polyangia; order Polyangiales; genus CAISKJ01. Next base: position 2,470 of record JBPOHC010000565.1, on the reverse strand, counting down.
GCTCGCGCAGGCGGTGATCCCCACGCGCCCCGTGGTGACCGACCAGGGCGCCGTCATCGACGCCGTGCCCACCACCGAGACCACGCTCGCGCAAGACGGGTCTCCCCCCGCGACCGCGACGCCCTCGCCCGACATGGCCGACCGACGCGGAGACGCGCAGGGCTTCGGCGGCCTCGGACTCGAAGGCACCGGGATGGGCGGCGGCGGAACGGGCGAAGGCACCATCGGCCTCGGCGACATCGGCACCATGGGACACGGGATGAGCGCGGGTCAGGGCTACGGCTCCGGCGCCGGGCGCGGCCTCCGCGGACGCAGCGCGGGCGGCCCCACGGTGCGCGCGTCTCCGCCCGAGGTGAGCGGAATGCTCTCTCCAGAAGCCATTCGACGCGTGGTGCTCCGCAACCTCGGGCAGGTCACGCACTGCCACGAGCAGGGCCTCGCGCAGAACCCCAACGCCTCGGGGCGCGTCGTGGTGCGCTTCGTCATCACCCCCGCGGGCACCGTCGGAGGCTCCGGCGTCTCGGCGAGCTCGTACCCCATCGCGAGCGTCGGGAGCTGCATCGCCAACGCCGTGCGCCGATGGCAGTTCCCCGCACCCGAGGGCGGCGGCGTCGTGTCGGTGAGCTACCCCTTCAACCTCAGCGCCGACAGCGACGACGACAACACGCGCGGCTCCCTCAGCCAGCGCGACGAGCCCGCGCCCACGTCGACGCCGCGCAACATCGCCTCGCTCGCGGCCCTCGCCGTTCAGGGCGGCGCGACGCGCTACGACCTCCCCAACGCGGTCACCATCCCCGATCACTCCGCGACGATGGTGATGCTCGCCGCGAGAGACATCCCCGGCGAGCAGATGTACCTCTTCGCCCCCGACCCCGGCGTGGCCGACTCGAGCTCGCATCCCTTTCACGTCGCGCGCTTCGAGAACCGCACCGGAGCGCTCCTCGAACGCGGGCCCGTCGCCATCTTCGAAGCGGGCGCCTTTCTCGGTCAGGGCATGCTCGACGCGCTGCCCGACGCGGCCACCACGACGGTTCCCTTCGCGCTGGAGCGCGCGCTCTCGGTCGACGCGACGCCCGTCGAGGCTGTCGAAGGGTCGCGCCTCGTCTCGATGCAGCGCGCGTCGCTCACCATCGAGCGCTTCAACGTGCGCCGCACCACCTGGCGCGTGCGCAACGGCATGGACCGCGAGGCCCGCGTGATGCTCCGTCAGGTGCTCGCGGGCGCCGAGCTCTTCGAACCGCCGCAGGGCACCGAGCGCTCGAACGGCAACGCGCTCGTCCCCGTGACCGCGCCCGCGCGCTCGCACGCCGACGTCGTGGTCACCACGCGCGCGCCCTTCACCGAGAGCGTCGAGCTCGACGACGAGCGCGCCGGAGACGCCATCGAGCAGTACCTCCGCGACGGACACCCCGAGGCCGACGTGGCCCGCGCGCTGCGCACCGCGCTCGACCTCCGCCGCGACCTCACCACCATGACCACCGAGCGCGACGAGGTCACGCGCCGCCGCGACGACCTCCAGGAGAACGCCGAGGAGACCCGCGAGAACCTCCGCGCCATCCAGCGCAATCCGCAGGCCGCCGACCTGCGCGCGCAGCTCACCGCGCGCCTCGGCCGCGTCGCCACGCAGCTCGATCAGCTCACGCGGCGCATCGTCGAACTCGACACGCAGATGAGCGAGCGACGCGTGCGGCTGACCGAGACCGTGCGCGCCATCGACATCGACACCGCGCGCCAGCCCGCGCCCGCCTCTTCAACCACGCCCGCAGCACCCGCCGCACACTGACCGCTACGCGCGAATCCCCCGCGCCGCGAGGCGAACGAGCGAGCTGAGGAGCCCGCTCGTCGTCGTCCTCGTGAGCCTGTGGTCGTCGTGCACCTCGACGAGAATGGCCGTCTGCGAAGACGCCGCGAGCGTGCGCGAGTCTTCGATCGGGATGATCACATCATCGCGCCCGTGCACGAGCACCACGCGCAGCCCCTCGGGGAGCGAGCTCTGCCCCGTGAGCTGCACCGCCGCGCCCGCGAGCATCAGCGCGGGGACGCGCCCATAGCGCGCGTCGCCGAGCATACGCATCAGCACCGCGGCGCCGAACGACGAGGCCACCACCACCTCGGGCGCGCACGCCACGAGCGCGTCGAGGCCCTGCTTCACAGGCGTTTCGAGGGCGCGGAGGTAGGCGTCGCGATCGTGCGATCCGTCACGGATGAGGGCCGCGACCTGCGACGCGTCGAGCTGCGGCGCGGTCACGTCGACGCCCTCGGCGCGGAGCGTGACCACCTTGGTGCCGAGCGGTCCGCTCTCGAGGCCGTGGAGGAAGAGTGCGCGTACGGGGGTGTCGTTGCTCACGGTGGGTGGCGCGACGATACCGCCGCTCAGCGCGCCGCGGTCACCGAGAACGCGCCGCAGAGCGTGTGGGTCATGCGCCCCGAGAAGCGTCCGTCGCGTGCGGCGTCGCCCTCCATACCGACC
>JBPOHC010000461.1:0-1596 GCA_052035985.1 Myxococcota bacterium | reverse complement strand
CACTGCGGGCGGGCGATGGGCTCGACGGCTGTCCGGGCCGCGGACGCCGCTCGGGATGCGTGGCGCCGGTGGAGCGCGTCGAGGGTGCGCTGAGCTCGGGCGAGTAGTGCAGCAAGGTTCACGGGTGGTGCTCCTGGGGTGCGGGTGAGGGCCGGTGTAACAGGGACGACCGTACCTGTAACGGCAGTGGTTGCAAACCCAACCAAGTGTGTTACACATGGCATCGCAGGTGATGCACATGGAGCGAACCAAGGTTGTCGGCTACGTCAGGGTGAGCACCGAAGGTCAGGCCGATGGAGGGGTGAGCCTCGACGCTCAGCGCGCGAAGTTGACCGCCTACTGCATCGCCCTCGACCTGGACCTTGTTGCCGTCGAGGTCGACGCGGGTCTGAGCGCCAAGAGCCTCGACCGGCCCGGGCTCACCCGCGCGCTCGGGATGCTCACCCGCGGCGACGCGGCGGCGCTCCTGGTCTGCAAGCTGGACAGGCTCACCCGCAGCGTTCGCGACCTTGGCGCGCTGGTCGACACCTACTTTGCCGCGGGCCGGTGGGCGCTGCTCTCCGTCGCCGACTCCATCGACACCCGCAGCGCCGCGGGCCGGTTGGTGCTGAACGTCCTCGCGTCGGTGGCGCAGTGGGAGCGCGAAGCGACGGCAGAGCGCACCCGCGATGCGCTCGCTCACCTTCGCGACTCGGGTGTGAAGCTCGGCGGCGCCGCGCTCGGGTGGGAGCACACCGACGCCACCGACGCCGCGGGCCGTCGCATCGTCGCAGCCGTCGAGGTCGAGGCGCGAGCCGTCGCCCGCATCATGGAACTTCGCGCCGCGGGTCACTCCCTGCGCGCCATCGCTGCCACCCTCACCGTCGAGGGACACACCACCAAGCACGGCGCGCAGTGGCACGCGAACACCGTGCGTCGCGTCGTCGCCCGCGAGGCCGCATGAACATCACCAGCATCACCAACGCCACGATCAACGCTGAGGCGCTATGGGGCGCCGCAGTCGTCGCGCGGGCCGTCGAGGTCGACGCCGCACCCATCACCCGCGAGCTCGCGCTTCGGGTCGCAGACAACGCGCGCGACCTTGGCGCGCAGGGCTTCGCGCGGTGGGCGCTCGGGCTTCCGTGGAGGGAGTTCTGCGCCGTCGTCCAGCTGTGCTCGGGTCACACCCGGCGCGCGTTGGAGGCCGCATGAGCGACGCGAAGCGCGCGGGCGAGAACGCGGAGAGCAAGCCCCTCAACCTGCGATTGCCGCACGCGGTATCCGACCAGCTGCAAGCCCTCGCGACGTCACTCCCGATCGTGAGCAAGCATCGGCTCGCGGTCGAGGCGCTGAGGCTCGGGCTCGCGGCTCTCGCGGCAGACCCGAGCATCCTGCTAGCCCTGCGCGCCCGCGCCGGCGGCGGAGACGCGATCCATGAGGCGCTACGGGCGGCGCTGCGGGCGCGTCCGGTCGCGGGATGCTGCCGTGCGCTGCGACCCTCGACACGCGCGCGCCCCGCCGGGTGATCAGACCAGGCGAGGCGCTCCCCACAACCCCGCGTCGACGGAGCGTGAGTGATGAACAAGGTAGAGGACAGCACGGGTGGCGTCGAGGGAG
>JBPOHC010001049.1:0-2936 GCA_052035985.1 Myxococcota bacterium | reverse complement strand
ACTCGCTCTTCGCCACCTACCGCGTGAAGGACGCGATCTGCGACCGCTTCGTGCGCGAGCTCGGACGACGCCCCAACGTCGACACCGCCGCCGCCGACGTGAGCGTCTACTGCTACCTCGAGAACCGCCGCCTCTCGATCGGACTCGATGGCGCGGGCGACCCGCTGCACATGCGCGGCTATCGCGCGGGCGTGCACAACGCCAGCCTGCGCGAGCACCTCGCCGCGGCGATGCTCATGCAAGCCGGTTGGGACGCCTCGATGCCTCTGCATGACCCGTTCTGCGGGTCGGCGACGATCCTGATCGAGGCCGCGATGATGGCGACCCGCACGCCCCCGTCGGCGCTCCGAAAGCGCTTCGCCTGCGAGGCCTGGACGGACTTCGACCCCGACGCCTTCGCCGCGCTCCGCCGCGAGGCGCGAGAGGCGCAGGTCACCGCCGCGCTGAACGTCTCGGGGGGCGACATCGACGCCGACGCCGTCGAGCTCGCGCGGCGCAACGTCGAGGCGGCGGGCTTCGGGGGAGCGATCTCGCTCGCGGTGCGAGACGTGGCGAACATGCCCGCGGTCACGCGCGGCGCGGTGGTCACCAATCCCCCGTACGGCGAGCGTCTCGGCGGCGCCGACCTCTCGGCCGTGTGGCGCTCGTTTCGAACCGCGGCGATGCGGTGCGCGGGCTCGACCGTCGCGGTGCTCCAGTCGAACCCCGCGTTCGAACGCGACTTCGCGCTGCGGACGTCGAAGAAGAACCGCATGAACAACGGCGCGCTCGAGTGCGTGCTGTACCAGTACCGCATTCGCGACGCTCCCTGAGCGACGGCGCCGTCCGACGGAGGACGCGCGAGGCGGATCTTGACGGACGCCAGCGTTCGGGGATGATCGCTCGCAAGGCGGACGCGGGTGCGGAGACATCCGCTGCGCTGTCGTGGGGGAGACGACGTCGCCGTGGTGAAGAGGCTCAAGGTCGCCGTCGTGGGTTCGGGCTTCGGCGGCGCCGTCATGGCGTGTCGGCTCGCCTCGGAGGATCGCTTCGAGGTCCACGTCTTGGAGCGCGGCGCGCGCTACGGGCGCAACGGCTTTCCGCGGCGTCCCGACGAGATGGGCGACGCGCTCTGGGACCCCGACGACGGACGCTTCGGGCTCTTTGAGTGGCGCTCGTTCCCCGCGTCACGCACCGACGCCGTGGCTGCCTCGGGGCTCGGCGGTGGCTCGCTGATCTACTCCAGCGTGCTCTACCGCGTGCCCGATGAACTCTTCGAGGGATGGCCCGGCGGCATCAACCGCGCGCTCCTCGACCGCTACTACGACCGCGCCCTCGGCATGCTCGAAGGCCGCAGCTACCCCGTCGATCGGCCCGACTGGCCCTACTGGGAGAACACCCCCAAGGCGCGCGCGCTCGTCGAAGCCACCGCGATCATCCGCGGACAGCGCGCGGGCGCACCCGCGATGCGCGTCGAGTGGCCTCCGCTCGCGGTCAGGTTCGGCAAGGAGCCCGGTCGCGAGGTCATCAACCCTCACGGAGTTCCCCAGACCAACTGCGTCATGTGCGGCGAGTGCAACCTCGGATGCAACACGCATTCGAAGAACACCCTCGACCTCAACTACCTCGCCGTCGCAGCGCGAAAGGCCGCGGTGCGGACCTTCACCGCCGTTCGCGCCATCACGCCGAACCCGCGCGGAGGCTACGACCTCACGCTCGCGGACCCCCGCCATCGCGTCGCCGAAGAGGAGCGCCCGACGGAGCACTTCGACATGGTCATCGTCTCGGCGGGGTCGATGGGCTCGTCGGAGCTCATCATGCGAATGCGCGAGGGGTTGAGCGAGCGCGACCGACAGAGAATGAGTCCGCGCGTCGGCAAAGGGGTCACGCCCAACGGCGACCTCCTAGGTTTCGTCACGGGCAGCCCGCGCGATCTGTCACCCACGCGCGGCCCGACGATCACCGGCGCGATCCACTTCGACAGCGGGAGCTACGCCGACGGATTCGCCACGAGCGCGTGGATCGAAGACGGCGCGTTTCCGCTGTTTCTACAGTGGTTCTATCACGGTCGGGTGACCGGCCCCGCGCCCGGCTGGGGAGGCATTCGCGGCATCTGGCGGTACCTCCGCGGCGCCCTCGGAGGCGTCGACGGAGAGAGCAACCTCGGCGACGAGATGGCGCCCGTGCTCTTTCCGAAGGGCGGCGCGTGGACGCGAGGGACGATGATGATGCTCGGCATGGGCAGAGACCGCGCAGGCGGCGTCTACGCGCTTCGAAAGGCGCCGCGAGACTCCTACGACCGCGTGCACCTCGACTGGAGACCGCGCGACGGCGAGCTCCACTACCAGCGCGTCCGCACGATGATGGAACGCATCTCGAAGGCGCTCGGAGGACGCTTCGTCGAGAACCCCATGGACTACCTCCTGAACCGTTACATCACCGTGCACCCGCTCGGCGGACTCGGCCTCGGTGACACGCCCGAAGAGGGCGCCGTCGACGCGAAGACCGCGCAGCTCTTCGGCTTCGAAAATCTCTACGTCGTCGACGCGAGCATCATCCCCCTGGCGACGGGCCCGAACCCTTCGCTCACCATCGCCGCGCTGGCCGAGATGTACGCCGAGCGCCTCTGCGAGAAGCACCAATGATCACCCGTCGCCCGCTCGTCCCCGAGGGGATTTTCCGCAACGCGTGCCTCGTCACGGCGCTCGCCAACATGGGCGGCAACGTCGCCATGGGGCTCTTCTACAAGACCATCTTTCGACTGGTCGGGGCGCCGCTACCAACGGACCTCCACGACTTCGCGCTCGGGAGCGTGCTGTCGTTCTGCATGGGCGCCGCCGCGCTCGCGGTCTTTCTCGCGCCCGAGAAGGGTCGCGGGCTCCTCGCCGTGGGGATCGTCGGCAAGGGCCTCTACGCCGTCATCACGTACTACTTCTGGGCCGTTCACGGGCTGCACC
>JBPOHC010000749.1:0-1641 GCA_052035985.1 Myxococcota bacterium | reverse complement strand
CGAACCGGCCGCACACGACCATGAGCGAATGCGCCTTCGCGGGCCGTTGCCTCGTGTGGTGCGCGCCGGGTTTCGCGGACTGCGACCAGCTCGGATCGAACGGTTGCGAGACCGACCTCTCCGCGCGCGAGTCATGCGGCGGCTGCGCGGTGCGGTGCGGCGACGCGACGTTCTGTTGGCGCGGCGCGTGTCGTCGATGATCGATCATGTGACGAGCGTCCATCCCCACGTCGAAGCGCCCGCCGCGAGCGTCGTCGGAGGCGAGAGCACGCTGACGCCTGATAGCGCCTCGTACACCTTGAACGCCTGCCCCACGAAGTAGCAGAACTCGGCCTCGACGGAACCGCCGAGCGCCGCGACGGGTTCTTCCGTCGCGAACGTCGCGTTGCTGAACCCGTACTCGCTCGCGTCGTAGAGAGGGAACACGCGACCACTGCGGAGGAGTACCTGCAACGGGAGCCTCGCGCCTCCGGGGTCTGCACCGCGCGAGAACACTGGCCCCCACCATCCGCCCGACGGGAGTGCGTAGCGCACATCGCCCGTCGCCGCGACGTAGCGGTATCCGATCACGGCACCACCAGAAGCGTCCCGAGCGTCACGACCGTTTTCGCGGCGGGGGTCACGTCGGTCCCCGGCGTCGATACCGACGCAGAGAGCACGCCCGCGACCTCCGTCACGCGTCCCGCGAGGGCGGTGCGGTAGAGCGTTGACCGACCGCTCACGTCTTGCGTGGGCCATCGCGCGGGCGTCGTCGTGTCGCCGGGGCCGAGGCCGTCGAAGTAGTTGAACACCGTCGTCTGCAACGCGGACCAGCACGGCGGAGCAGCCCACAGGAACGAGGGGGTGACAGGCGCGCGAGGGAGCCCCGTGACAGGGAACGTCGTCAGGAACGTGCCGCCGTTGTAGGTCCCCGTCCCGAGCGTGACGCGCACGTACCCGCCGCGCACGCCATTGGCGAGGGGGTCGATGCCCACGTATACGAGCGCCGAGAGGCCAGAGAGATTCTCGATGCCGCCCGCGCCATAGTTCCCCGACACGATGACGTGCGTTGCGTCGCTCGACGCGTCAAGCGCGGGGTTGCTCGCGAAGGGGAACGCGTTCGCCGCGGTCGGCGTGATCGCCACTAGGACGTTCTGCACCTGCGTGTCGAACGCCTCGACGGTCCAGTCTCCATAGACCATCGTCACGGGCGGAAGACGGTTGCCGGTGAGCGTTGCTGCGCCGCTCGCGTCGCGCGTGCCATTGAGGTAGTCGATCACTTCGAGGAGCGGACCTCCGGGCGTGCGGACGTTGACGCTCGGGACGAGGCGCGTGTTCGTCGCGTTGCTCCCTTGCGCGGGGCCGACCGCAATGACGGTCACGCATCCGGGGATGCTCTCCGTACCGGCGCCCGGCGGCGTCGCGGCAGGTTGCAAGAGCGAGTAGACGTACGCCTCGACGATGGGCGTTCCCGTGTACGATCGCACCCATTCGCGCCAATCGGCGCGGTTGCCCGATGCGGGGCGCTCTTGCAACTTCTCGATGATGCGTTGCGCGAGGCTCGCGTTGTCCTCCTCGTCGGTGCCCTCGCTCGTGGTGCTCGCCACGGTGCCCGTCGGAGAGAGGCCCGACGGCGCGACGGTGAAGGTCACGGTGTCGCCG
>JBPOHC010000378.1:0-24434 GCA_052035985.1 Myxococcota bacterium | reverse complement strand
GCGCTCGACGCGACGGCCACGCAGGAGCGCCCGAAGCCCGAGAAATCACCCGCGTTGGCGAGCGCGGTGCCGAAGGTCGGCGGGTTGTTCGACGCGTCGGTGCCGTTGACGAAGAGCTCGCGCGGGGCGTCGTACGAGGACGTGCTCTCTCCGAAGTACACGAAGGCCCTGCCGTGGGGCGCGCCTCCGTCGGGGGAGGCCGCGGGGCCCGAGGGTGCGCCGACGGCGAAGTCCGCGAAGACGTCTCCGTCGAGGTCTCCCGCAGCGGAGATCGACTGGCCGAAGGTCGCGGGCGCGGGGGGCGGTGCAATCACGAACGCGGCCCTCGGCGCCGTCGGTCTCCCCATCGAGAGCTGCCCGTGGAGCACCAGCGCGTTGATGTCGCTGGTCGCCTCGTTGCGCGCGGTGGCGACGAAATCTGCGAGGCCGTCGAGGTTGACGTCGCCGATGCCCGCGAGGCCGGTGATCGCGTAGCCGACCTGTCGCGTGGCCTCCAGCGAGCTCATGAGGTCGAGCGACGTGCCGTTGCCGAAGTACATCCGCACGACGCCCGTGGGGGCGCCCGTCGCGCCGATGCGCCCGCCGACGACGAGGTCCGCGAAGCCGTCGCCGTTGAGGTCTCCCGCGGCCGAGAGGGTCATGCCGAGGTTGCGCGGCGAGTCGGCCGTCGGGCTGAACGACGCGCGTGCCACGCTCGCCGCGCCCGCGGCGTTGTAGGAGATGAGATAGAACGCTCCGGGGCTCGCCTCTGCGCCCGCTGCGCCTTCGAAGGGCGCCCCCGCGACGACCTCGGAGCGACCGTCGCTGTTGAAGTCGGTCATGAGCCCGCTGAGGGCGCCCGCGCGCCGCGGATCTGAGGTGTGCGGCGGGACGCGGAACGTCCACTCTGCGCTTCCCCCAGCGCACTCCGGCCGTCGCGACTCGATGCGCCAGCGGTACACGCCGGGCGAGAGGCGGACCGAGCCGATGAAGAGACCCGACGGGGCGTCGGGGAGGTCGAGGATGACGCACCCGCCGACGAGAGGGCAGAACTTCGCGCGCAATGAGCGCATAGGCGTCGTGAGCACGATGCGGAAGCTGAACGTCTCGGACGTCAGCACCGAGGCCGACCACGGCGCTCGCAGGGCGGGGAAGGTCGACGGACACGGCTCGCCCGCGTCGCCCGCGTCGGGCGGCGACGTCACGTCGCGCACATCGGGAGCGTCGGTGACGTCGGCGTCGGGCCGCTCCATGCAGCACGCGAGGCAGCGCGGGTCGAAGCAGCGCCCGGTGATGCCGCAGCACGCCTGGCCCGTGGGGCAGTCGATGTCTCCCCTGCAGACCGCGGGACCCGCGTCCATCGCGTCTCCCGGCTCCGTGCGGTCCATCGGCTCGACGACGTCGACGGTCACGTCGCCGCCGAGGTCGTTGCTGGCGTCGCTCACGTCGGCGTCCACTCCGCCGTCGCTCACGTCGCTCACGTCGGCGTCCATTCCGCCGTCGCTCACGTCAGAGACATCGCTCGCGTCAGAGACATCGCTCGCGTCGAACGCGTCGCCGACATCGCTCGCGTCGCGCGCGTCGCGGGCCGCGTCGGTCACGTCGCGCGGCGCCGTCGCGTCGAAGGGCGAGATGATCCTGAACGAGTCGCGGTCTTCGAGGAGGCCGCAGCCTGCGAGGAGCGCGGGCAGGAGCAGCGCGGAGGTGCGAGAAGGATGCATCGGGAGACGATCGTACGCGATCCCGCGCGAGAGATGGTGCGCGGCGTCGAGGATCAGTCGCCCTGCGAGAGGTCTTCTTCGAAGGTCTCGGCGCCGTTGACCGTGAAGCGGAAGCGCGCGCGCGTCACGCCCCGCGGCCAGCGCATCGAGGCGTTGTAGACCCCGCGCTCGCGGGCCTCTCGGATGCGATCGATCTGCACCCCGCGGTCGTTGGTGACCGTCACGTCGGCGTAGGGGACCGCGCGGCCCTCGGCGTCGAAGAGCCGCACCGCGAGGACGCCCTGGTCGATCGCCGTGCTGCGCACGCGCACCTCGCGGAGCAGCGGCCCCGATTGCTGGGCCGTGAGCGCGATCTCGCGCACGTCGGCGCCGTCGGGCGTCGAGGCGCAGCGCACCTGATGACGTCGGCCCGGAGAGAGCCGCAGGGGCACGTCGGTGGCCACCGCGCGCGCGCCGTCGATGCCGCAGAAGAACCCGTCGGGCACGTGGAGCGCCGCGAGGCGAGGGGGCGTCGCGCCGCCGGGGGTCACGCCCTCGACGAGCCGCGGCGCCGCGATGTGCACCCTCGCCACGAGCGACGGGAGGCTCTCGAAGTGGTCGTTGTCGAGGGCCGTCACGCGCATCGCGTAGCGACCCGGGGGGAGCGCGCGCGCCCGCCACGTCGTCGTGTCACCCGCCACCCGCTCGACGGTCACCACGTCGTGGAACGACTCGTCGCGCGCGAGCTCGACGCGCCACTCGGCCGCCACCGTAGACCCGCGGAGGCCGTACGTGGCGCTCACGTCGAGGGGCTCGCCCGAGGAGAGCATGCGCTCGGGGGGAGGAGACACCCACTGGGGCTGCGGCGGGAGCTGGCGGTAGGGCTGCCTCGGGTGGCCGGGCTCCTCGACGGAGCCGTTGCCGGCGCGGAGGATGTACTCGCGCTCGGGCGTGCGGACCCGCATGCGCCCGCGGTTCGCGGCGAAGCGCGCGATGTGGCTGAGGTGCTCGTATGAGAGCTTGCCGTCGACGCGGCCCACGAAGGCCGTCGCGTTGCCGAGGGCCACGGGGATGAACGCCGACCCTTCGCCGCCCTGCACGGGGCTCATGCGCACGCGCGCCGCGCCGCGGAGCAGGGTCGTCGTGTTCGAGGGGGGCACCCCCGGCGGCGACGCGAGCGGCGACGCGAAGAGGAGCACCTGCGTGCGCTCGTCGAGGGAGAGCCCGGTGCCGTTCGGGAGGAGAAGCTCCGCGCCGCTCTGTTCGCCCACGCTGATCCGCGCGCCGCGGGTGAGCACCTCGCCCACGCGCGCCGCGCGAGCGCCCTCCTGCCCCTCGGCGAGGGTGACCTCGACCTGGCCGCGGACCCACAGGAGCCGCACCTCGTTGGCCCCGAGCGGAGGCTCCGACGGCGCGGCCGGGGGGGGCGCAGGGCGCGCGCGCGCCATCGGAAAGACCACTCGTTGCGTTCTGGGGCGCTCGGGCGCGGGCTGCGCGAGGGCCGTCGAGCCGACGCCCGACGTGATCGCCAGCGCGACGACGAGGCCCCGGAGGCTACGCGCGAACACCCGCTCCAACCGCGTGTGACGTCGGATCATTGGCGCCTTGATGACCGCCCCGGAGGGGATCCTTCGGACCGCGGCCGATGCTCCGTATCACGACGCGCCGCGCTCGGGGAGTCGGTGCCGCCACGGTTTCAGCGCGGCGCGCGCGTGTGGACGAAGCCCCGCGGTTTCGAGCGAAGTGAATGTCACCATCCCCCTCGCGCGACCGATCGCGAGCGCCTGTTCTGCGCGCGATGAAGGGTGATACGGTGCTCCGCGATGATCGACGATTCGAGCACGCTCCGCAGGTCTCTCGCGCTCTCTCTCGTGACCGCGGCGCTCTCCGCGTGCGGGGCCGACACGGTGGGCGGCGACCACGACGCCGCGCCGACGGACGCGACGCCCGACGTCGACGTCGAAGCCCCCGACGCGTCGGACATCGACGTGCCCGTCATCGATGTGGTCACGCCCGATGTGGTTACGCCGCCCGATGTGCTCCCGCCGCTCGACGTGGTCACGCCCGATGTGGTCACGCCCGATGTGGTCACGCTCGATGTGGTCACGCCCGATGTGCTCCCGCCGCTCGACGTGGTGACGCCGCTCGACGTGGTGACGCCGCTCGACGTGGTGACGCCGCTCGACGTGGTGAGGCCCGACGTGGTGACGCCGCCCGATGTGGTGAGGCCCGACGTGGTCACGCCGCCCGACGTGATGACCTGCGCCCTGCCGATGCGCGTCTGCGGCGGGCTCTGCGTCGATCCGTCGAACAGCCCTGCGAACTGTGGGGCGTGTGGCAACGCGTGCCTCGCGGGGCAGGTGTGTCTGGCGGGGCGGTGCGCGTGCGCGTGTCCCTCGGGGCAGACCTGTTGCGGCTCGCCGCTCGCGTGCGTCGACGTGCAGAGCGACGCGCGAAACTGCGGCGCGTGCGGGCGAGACTGCAACGCGCTCCCGGGCGTGCGACCGGGGGCCGCGCGCTGCGTGCGAGGCGCGTGCGACCTCACCGGCGCGTGCGTCGCGGGCAGGGCCTCGTGCGCGACGCCCACCGCGGGATGCACCACGGACATCACCGCGCCCGCCAACTGCGGCGCGTGCGGAGCCGTCTGCCCCGCGGCGACGCCCCTCTGCGCGGCCTCACCCGCGGGGACCTACGCGTGCTCCTCGGGCTGCGCCGCGACGGCGCCCACGCGCTGCGGGAGCGCGTGCGTGAACACCGCCTCCAGCGTGACCAACTGCGGCGCGTGCGGAATGGTGTGCCCCGCCCCCGCGGGCTCCGTCGCCACCTGCACCGCCGGACGCTGCGGCTTCAACTGCGCCACGGGCTACCACCTCTGCGGCGCGGCCTGCGCCTTGAACACGTCCGTGGCCTCGTGCGGCGCTTCGTGCGCCGCGTGTCCCGCCGTGGCCAACGGCGTCGCGACCTGCAACGGAACCGCGTGTGATTTCACCTGCAACGCGGGCTTTCACCGCTGCGGCGCCGCGTGCGTCGCGAACACCTCCGTAGCCTCGTGCGGCGCGCTCTGCACCGCGTGTCCCGCGATCGCCAACGGGACGCCCACGTGCAACGGCACCGCGTGTGGCGCGACCTGCAACGCGGGCTTTCACCTCTGCGGCGCGAGCTGCGTCGCGAACACCTCCGTCGCCTCGTGCGGGGCGCTGTGTACGGCCTGCCCCGCCGTGGCCAACGGCGTCGCGACCTGCAACGGCACCGCGTGTGGCGCGACGTGCAACGCGGGCTTTCACCGCTGCGGCGCCGCGTGCGTCGCGAACACGTCCGTGGCCTCGTGCGGCGCTTCGTGCACCGCGTGTCCCGCCGTGGCCAACGGCGTCGCGACCTGCAACGGAACCGCGTGTGACTTCACCTGCAACGCGGGCTTCACGCGCTCGGGGGCGACGTGCGTCCCGATGGCGAGCGTGGCGGCGCCGCGGCCCGTGTGGCCTCCCTCGACGTCGACGGTGACCTCTCGCAGGCCCGCGTTCCGGTGGGCGCTCGCGACGGGGAGCGACGGCGCGCGCATCGACGTGTGCCGCGACCGCGCGTGCGCCACCATCGTCACCACCTTCGACATCTCGGGCGCGACGGGCGCACCCCCCGTGGACCTCCCCGCGGGCTCGCTCTTCTGGCGCCTCCGCGGGCGCCTCGGCGCCACGCTCGGCACGGTCACCTCGGTCTCGTGGCCCATCACCGTGGGCGCGCGCACCGCGGCGGTCTCGACCGCGTGGGGCAGCGTCTACGACCCCAACGGCGACGGCCTCGGCGACATCATCGTCGGTGCTCCCGGCACGGGCGGAGGCACCGGCCGCTCGTGGATCTACGCAGGGCGCGCGGGCGCGGGCATCAACCCCGCGCAGCTCACGCGGCTCACGGGCCTCGCGGGCGCCAACGCGTACTACGGCAACTCGGTGTCGAGCGCCGGAGACATCAACGGCGACGGCTACGCCGACACGGTGATCGGGTCGTACCTCGTGGGCGCGGGCAACGGACGCGTCGACCTCTACCTCGGCGCCGCCGCGGGACCCGCGCTCGTCCCTTCGAACACCATCACGGGCCCCGACGCGGGCGCCTACTTCGGGTACTCCGTCGCCAACGCGGGAGACATCAACGCCGACGGCTACGGAGACCTCATCGTCGGTGGCTACCTCGCCGCGGGCGGGGCCGGACGCGCCTACGTCTACTACGGCAACGCGAGCGGAATCCCCGCGTCGCCGAGCCTCGTGCTGGCCTCCCCCGCGGCGGGCGGCTCCTTCGGGATCTCCGTCGCGAGCGCGGGCGACGTGAACGGCGACGGCTTCGCCGACGTGATCATCGGCGCGAGCAGCGCGGCCTCGAGCCGCGGCGCGGCGTACGTGTACCTCGGCAGCGCGGCTGGCCTCCGGACGCCCTTCGCCGCGGGCTTCACAGGCCCCGACGCGGGCGGCTCCTTCGGCTACTCGGTGGCCGGCGCGGGCGACGTCAACGGCGACGGCTACACCGACGTGATCGTCGGCGCCTACAACGCCCTCAGCAACACGGGACGCGCGTACATCTACCTCGGGCGCTCGCCCGCGCCTGCGATCTCGGCGTCGTACATCTTCACGGGCCCCGACGCGGCGGGCTACTTCGGCTTCCCCGTGGGGAGCGCGGGCGACGTCAACGGCGACGGCTACACCGACGTGATCGTCGGCGCGCAGAACGCGATGGGCACCGTCGGTCGCGCGCACATCTTCACGGGCAGCGCGTCGGGGGTCGCGGCCACGCCCGCGCGCTCGCTCACGGGCATCGACGGCGCGGGCGGCGCGTTCGGCTACGGCGTCGCGGGCGCAGGAGACGTCAACGGCGACGGCTTCGGCGACATCGCGGTCGGAGCCTTCACCGCGGGCGCGACGCGCGCGGGCAGGGTGCATGTGTTTCACGGGAGCGCGGCGGGCGTGGCGGCGACGCCCGCGGTCAGCATCGCAGGACCCGACGGCGTCGACGGCCTCTTCGGCTCATCGATCGACTGAACAATCCGCGGTGATGTGATTCGAGGCGGATGGAGAGGCTGAGAGACCCGCTCGGGGTCTCAGCCCTTCTTCGTCTTCTTGGGCTTCGTGGCGGTGGCCTGGAAGGCCTTCGCAGGCTTGAAGCGCACCACCTTGCGCGCCGGGATCGCGATGGCCGCGCCGGTCTTGATGTTGCGCCCGGTGCGGGCCTTGCGCTCGCGCACCACGAACGAGCCGAAGCCCGCGAGGCGCACCGTGTCGCCGTTGCGGAGCGTCGCCGCGATGCTCGAGAACACGTCGTTCACGATCTGGGTGGCCTGCTTGCGCGTGAGGTTGGTGTGCGCGCCGCGCAGGTCGTCGATGAGGTCTCGCTTCGAGGTTGCCATGCGCGCGAGACTATCACCGGCCCCGCTGGAAGATCAGCATGTACTGACGCGAAAGACCTTCTACAGAGCGCTCGAAGGTGTACCCGGCCGACTCCATGTCGCGGCGCACCTCCTCGGGGGCGACGCGCATCTGCGGCGGCGGACCGATCGGCGAGTCCGCGCGAAAGTCGACCACGGCCACGCGCCCGCCCGGACGCAGCGACGCCCGCAGCGCCGTGAAGTACGCCGCGCGGTGCTCGATGTGGTGCCACGTGTCGACCACCAGCACGAGGTCGACGGGCTCGGGCAGGAGCGCGTCGTCGGGCGCCGCGAGCGTCGAGAAGAGGTTCGTGATCCCCTCGCGCCGCGCGCGCTCGTTGAGCCAGCGGACCATCGAGGGTTCGACGTCGACGCCCCACACGCGCCCCTCAGGCGCCGCCCGCGCGAGGCGCACGGCGAAGTACCCCGTGCCCGCGCCGATGTCTGCGACATGGGCGTCGCGGGCGAGCGAGAGCGACGACACGACGAGGTCGGGGAGCTGCCACGCGTCGCGCTCGGGGTTCTCGAACTCCTGCGCCCAGCGGGCCGCGTCGTCGAAGCGGTGGTGATGCGCGGGCGTCTCGCCGCCCTCCGCGTGGCCGTGACCGTGGCCGTGGCGGTGCTCGTGACCCGCGGTCGGGGCCTCGACGCAGGCGGTGTGTTCGTGCGCGCAGGCCGCGAGGCTGAGCGAGGCGCCGAGGATGAGGGTCGGTCTCATGGTGGGCGCTTCCCCTATCACGCCCCGCGGTCGTCGGCGCCGTCGATCACGCGGCGCGCGCGGAACATCACCGCCGCGCAGACCGCCGCGAGCGCCACCGCGACGAGCGCGAGCGCCACACGCCACGCCGGAGGGCTCGCGATGCGCCACCAGAGCGCGCCTCCCACGAGGGAGAGCCCCGCGCCTGCGGAGAGCATCCACGACCAGGCCGCGAGGGCCGTCGCGTTGCGCTTCGAGAGCGCGCGCGCCACGGCGATCACCGCGCCCGCGACGAGGGCCGCGGCCCAGAGCTGCGCGCGCGGATCACGCGTCGTGACGGCGACGACGCCCCGCAGCGCGAGGTTGAGCGCGAGGAAGGCGATGGTGACGCGCGTGGCGAGCTTCCACGAGGCGTCGACGCGGGGGCCCGTCGGAGTGACTCGCTCGACCACCGCTTCACAGGGAGCGCCACATCGCGCGCACGCGGGAGGCGCCGTGGGCGCGCCGCACTCGGGGCAGAGCGTCGTCGCGAGCTCGCTCACGGCGCGTCGGACCTCGGTTGCGCGTCGAGGGCGCGGTCGAGGGCGCGCTGCGACGCGTGGGTCTCGGCCGCGATGGCGGCGGCGGCCTCGACGGCGGCCGAGAGTTGACGAGCGCCGCGGGTCTGCTCCTGCGTGGCGCGCTCGACGGCGGTGAGCGCCTTGCGCACGCTCTCGGCGGAGCGCTGCGCCTGCTCGGCGCCGCGGTGCTGCTGTCCGGTCATCGCGGCGACCTGCTGCACGGTCTCGGTGACCTTGAGAAATGCCTCGGCCACCTGGCGCGAACCGCGGGCCTGCTCGACGGTGGCGCGCGCGATGGCGCGGACCATCGCGGTGCTCCTGCGTGAGCTCTCGACGATCTTGCGCAGGGCGTCGCCGGTCGCGTGGCTGACCTTCACGCCGCGGTCGACGGTGGAGGCGCCGCGCTCGACGGAGGCGACGGCGTTGCGGCTCTCGTGCTGCACGGTCTCGATGAGCCCGGCGATCTCGCGGGTGCTCTCGGCGGCGCGCTCAGCGAGGTCCTTGATCTCGTCGGCGACGACGGCGAAGCCCTTGCCGTGCTCGCCCGCCTGCGCCGCGAGGATGGCCGCGTTGAGCGCGAGGAGGTTGGTGCGCTCGGTGATCTCGTCGATGACCTTGGTGATCTTTCCGATGGCGGCGATGTGCTCGCCGAGGCGGGCCATGACGGCGACGGTCTCCTCGGCCGTGCGCTTGATGAGGTTGATCTCGTCGAGGGCGCGGCTCACGGCGTCGACGCCTCGCTCGGCGTCCTGCGACACGTCTTCGCTGAGGCGCGCGGCACCGTCGGCGTTCTCCTTCACCTGCTCGATGGTGACGTCCATCTCGTTCATCGACGACGAGGTCTCTTCGGCCGTGAAGCGCAGCGCGTCGACGCTCTTCGCCACCTGCTGCACCGAGGCCACGATGGCCTCGACGCCCGTCGCCGCGTCGCCCGCCGCGCGCCCGAGCACCGTCGTGTGCTCCGCCGCCGAAGCGCCCGCGGCGTGGACCTCCTGCGCGACGGCGGCGCCTCCCTTGAGCCCCTCGTCGAGTCGACGGAGCCGCTCTGCGAGCGTCCTGCTCGCGGACCTCGCGTCGTCGAGCTGACGGGTGACGTCCGTCGATTTCGCGTCGCCCGCGGGGAGCGCGCGGGGCTGCGACGCGAGCTGATCGAGCTCCTCCCAGAGCTCGGCGCCCTCGTCACCGAGCTCCGCCGAGAGCACTGGGAGTCTCTCGCGCTCGCGGGCCCTCTTCGCCGCGCGCGTCGCGAGGCGCAGCGCGGCGGGCGCACCACCCGCGGCGTAGAGGGTCCCTGCGAGTCCTGCGGCGGAGGCGATGAGCGAGCCGACGAGCCCGAGTCCGCGCTCCGCGGCGAGGGCGCCAGCGGAGGCGCCGACGATCACGATCACCAGCGCAGCGAGGTTCCGCGGCCGAGCGAGGAGCGACATGGGTGTCTGGGGTTATATCGCGGAGGGAGGCGGAGGCGGAGGTTACTCCTCGTCGTCTTCGCCGTGTCGCGGCGTCGCGAGGAGCTCGCCGCTGGGGCCGTCGCGGCGCACCACGTAGACCCGACGCGCCACCACGTCGTCGTCTTCGCGCGCCACCACCGCCACGATGTTCGCGCCGGGGCGCAGCGGGAGGGCAGACTCGAAGGTGAGGTGCTGCCGGTCCGCCGCGTCGCGGTTCGACTGGTAGTAGACCTTCTCGCTCCCCACGTAGATGTACATGTCGAGCACGCGGGTCTCGTCGCTCACGCGGCCGCGGAGGGTGAGCGTCGTGCCGCGCACCGAGAGGGCCATCGCGCCGTCGCTCTCGATCATCGGCGGCGAGTTGTGAAGCACGTACGTGAGCGGGTGCGGCGGCGCCGGGGCGCGCGTCGTCGAGGTGGCCGTGCGAAGCGCCCACGCGGGACGTCCGCCGCCCACGTCGAGGCGCACGAAGTCGCCCGACTGCGCGGTGATCGGGAAGGTCGCGCTCGGGGCCGCGCGCAGCACCACGCGGGCGGTCATCGCGGGGCTCTCGCGGAGCTCGGTCTCGGCCGTGAAGGTCGACGAGCCCGTCGCGGGAGAGACCTGCGCGGCCTCGCGCGCCACGGGGAGCGTGATCTTCTGCGACTCGACCTCGCGGAGGTCCTCGTCTTCGAGCGCGAGCTCGAGGCGCACGTCGCTCTCGCGGAAGCTCTGCGACACGTCGAAGGTGAAGGCCACGCGGCGCTCCTCACCGGGCGCCATGTTGTCGATCGCGAAGCGCGCGTCGTGGAGCAGCAGCGCCGCCCCCGAGAGGTTCTTGATCGTCGCCTGCGTCGAGAACGAATGACCGCGGCCCACGTTGCGGACCGTGAGGTACATCGTCACCTGCTCGCCGGCTTGAATGCGCCCGTCGCCGTTGCCGCTGCGGGGCGACTCGGCGAACTGCCATCCGTAGGCGAACACCGGGCGCTCGAGGCCCGTCACCGACACGCGCAGCGGAGCCACCTCGGCGGGGATGCGCCCGTGCGCCTCGGACCACTCGAAGCGGATGCCGTCGGTGCGCGAGAGCGACGCCTTGGGCATGAGGCAGACCTTGCGGGCGTTGGGCGCGGGCTGCGAGGTCGTCCCGGGGCGGTAGCCCTCGTATTCGCAGATGCCGAGGGGCGTGGTCCAGGTGCGCGTCTCGCCGGGGTTCACGCGGCCGAAGACCAGCTCGCGGTTCTCGAAGAGGGGGTTGTCGCTCTTGGTCGTCGCGCGGAGGCGATACACGGGCGTCGTTCCGCGGTTGGTCACCGTGACCGTGAGGTCGAGGGACTGCCCCGGAGTAGCCGTGTTCTGCGGGCGGTTCGTGGTGGTGGTCACCTCGAGGTTGGCCGTACCTCCGTCCGCGCCCGCCTCCCAGTCGACGCCGAGGGGACGCAGCGCCTGGGTCACCGCCGCGACCTGCTCGGCCCGCGTGCGCTCGATGAGGGGACGCGCGTCGGAGAGCATCTCGCGGCGACCCGAGCGCGGCGCGGCGGCCAGCAGGTCGCGCGTGAAGCGGATGGAGTAGTCCTCGCGGAAGCCGTCGTCGGCGATGTCGTCGGCGCCGCGGAGGCGCAGCTGCTCGCGCTCCTCCGAGGGGAAGTTGTACTGGAGCGTCTCGGCCGCGCGCTGGTCTCCGCGCGCCCGCGAGTTCGTGAGGTGCGCCGAGAGGTCGGCCTCACGGGGGAAGATCCGGTCGGCGTCGAGGTCCATGTCGAGCCGGTCGGCCGTCATGGGCGAGAGCTCGACGTCGGGGGTGATGCCCACGCCCTGAATCGAGATGTCACCGGGCGTGAGGTACTGCGCGATGGTGATCTTCAGCGCGCCGCCGTCGGGGAGGTTCCGAATGGTCTGCACGGAGCCCTTGCCGAACGAGGTTCCGCCGACGATGAGCGCGCGGTTGTGGTTCTTGAGGGCGCCCGCGACGATCTCGCTCGCGCTCGCGCTGCCGCCGTCGATGAGCACCGCGATGGGGTACGGCGGCTCGGTCCCCTCGGGCTGCGCGTCGCGCTGGTCGCGCTCCTCGCGTCGGTTGCCCGCGGTCACCACGATGGGACCGTCTTGCAGAAAGAGGTCGCCCACGTTCACGGCCTCTTCGAGCAGGCCACCCGGGTTGCCGCGCATGTCGATGAGCAGCGAGCGCATCCCCTGCTGACGCATCGACTGGAGGGCGCGCGTGAGCTCGGCGCTCGTCGTCTCGCTGAAGCTCTTGATCTTCGCGTAGCCGACGCCGTTCGTGAGCATGCGGCTCTCGACGGAGCGCACCTCGATGCGCGCGCGGGTGAGTTCGAAGCGGCGCGGGGCCGTCCATCCGCCGCGGCCGGGACGCACGATCCACACGCTCACGCGCGAGTTTTCAGCGCCCCTCAAGCGGTTGACGGCCTCGGAGAGCGACATGTTGTCGGTGCTCTCGTCGCCGATCTTCACGATGCGGTCGTAGCGCATGAGCCCGGCCCGCGACGCGGGCGTGTCGGGCATGGGGTTCATCACCGTGAGCTGCCGGTCACGGATCGAGATCACGATGCCCAGGCCGCCGAAGTGGCCGCCCGTCTGGATCTGCATCTCGTGGTACTGCTCGGGCGTCAGCACGATCGAGTGGGGGTCGAGCGTGTGGAGCATCCCGTTGGCGGCGGCGTACTCGATGTCACGCAGGTCGACGCCGGAGCCGCGCAGGTGCGTCTGGAGGAAGGTGAACACCTCGCGCCACCGCGGCTCGAGATCCCACGGCGCGCGCACGTCGCCGATGTTGAACGTCTGCTCGTGGGTGTCGACGCGCACGGTGACGGTGGGCGAGTTCTCCTCGTGGCGCACGAGCACCTGCGCCACCGAGCGCTGGATCGCGTCGAGGCCCTTGAGCAGCATCTCCTTCGGATGGACGCGCGCCGGATCGACGTAGTTGTTGTTGATCTCGAGCAGCACGTACCGGAGCACCTGCATGCGGGTGAGGTCGAAGTTGGGGTCCGGCGTGCGCGTCGCGACGCGTCGCGGCTGCGCCATGAGCGACCGCGTGCCCTCGACGCCGAAGAGCCCACCTCGATGCGAGATGGTCACGTACGACGCGAAGAGGCAGGTCACGAAGATCAGTGCCGCCTTCGACGCGGCGTTCCAGCGGGTTTGCATCGCGGCGGAGTATAGAGCCTTCCCGCGCGGCGTCCGCCGCATTCACACCACGGAATCTCCGCGGCACTTCGGTGGTTCCAATGCCCCGTCGCCGGTTTGCCAGCGCCCGCGGTTTTCGTGTACCAACGCCGCGCCATGCACGACGCGACCTACGCAACCTCTCGTTACGCTCCGCCCGAGATCGAGCACCGCTACGGGCCCAACGTGCACCTCATCGACGACCCGGTGGCCCTCACCTGGCTCGCTCGCCTCGGCGCGCGTGAGACCGTGCAGCCCGAGCTCGGACGCCTCGTCCGTCGACTCTATGAGCACCTCTCGCTCATCGTCATCGCGGCGGAACTCCCCAGGCGCCGCATCGACGTCGCGACGAGGATGATCTCGTCGAGCCCCGAGGCCGTGTACCGCGGCGTCTCCATCGACCGCGCGACCCCTGTGGTCACCGTGGGCATCGCCCGCGCGGGCACGGTCCCCTCGCAGATCTGCTACGAGACGCTCAACGAGCTGCTCGACCCCGAGGGCGTCCGTCAGGATCACCTCTTCATGTCGCGCATGACCAACGAGAAGGGCGAGGTCACGGGCACCTCGTGGCACGACGCCAAGATCGGCCATCAGGTCGACGGACGCATCGTGCTGATCCCCGACCCCATGGGCGCCACCGGGGGCTCGATGTCGGCCGCGATGACGCACTACAAGACGAAGCTCGTGGGCAAGCCGCGCTCGGTGATCGCGATGAACCTCATCGTGACGCCCGAGTACATCCAGCGGCTCTCGAAGGATCACCCCGACGCGAAGATCTACGCGTTCCGCTTCGACCGCGGGCTCTCGCAGGGTGACGTGCTCGGCACCGTCCCCGGCACGCACCCCGAGAAGGAGCGCGGCCTCGACCACCACCAGTACATCGTCCCCGGTGCGGGCGGCATCGGCGAGCTGCTCAACAACGCCTGGATCTGAGCGCCGGGCGCGATCCCGACGGTCACCGGAGGCGCTTCGAAGCGTTCGGAGCGCCATCCCGACGCGTGCGGGAGGCGCTTCGAAGCCTTCGGAGCACCACCCTGACGCGTGAGGCTGGCACTCCGAAGCCTTCGGAGCGCCACCCTGACGCGTGCGGGAGGCGCTTCGAAGCCTTCGGAGCGCCACCTTGACGTGTCTCGGAGGCGCTCCGAGGTGCTCTCGCTGTCAGCCGCGCGGGCGCTCAGCGCGCGAGATCGCCGCCCACCGCGACCCCGCGCTCGCCGGGGATCACCAGCAGCCCGCCCACCCACAGCCGCTCGCCCGGATCGACGAAGCTGATCTTCGTCTCGCCCGTCGCCGTCGCCGTGTGCTCATGCACGCCGCGGATCGCGCGGATCGTCGCCGCGTCGAGCGCGGGCGGAAACGCGCCCTCCACGATGGGGTGAACGCGTCCGGTCTGCGCGTCGAAGAGCAGCAGGTCGCGCGAGATCGTGTCGCCCTCGGAGACGTTCGCCGAGAACACCTGCCAGCGACCCGACGACGACACCTCGTCGACGTTCACGTCGCTCCCCTCGAAGGCCCGCACCGTCACCGAGCGACCGCGCGGAACCCGGCGCACGATGCGGTTCCCCTCGATCGCGAAGGGCTGCGCGTCGGTGTTGCGCCGCGGCGGAATGGGCGCCGTCTCGCAGAGCGGAGGCGTGCCCGGCGCGACGCGCGGCGTCTCGCAGGTGTCGGGCGTGGTGACCCGCTGCGTGACCGTCGCGCCGTCGAGCGCCACGCGCATCACCACCTCGACGTTCATCATGTTGAGGTTGCGGTCCATGACGTGGAGGCAGAGCGCGCTCCCGTCGGCGGTGAGGCCCATGGCGTCGTCGGACTGCACGAACTCCGTGGGGTCGTAGTCAGCGCCGAACTCTCCGCCGCAGCGCGCGCCCACGCCGCGAGGCAGCGCGGCCACGGTGGTCTCGCGGCAGTCGTCGAGCGAGAGCCTCCGCACCTCGGCGCGACCCCGCGCGAGGAACACCACCGCGCGTCGATCGGACGTGTACCGCGGCATCGCCGACGGCGTCGCAGAGAGCGTACGCAGCGCGGTCCCGTCGGCGCCGATCTCGCGCAGCCCATCGAGCGACGCGACGATCTCGACGCGCTCTCCGTCACGCAGCGCGCGCGACCGCTCGGGACACACCGCGGGCGTGACCGCGACGGCCGCGTCGGGTGTGGCGGAGGGCGCAGCGTCGGCGGTCACCGCGGGCGTGGGCGCTGTCGCGATGGGGGCGGGCTGTCGGCTGGCGCACGCGGGCAGCGCGAGCGCAAGGAGGAGGTGCGTGCGTGCGCGAAACATCGCTGCGCCGACTACCCCAACGCGCGAGGAGAATCAATGTGCGTACAAGCACCCGTCGCGTGAGCGACGGGGGCCAACACGAGCGTCGGCGGTCGTCGCGGGCGACATTCCGCGGCGCGTCGTGGCGCTTCACGACGTTGATGGCGTTCGTGTTGGCCCGGCGGCGCTTACGCGCCGGGTGCTTGTCGGAGGCGTCGCGCGAGTGCTTACAAGCCCCCGGCGCGTGAGCGCCGGGGGCCAACACGAACGTCCGCAGTCGTCGGGGGGCGACGTTCCGTGGCGCGTCGTGGCGCTTCACGACGTTGATGGCGTTCGTGTCGGCCCGCGGCGCTTACGCGCCGGGTGCTTGTCGGAGTGGTCGCGCGAGTGTCGGGGGCCAACACGAACGTCGGCGGTCGTCGCGGGCGACATTCCGCGGCGCGTCGTGGCGCTTCACGATGTTGATGGCGTTCGCGTTGGCCCCCGTCGCTTACGCGACGGGTGCTTGTAAGCACTCGCTCACGCGCCGGGTGCTTGTCGGAGGCGTCGGGCGAGGTCGCGGAGCATCGCCGACGTGGCGCCCCAGATGAAGTGTCCGTCGACGTCGAAGGCCATCACGATGCGGCGAAAGCCCTCGAAGAGCAGCGTGCGCGCGGGCTGCGGCGTGATGAACGCGCGCAGCGGGAGCTCGATCGCCAGCTCGACCTCGCGCTCGCTCAGACGGTACGGATACGGGTGCGAGATCCACCCCACGACGGGCGTCACGATGAAGCCCGAGCTCGTGGTGTAGTCGTCGAGCATCCCGAGCACGCGGACGTCCGCGGGCGCGATGCCGACCTCCTCGTCGGCCTCTCGCAGCGCCGTGGCCACAGCGTCGCGATCCTCCGCGTCGCGGCGTCCGCCGGGGAAGGCGTACTGCCCGCCGTGGTGTCGCATCCCCTTCGCGCGACGCGTGATGAGAATGTGCGGTTCTCCCTCGCGCTCGCACATCGGGACGAGCACCGCCGCGGGATCTCCCCTGTGCGTGATGGCCTTGCGCGGGAGCGCGGCGAGCCGCTCGGCGATCGCGTCGGGCGTGAGGTGGGCCACGAGCGCGTGTCATAGGGCGCCCCTCGCGCGATGTCTACACGCTGTCCGCGAGGTCGCTCGCGCGATCGGGCCTTTACTTCCGTGGCGGCGAGGTACTAGAGCC
Organism: Myxococcota bacterium; assembly: GCA_052035985.1. GTDB lineage: Bacteria > Myxococcota_A > Polyangia > Polyangiales > CAISKJ01. Next base: position 8,032 of record JBPOHC010000378.1, on the reverse strand, counting down.
CCGCCCGTGATGCGGAGACTCTCCCGATCGCACGGCGCGCTCTCGCTCGTGGCGGGCCTCGCGATCGCGTCGGCGCACTGTCGCGGCGCGCGCGACGGCGGCGCTGCGCGCGACCGCGGATCGATGTCGACCCTCGACCCCTCGGTGGCCCCCGCGCGGAGGGTCGTCTCGCTCGTGCCGAGCGCCACCGAGATGCTCTTCGCGCTCGGCGCGGGAGAGCGCGTCGTCGGGGTATCAGCCTTCGACGACTATCCGCCCGCGGTGACGGCGCTCCCTCGCATCGGGGGAATGGTCAATCCCTCGTTCGAAGCGATCGTGGCGCTGCGTCCCGACGCGGTGGTGGGCGTGCAGGGGCCCCTCGACGTGGCCGTGCTCGATCGCCTTCAGCGCATGGGCGTGCGGGTGTTCTTTCCGCGCGTGGAGTCGGTGCGCGAGGTGCTCGACTCGTGCGAGACCTTCGGCGCGCTCGTGGGGCGGCGTGACGCGGGCCGCGCGCTGAGAGCCTCCATCGAGGGAGACCTCTCGCGTGTGCGAGCGTCGGTGTCGGCGAGGCCGAAGGCGCGCGTGCTGGCGGTGTTCGGTGAGCGTCCGCTCTCGGTCGCGGGACCGGGCTCATGGGTCGACGAGATCCTCGCGATCGCGGGCGGAGAGAACGTCGTCCGCGCGGGCGGGCGCTACCCCACGATCTCCGTCGAGCAGGTGATCACCCTCGCGCCCGACGTGATCCTCGACATGACCTGGGGAGACTCGACGCTGGCCTCGTCGCTCTCGCGCTACGGCACGGTGCCCGCGGTGCGAAACAACCGCATCGTGCGCGCGGGAGACCCGATGCTCCTGCGTCCCGGTCCGCGGCTCGGGGCCGCCGTGGTGCGCATCGCGTCGATGCTCCACCCCGACGTGAGGCCGTAGCCGCGCGGCGATGTCATCCCCTGCGCCGACGCGCGACGCGCCGCTGCGAGCCATCGCGTTCATGCTCACCGGAGCGCTGTGCTTCGCGACGATGAACGCGCTCGCCCGCGGGATGCGTCACCTCCCGTGGCCGCTCCTGGGCTTCTCTCGCGCGCTCTTCGGGCTCCTCGCGGCGCTCGCGTTGGCGCGTGCGCGGGGCGCGTCGCTCGCCGTCGCAGACCGTCGGATCATGTGGCAGCGCAGCCTCGCGGGCTCCACGGGGATGCTCTGCACCTTCTACGCGCTCACGCACATGCCGCTCTCCGACGCGACGGCGCTCCTCAACACGACGCCCCTCTGGATCGCGGGCGTCGCGTGGGTGACGCTCCGCGAGAGGCTCTCTCTTCGCGTGTGGATCGCGCTCGCGGTGGCCGTGACGGGCGTGCTCATGGTGGAGCGTCCCGGCTTTCGCGCCGACGGCTTCGCGGGCCTCGTGGCGCTCGGCGCGGGCTTCGCTGGAGCGCTCGCGATGGTCTCGCTGCGGCGCCTCTCGGGCGAGACGCCCGAGGCCGTGGTGGTGCACTTCTCGGCGACGGCGACGGCCGTGCTCGGAGCGCTCTCCGCGCGTCATCTGGTGGTCCACGGCGCGCCCGTGACGCCCACGTGGAGCGACGCGGCGGGCGTGCTCGCGATGGGGCTCACGGCGACGGCGGGTCAGCTCGCGATCACGCGCGCGTACGCGCTCGACAAGGCCGCGCGCGTGGGCGCCGCGGGGTGGATTCAGGTGGTGCTCGCGCTGATGATCGACGCGCTGGTGTTCCACCGTTGGCCTGATGGGCTCGCGCTCGGAGGCATCGCGTTGCTGCTGGCGTCGGGCGCGCTCCTCGTCGACGACGCGCGACGAGAGGTCGCTAGGGCTTGAGCATCCCGAGGTACTCGTGGAGCGCGGCGCTCGTCGCGGACCATCCCCACGACACGGGGATCCACTCGGTGACGCCGCCGTAGCGTCCGCCGAGGGGGTGCACCGGCGCCGCGATGGCCTCTACGCCCGCGCGACGGAACTCCCTCAGCGAGCGGGGCATGTGCAGCGCGCTCGTCACGACGATGTAGCGCGAGAGGCCCATGCGACGCGCGATGCGCACGCTGTGGATGGCGTTCTGCCGCGTGTTGAGCGCCCAGGGCTCTCGCACGATGCGCTCGCGAGGGACTCCCAACGTGACGAGGAGGTCTTCCATCGCGGCGGTGTTGGCGTCGACGTCGTCGCCGGGGGCGCGTCCCGTCACGATGACCGCGCGCGTCTGGAGCCTGCGCCACACGCGCGCCGCGCCGATCACACGCGCCGTGCCCGCGCTGTCGAGTCGCTCCGCGGGCGTGTCTCCCGGGTGCGCGGGGAGCACCGAGGAGCTCAGCACCACCAGCGCGGTGCGATCTCGAAGCGACGGGACGTCGAGGCGCGCGAGGTCCGCGGGCGGAGGTTCGAGGCTGCGCACGAGCGAGAGGCTCAGCGCGGGCGTCGCCGCGAGCCACCCGAGGACCCACACGCCCACGGCCGCGCGCCACGCGTAGCGCACGCGCCGGTCGGTGAAGGGCGCGCGCCATCGCATCGCGGCGAGCGTGGCGCCCCAGGCCGTGAGCAGCAGGAGCGCGACGTCGAGAAAGCGTGAGAGCGAGAGCATCGAGGCGGCGGATCATCACCCCATCGCGCCGCGCCCGTCGAATCCCGCGCGATCACCACCCCCGTTGACGCGTGCACGCCGCGCGAGGACACGCTACGACGCGGCGCCTCCGAGACACCACAACAACACCCCCTCGCGGACTGCGATCACCATGAGCGACGGCATCACCTTCGAAACGCCCCTCGACCTGCCCTGCGGCGCGCGCGTGAAGAACCGCTTCTTGAAATCCGCCATGAGCGAGCAGCTCGGCGACCGCGCGCTCAACCCCTCCGACGCCCTCGCCACGCTCTACGGAACCTGGGCCGACGGCGGCCTCGGCGTGGCTGTGACGGGCAACGTGATGATCGACCGCAGCGCCCTCGGCGAGCCGCGCAACGTCGCGCTCGACGACGCGAGCGACCTGCGCCTCTTCGAACGCTGGGCCGAGGCGGGGCGGCGCAACAACACCCACATCTGGATGCAGCTCAATCATCCGGGCAAGCAGTCTCCGTCGGTGTTGAGCAGGCACCCGGTGGCGCCCTCGGCGGTTCCCCTCGGCGGCTCGCTCGGGGCCTTCTTCAAGACGCCGCGCGCGCTCACGGGCGACGAGATCGAGGCGATCATCGCGCGCTTCGCACACGCCGCGGAGCTCGCGAAGAAGACGGGCTTCACGGGCGTGCAGATCCACGGCGCGCACGGGTACCTCGTGAGCCAGTTTCTCTCTCCGCATCACAACCGACGCGACGACGCGTGGGGCGGCAGCGCAGAGAAGCGCAGGCGCTTCGCCGTCGAGGTCTACAGGGCCATCAGGGCGCGCGTGGGCGCGAGCTTCCCCGTGTCGATCAAGCTCAACTCGGCGGACTTTCAGAAGGGCGGCTTCACCGAAGACGAGTCGATGGGTGTCGTCGAGACCCTCGCCGGCGAGGGCATCGATCTCATCGAGGTCTCGGGTGGAACCTACGAAGCTCCCGCGATGACGGGCTTCGCCGTGGCCGCGAGCACGAGGGCGCGCGAGGCGTACTTCACCGAGTTCGCCGAGCGCGTGCGGACGCGCGTGAAGGTCCCCCTCGCCGTGACGGGCGGCTTTCGCTCGGGCGCTGCGATGCTCGCGGCGCTCAACGGCGCGACGGACCTCATCGGCCTCGCGCGTCCCCTCGCGGTGTGCCCCGACTTTCCTGCGCGGCTCATGCGCGACCCGTCGATGTCGCTGACGATCAAGCGCCCCACGACGGGCGTGAAGGCCATCGACCGCGCGGCGATGCTCGACATCACGTACTACGAGACCCTCCTCGACCGCATCGGACACGGCCGCCCCGCGGGAGACTCGCTCAGCCCCTGGTCGGCCCTCGCGTCGACCGTGGCGAAGATGGGCGTGTCTGCGCTGGTTCCCCGCAGAGGATGAGATAAATCATCGGCGTTCGAGCGCGGAGCGCCTACCAGTTCGCCTCACGAAAGCAGAGGCGAGCACATGGCGATCGACGCATCGAAGACGGCGGCTGACACGCGGTGGAGCGAGCGCTCCATGACGGAGCTCGTCGAGCACCTCGTCGCGACGCACCACGCGTTCACGGTGAGCGAGCTCGCACGCGCGCAGACGCTCGGCGCGGAGGTCGTCGCGGCGCACAAGGCCGAGCACCCCGAGCTCGTCGCCGTGATGCGCACCTTCGAAGCGCTGCGCGCCGAGCTCCTGCCGCACCTCCAGAAGGAAGAGGTGATCCTCTTTCCGTACGTGCGCGCGATCGAGGGGACGGGGCCCGCGCACGGCTGCTTCGCCTCCGTCGCGATGCCCATCCGCGTGATGGACATGGAACACGACACGGCCACTCACCTGCTCGCGACGCTGCGTGAACAGACGAACGAGTACGCGCTCCCCGCCGACGCGTGCCCGACGTGGCGCGCGTTCTGGGACTCGCTCCAGGCGCTCGAAGCGGACCTCCGCATGCACATCCACCTCGAGAGCGATGTGCTCTTTCCGCGCGCCGTCGCCGCCGAGAGCACCATGCGCGCCGCGCAAACGGCGAGGCTCTGAGATGTTCTCTCCGCGCATCGCAGCCGTCGCGCTCCTCCTCGCGTGCGTGGCGCCCTCGCTCGCCGCCGCGCAGACACAGCCCGCGCCGCCGCCCGGTCCCATGGCGCGCGCCCGCTACTCGCTCCCGTGGAACCTCCGCCCCGCCATCGCGCCGAACATCCTCCGCGTCGACGTGGCGCTCGCGTTTCAAACGGCGGCGCTCAGCACCGCGACGATCTTCACGGGCGGCGGAAGGCCCTTCGCGTCGCTGCCCGACCTGGGCATCTACGGCCGCCTCGGCGTTGTCACCCACGCGCCCGACGGCGTCGACAGTCGCGCGGCCTTCGTCAACCCGCTCGTCTTCGGCCTCTGGACCCCGCAGCTCGCGCCGGGCCTGCGCCTCCCGATCTTTCTCGGCGTGACCGTGCCCGTCGGACCGGGGAGCGACTCGTCGCCCGAGCAGCGCGGGGCCTTCGGCAGCGGCGTCTACACGCGGCAGGCGATGGACAACGCCATGTTCGCGTCGAACTACTTCACCGTGATGGGCGGCGCGGGCGTGATGTGGATGGGCCACGGGCTCACCGCGCAGGCGGAGTTCACCGTGCTCCAGCTCACGCGCGTGTGGGGCGAGTCGGTCGACAAGGACGAGTCGCGGACGAACCTCACCGTGGGCCTCCACGTCGGCTACCAGGTGGTGCCGTGGCTCACGGTGAGCGCCGAGATGCACTACCAACGCTGGCTGTCAGACCCCGCTTCGGTGGTGGGCGCAGCGCCCGCGGGCAACGCGCTCCGTCGCGATCAGCTCACCGTCGGCGGCGGCGTGCGAGGGAACTTCCCCGTGGGGCGCTTCCTGCTGCGTCCCGGCGTGGCCTTCTTCATCCCCACCAACGGCTTCATGGACTCGAAGGACTACCGCATCCTTCAGTTCGACCTCGCCGTCCCGTTCTGATCGCCTCAGCGCGCGCGCAGCGAGAGCGCCACGCACATCACCGTGAGCGCCGCGAAGACCAGCGCGACCGCGATCATCCACCACGGACGCGCGGGCTTCGCGGGCGCTGCGGGCTTCGTCGCATCCGCGGGCTTCACGACCTCTGCGGGCCTCGTCGGTGCGGCGGGGGGCGCGGGGTTGAACGACCTCGCTGGCGTGAGCGGCCTCGCGGGTGTGACGGGCGCGGCGCGCCTCGCGGGCTCGACGAGGGTGTCGTGCGTCTCGTCGTGAACCGAGCCCTCCGTGAGGTCGCGCACGAGCTCTGACGCAGGGGCGCGCGGCGTCTCGGGCGTCATCGCCGCGCCACCCTCGGCGACCGCGCGCGTGAGGGCCGAGAGGAACGCGCCCATGTCGGGGTAGCGCCGCTCGGCGTCGCGCACGAGGGCCTTGTCGATCGCGTTGGCGACGGAGACCGACACCGTGCTGAGGCGCTTCGAGAGCCGCGTGTACTTCGCGTTGCGCACGGCGATGAGCGTCTCGACGGTCGACGTGCCGCCGCCGAAGGGGAGCTCGCCCGTGAGGGCCTCGTACCAGATGACCCCCATCGACCAGACGTCCGTCGGGGCGCCGATGCGCGCGACCATCGCGTCGACCTGCTCGGGAGACATGTACGCGGGCGTCCCCATGAGGTCGCCGTTGACGGTGAGCACCTTGGCGTTGCGGTCGTTGAGGGGCTTGGCGATGCCGAAATCAAGCACCTTGGGCACCTCGGCGCCGGTGCTCGGATCGCGGTGCACGAGGATGTTCTCGGGCTTGACGTCGCGGTGCACCACCGATCGCTCGTGGGCGTACGCGAGGGCGCGCATCACGGGCAAGAGCAGCGCCGCGGCGCGCGCGAAGGGGAGGGGCCTCTCACGCTTGAGCACGCGTGCGAGGGAATCGCCGTCGAGGAGCTCGAGCACCATGAAGGCGCCGTCTTCGGTCGCCTCTCCGGGGTCGATGACCTCGACGATGTTTGGGTGCTTGAGTTCGCTCCCCACGCGGGCCTCGCGGGCGAAGCGCTCGAGCGTGTCGGGGTTCTGCGCGTGCCGCGCGCCGAGGATCTTGAGCGCGACGCTGCGCCCGGTGACCTCGTCGAGGGCTGCGTAGGCCGATCCCATCCCGCCGCGACCGAGGAGCGAGCGCGCGACGTAGCGTCCGCCAAAGCGCGCGCCGATGGGGTCGTCCGCGCGCATCGGGGGGCCATCGGGAGGCATCGTGGAGGGCGACGGTACAACGTCTCGGTCGGGGTGGGGTCGTGCTTCGATGCGGGGCGTCGTCACGGCCGCGCCCGCCCGGCGCGGCATCGCCTCGCGGGCCAGCACTTCCCCTGCGACGGAGTACCAGGGCGTGTCCGCAATTGACTCCCGTCGCCACCGCTCCGCATTGCATCGCCGCCCTGCGGTGCCGCCTCTCGACGGGCCAACAGCCCGTCTTCGAGTCGTCGCCTTGTGCGGCTCGCACTGCGACACGGTGGCTCGGTCCGCAATTGCGGACACGCCCTACGCGAAGAGCTCCGAAGCGCTCGTCGCCTCGAACGCGCGCGCCGCCCAGGCCGAGAGCCTCGCGATGTCCTCTTCCGCGGCGACGCGCGCGCGCTGCGCGTCATCGAGCGAGACGCCCCGCAGTCGACACGTCTCGAGGATGGCCTTCGAAAGCGTGGCCTGCGCGAGCCCCCGGCGGTCGAGCGCGTCGTCGCGCTGTCGGGCGGCGTCGTCGCGCTGTCGGGCGGCCTCGTCGCGCTGTCGGGCGGCCTCGTCGCGCTCGACCTGACGCTCGTCGACCAGCGACTGAAGCCGCGTGACGAGCTCTGACTCCGTCGGGATCATCGACTGGTTCGAGAAGAAGCGGAGGCGGTTGCGCACGACGGCCAGGTCGAGCGCGAGCACCTGCGAGCGGAGGTATCCGCCTTGCGGGACGATGGGCACGTAGCTCTGCGCCCCGGGCGCGCCGAGCCTCCACCCGCGGAGCGCGCCGCTGCGGCAGTCATGGCTGAAGTACTCGGGGATCCGCACCCTCGCGTAGTCGAGCACGTTCTCGACGAGGTCCTTGTGCTTCTTGCCGAGGTTGCGCACCTCGATGACGACGTCGACGCCGCGCCGCTCTTCGAAGACGACCCAGCGCTCGGGCTCGTAGTCAGGGTCGCAGTCGACGACGGCGAGCACGTCGGGGACGATCACGGGCTCGCCGGGGTAGAGCACCGCGAGCTCGTTCGCCAGCAAGACGCCCCTCCCCAATCGACGGAAATGGGCGTCGAGGTCCGCGGCGACGCCGGCCTTGCGCTTCGAGTGACGCACGCCCTCGCTCATCGCCTCGCGGTACTCGTCGAGCACCGCCTCGATGGCCTCCGCCGCGGCCTCGCGCTCGCCCGGCGTCATGCGCGTCCACGCGGCCTCGTCGGGCACGACGATGCGAGGGTCATCCCAGACGCGCTTGCCGCCGGGGCGCTGAGAGGTGTGCTGCATCCGCGCGAGCGTACTACACCGCGAGGCGCTCCTGCGTGGACCCGCGCGG
>JBPOHC010000188.1:0-7999 GCA_052035985.1 Myxococcota bacterium | reverse complement strand
CGATCAACGTAAAGGACCGGCGGCGGTAACGACGCCGGGAGCGATCTCAGCGCGACACCCCGGCGTCCTGACGGCCGCCGGTTCCTTCGGTCCCACACCAATCTGGGACAGCCGTGCTAACCCCTTTTACTCCGCTACGGCGCCTCTTCGATGGCCTCGACGCGCACCGTGCTGCCGTCGGCCCACACGACTCGACCGTCGGGCAGACGCAGCGCCGCGCGGTGATCGACGCAGCCGTCGAGGTCGCACTCGCCGCGGAGCTCACCCGTCGCCGCGTCGAGCGTGAAGAGCGTCACGCGCGGCGTCTCTCCGTCGCTCCAGCGAACGGGGACGTGCACCGCGTCGCGCGCCACGAGGGGACGACCGACGATGAAGCCCTCGTCGTCGCTCGCCTCGTCGATCTCGATGGGCGTCTGCCATGTGATCGGGAGCGCGCCCGCTTCGAGCCGCACCCTCGCCACGAAGGGAACGCCGTCTTTGAGCGTCGCCGCGACGACGTGCGCGTCGTCGAGCGTCGCGCCGTGCACCATGGCCTCGCCGTAGGGCGCGGGCGGCGTGAGCTGCACCCTGCCGAGGGAAGCTCCGCGCGCGGGATCGAGGAGCACCACCGCGCCCTGCTCGCCGAAGGCCACCACGCGGTCGCCCACACACGCGACGTCCATCACACCGTCGCGAGGCGTCGGAGCGGAGCGCCATCGGAGGGCGCGCGTCGCGAGGTCGAAGGCGTAGACGTAGCAATCGCCCGTGGCCGCGAAGCTGCCGTGCGCGAGGTAGGCGGTGCCCCCGTCAGGCGAGAAGGTGACGGCGTTGGAAGCGCTCGCGGGGCCCTTGAACGCAGGCGGCGCGACGGCGCGCGTGTCGAGGTCCACGAGCACCGGGGAGCGCGTCCCGAGGAGCAGCGCGCGACCGTCGGGCGTGAACGAGCACGCGTACACGACGCCGGGGACGGGGCCCGCGTCGACGACGGCGCCCGAGGAGACCGACACGCGCGAGAGCGACGTCTCGTGAACGGCGATGAGCTCGGCGCCGTCGCGCGAGGCCGCGAGCAGTCGAATGGGGGAGGCCAGAGCGATCGCGGAGGTCATGGGCCGCGTACATACCCCGAAGCTACGGAGCGCACGAGGCTCGGCGAGGAGCGTTCGGTCGCGGTGCGGGGGCTCACACGTCGCGGACGACGACGCCCTTCCAGAACGCGACGCGTCCGGTGATCTGCTTCGCGGCGTCTTTGGGGGTCGGGTAGTACCACGCGGCGTCGCGGTTGATCGCGCCGTCGACGGTGACGTGGTGGTAGCTCGCGGTGCCCTTCCAGCTACAGACCGTGTGCGTGTCGCTCGGCGTGAAGTGCTCGCTTCTCAGCGACTCCGCGGGGAAGTACGCGTTGCCCTCGACCGTCACGATGTCGTCGGACTCCGCGAGCACGGCGCCCTTCCACTCTGCCCTCTTCGTCATCGGTGATCTCCTCTGTGCGCTCTTGGATGCATCGTGCGCCTCGCGGGGGTCGCGCGGTGCGTGAAACGTGTCGCACGCAACCTCCGCCACACGCCTCGTTCTGCGGTATATCGCTCGCGGAAAACGATGCGCACCCTCGTCATCGGCCTCGCTGTTCTCGCTGCGTCGGGCACCGCTTCGGCGCAGTCGATCTGCTTCACGGCGGTCGCCCCCGAGCGCGCCGCGAGCACCCACCTGGTCGTCGGTCCGGCCGCGCGCTTCACGGCCTCGACGCGCTGCCGCTACGGCGTGCGGCCGCGGGGCACGACCGACGTCCCCTCGCAGACGCTCACGCCCGAAGCGCGCGACGCGGGCGAGCTCTTCTCCGACCTCGGCGCGCCACGCGGTCAGCTCGCCGCCGCCCTCGAAGTGGTCGCCGTCGCCGACACCACGCCTCCACAGGTCGAGACGCTCTCGCTGCGCCCGTGCGTCGCGGGCATGGGCGAGGGGAGCACGGTGGTCCGCTTCGACAACGTGGGCGAGAACGTTCGCGTACGAACGATCGCCACCGCCGATCGCTGCCCCGTGGCCGACGCCGAGCTCGTGCTCGTCCCCGTCGAGACCGACGCCACCGCGATGCGCGGCGCGATGCCCGAGGGGAGCCGCGTGCTGTCGCTCTCGTCCGCGGCCGAGAGCACCTTCGCCGGTGATCGCAGGTCGTGGGCGGCCTTCGTTCGTCGACGCGGCTCGACCGCGGCGCTCCGCGTCGACACGCTGCGCTTCGGAGACCCCCGCACGGCCCTCCGTCAGCGCTTCGAAGCGCCCGGCGAGCACCGATGGTTCCGCGCGGGGTGGGATCGCGGCGCGCTGCGTCTCGCGCCCGACCCCGCGGCCTTCGAAGACACCGACGTCGCGTGGGCCGAGCTGGTGAGCGCCTCGGCGTCGCGCGCGGTCTTCGTCACCACGAGCGAGACGCGCGAGGGCGCCGACGTGCAGACGCTCCCGCTCGATGTGGATGGGAGCGCCGTGCTCGCGCCCGAGGAGCTCGTCCGCGCGTCGATGCGCGCCCGCTATGGCTCGCTCGGAGCGTCGATGGTGCCCGCGCGCGCCGACTGGTCTCGCGCGCTCTCTTCGGCGAGGCTCTGTCACCGCGGGACATACTCCGACACGCCCGACCGCAACGCGCGCGTCACCGCGACGCAGCTCGCCGCGATGCGCTGCCTCCCGCTCTCGCAGCTCACGACGATGACCGCGGAGCAGCTCACCCCCGCGAGCGTCGAGCGTCACGTCGACGTGATCTCGTACGCGAACGAGGTCTCGACCGCGCAGGACTCCGAGGCCACGACCGACGCGCTCCCGCTCGACGGCGACGGGCGCGTCCGCTTCGTCACGCCGGGCGACACGTTTCACGCGCCCGCGACGCTCCCCGCGGGGCGCGCGCTCTCGCTCTGTCGCGTCGCGAGCGACGTGCAGCCCTCCGACGCGGTCACGCTCGCCGCGGGCGCGACGCACGTCTTCACCGCGGCGTCCGCGGGGGTGTGGCAGGTGTCGCTCCGTCCCGCGGGAGAGCCCGCGTGCACGGGCCACGACCTCGCGCTCGCGCGCGTCGCGGTGATCTCGCCGCGCACCGACTGGATCCCCGCGGGGCTCTTGGAGCACGGCGCGATGGACCTCCGCGACCCGTGGCGCGCGGTCGAGACCTCGGGCGACGACACCTTCGCGTTCTACGCCCGCTCTGGCGTCCCCGAGTTCCGCGTGTCGACGTCGCCGGAGGTGTCGGCCGCGGTGAACGGCTGGCAGCCCGAGGCGGCCTCCGCGGCCGACGAGGAGCCCTCGAGGCTCGCGAGCGCCATCCCCGTGGTGCTGCCTTCGGAGCCCGCGCGGACGTCGCCCGCGCCCGGCGCGCTCGCGGTGCTCCTCTCGACCGCAGAGCGCTGCCCCACGCAGGGAAACGGCCTCCTCGCCAACCTCCGCGGTCTGCCCTCGGAGTCGACCTTCTACGCCTTTCTCGCGGCGCGAAACCCCGCGGGCGACGGGCATCGCTTCACGTGTCTGTCGCGCGCGAAGCTCCGCGTCGTGCCGCCGCTCGTTCACCGCGGGAGCACCGCGGGTCCCTTCTACGTCCGCTGGGGAACCCCCGGGCCCGTCTCCGTTCGCGCGCACTGGGAGGTGCTCGGCACGTGCTCGGGCGCGCGCTGCCTCTCGATCGGCGTCGCCGTTCCGCTCATCTATGCGCGCATCTCGCCGTCGTCGCGCGGCGCCTCGTGGGTGGGCATGGAGTTCTCGATCCCCGTGGTGCTCTCGGCCTCGCCCGGCGACGGACGCGCGCTCCACACGGGCCTCGGCGTCGACGTGGCCTTCACGCTCGGGCCCCACGCGCTGCCGCGGCTGGTGACCCTCGGCGCGCTCTTTCAGCCGACCTTTCTCAGCGTCGGACCGGCCAACAGCACCGAGCCCTTCGACATCGCGCCCTACCTCGGCGTCAACCTCAACTCGATCGTCGACGCGATCAGGAGCGAGTGACCCCAATGCGCCGCGTCCTCCTCGCGAGCCTCTTCGCCGTCGCGTGCTCGGCGCCGTCGTTCACGCACTCGCCCTCGGCCCCCGCGTACCGCCCGCTCTCGTCGCCCGCGACGCTGCGAGACAGCGCCCGCTTTCGCACGCGCCTCGACGCCGAGGATCATCGACTCCGCGCCGGGGCGCCGCCCGCCGCGGCCGCGCTCCACGACGCCGTCGAGCAGATCGTCGCCGAGCTCGGTCAGGCGTGCACGCCGCGAAACCCTGGCGGCGACGGGCTCCACTGGACCGTCGCGTGCTCCACCGAGACGCTCTTCGCGCCCGGTCGAAGCGCGCCCAACAACACCGCCGTGAGCGAGCACTGGCGCGCCGTCGGGCGCATCGTCGGAGACCTCTCTCGCCGCTCGATGCAGGGCGCTCCGCGGCTCCGCCTCGCGGTCTCGGGCTTCGCGGATCACATCGAGTTCGCCAACCACGCCGCGGCCCTCTGCGACGACCTCACGCGCTTCTGGGGCGTGACCTTCGCCGCGCCCGCGGATGAGGCCGCGTTCAACCGATCGCTGAGCTTCTGCCGCGCCGCGAGCATGGCCCGCGAGATCGCCTGCGCCACCGTCGCGGGGCCCTGCGCAGACCGCGGGAGCCTCGACCGCACGTCGCTCTCGGTGGGCGTCTTCGGCGGAGGCACCGCGCGCCTCGACCGCGACCCCTCGCGCTTTCACACGCACCTCGCGGGCCCCGCGGGCGAGATGGAGTGCGCGTGTCACCCGATTCCCCCCGCCACGCTCGGTCCGAGCTGGGCCTCGTCGCACCGCGGGACGCCCGTCGAGGCGTGTCCCGCCGTGGCCGCGCCCGACGCGCCCCCCGCGCTCTTCGATTGCGACAGCGCGCGCCGCGTCGAGCTCGACCTGTGGCTCGAAGTGACCCCCGGCGCGGTTCCCTCGACGGACTGCGCGCTCACCTCGCGCGACCCCGACGCGCGTTCGCTCGTGTGCCTGCAAGAGGCCGTCGTCGGCGCGGCGCACCAGAACGCCCTCCGCGCTCCCGAGGTGCGCGCCCCCGTCGACCGCTGCGCCAACGCCCCGCGACCCGACGGATGGCTCGAAGCGCGCACGGGCCCGCGGCCTCCCTGCGTCGCCGAGCTCTCGGAGTGAGCTTCCCGTGGCGTTCGGTAGCGCGGCTTGACTTCAAACCGTGAACGGCAGATATCATCCGCGCATCTGGATACCCCGATGGACCTCGCGGCCTACATCGACGCGCTGAACCTCCTCGGCGACGAGAATCGCCTGCGGCTCTGCGCCCTCCTCGGCGAGCGCGACCTCACCGTGACCGACCTCATGCGGGTGATGGAGCTGCCGCAGTCGCGCGTCTCGACGCACCTCGGGCGGCTCCGCGAGGCGGGCGTCGTGCGCGATCGGCGCGTGGGTCCCAACGCGATCTACTCGCTCTCGGCGGACACGCTCCCCCCCGCGGTGAAGGCGCTGCTCGACGAGGCGACGCGCTCCGACGACGCCACGCTGGCGTCAGACCGGGAGCGGCTCCGGGCGCTCGACGAGGAGCGTCGCGGCGCGCTCCCCGACTCGTTCGCGGGCGAGATGGAGCGGCACTACTCGCCGGGCCGCACCTGGGAGTCGCTCGCCGTCGGGATGGCCGCGCTCCTTCGTGCGGGTGACGTGATCGACGTGGGGTCGGGCGACGGCGCCGTGGCCGCGCTGCTCGCGCCAGGGTGCAAGACGCTCACGTGCGTCGACGCCAACGAGCGCATGGTCGAGGCCGCGTCGTCGAGGCTCGCGCGCTACGAACACGTCCGCTGCGTGAAGGCCGACGCCGAGGCGCTGCCCTTCGAAGACGCGCGCTTCGACGTGGCCGTGGTGTTCCACACGCTCACGTACGCGGAGCATCCGTCGCGGGTGCTCTCGGAGTGCGCGCGCGTGCTGCGGCCGGGGGGGCGCCTCGTGGTGCTCTCGCTCGACGCGCACGAGGTCACCGACGCGACGGGCTCGTACGGCGCGCGGCACGCGGGGTTCTCTCCGTCGCGGCTGCGCGCGATGGTCACCAGGGCCGGCCTCGTCACGGCGTCGTGCGACGTCGTGTGCAGGGAGCGCCGAAAGCCTCATTTTCAAGTCGTTCTGGCCGTCGCAGACAAGGGCGGCGTCACGCCTTCACGCAAGGCAAGGTCGAGGTAGCGCCGATGTCCGTTCACCCGCTCGAACAGTTGCTCCGAGAGCGCATCGTCATCATCGACGGCGCGATGGGCACCACCATCCGCACGTACGGCATGACCGAGCGCGACATGCGCGGCGAGCGCTTCGTCGACGCCAAGAAGGACCTGCTGAACAACGGCGACCTCTTCTCGCTCACGCAGCCCGCGATGATCTGCGACATCCACCGGCGCTTTCTCGAGGCCGGCGCCGACATCATCGAGACCAACACCTTCGGCGCCACGGGCCTCGTGCAGAGCGAGTTCTTCGTCGACGACCCCCGCGAGCACGGCGGACGCAAAGACCCCGCGTTCTACCAGCGCATCCTCGAGGACGCGTTTCTCAACGACCTCGCGTGGGAGATCAACGAGCGCTCGGCGAAGCAGTGCCGCGAAATGGCCGAGCGCGTCGCGCAGGCCGACGGCCGCAGGCGCTTCGTCGCGGGCGCCCTCGGGCCCATGACCGTGTCGCTCTCGAACTCGCCCGACGCCGACGACGCGGGCTTTCGCGTGGTCACCTTCGATCAGGTGAAGGCCGCGTACAAGCATCAGGTGAGGGCGCTCATCGCGGGCGGCGTCGACACGCTCCTCGTCGAGACGATCTTCGACTCGCTCAACGCCAAGGCCGCGCTCGTCGCGATCGAGGAGGTCTTCGCGGAGGACAAGGTCACGCTGCCCATCCAGGTGTCGGCGGCCGTCGGTCGCGGCGGCGAGACCATGATCTCGGCGCAGACCGTCGAGGCCCTCTGGAACGCGGTCAAGCACGTGAAGCCCCTCTCCATCGGGCTCAACTGCTCGCTCGGCCCCGACCTCATGTACCCCTTCCTCTCGGAACTCTCTGAGAAGGCCGACACCGCGGTTTCCTGTTACCCCAACGCGGGTCTGCCGAATCCGCTCTCGCCCACGGGCTTCGACCTCCAGCCCGCGGACATGGGTCGCTTTCTCGGCGGCTTCGCGCACGACGGCCTGGTGAACATCGCGGGCGGCTGCTGCGGCAACACCCCCGAGCACATCGCCGCCATCGCGAAGGCCCTCGAAGGCCGCGCGCCGCGACCGCTCCCGGTGCATGAAGCGCGCGATGAAGAGCGCGCGACGGAGCCCCTGCGGCTCTCGGGCTCGCTGCCGTTCACGCAGCAGCCGGGCGTCTTCATGATGATCGGCGAGCGCACCAACGTGGCGGGGTCGCCGAAGTTCGCGAAGCTCATCAAGGAGGGCAACTACGAGGACGCCGTCGCCATCGCGAGGCAGCAGGTCGAGAGCGGCGCCAACGTCATCGACGTGTGCATGGACGAGGGGATGATCGACGGCGTCGCGGCGATGTCGCGCTTCCTCTCGCTGCTCGCGAGCGAGCCCGAGGTGGCCAAGGTCCCCTTCATGATCGACTCGTCGAAGTGGGAGGTCATCGTCGCGGGGCTCAAGTGCCTCCAGGGCAAGGGGATCGTGAACTCCATCTCGCTCAAGGAGGGCGAAGCGAAGTTCCGAGAGTGCGCGCGCACGATCCTCCAGTACGGCGCCGCCGCGGTGGTGATGGCCTTCGACGAGCGCGGTCAAGCGGCCACCTACGAAGACAAGATCCGCATCTGCGAGCGGGCCTACAAGATCCTCACGGAGATGGGCTTTCCCCCCGAGGACATCATCTTCGACCCCAACGTGCTCACCGTCGCCACGGGCATCGAGGAGCACAACAACTACGCCGTCGACTTCATCGAGGCGACGCGCTGGATCAAGAAGAACCTCCCTGACGCGAAGGTCAGCGGCGGCATCTCGAACGTGTCGTTCAGCTTCCGCGGCAACAACCGCGTGCGCGAGGCGATGCACTCGGCCTTTCTCTTCCACGCCATTCGCGCCGGGCTCGAC
>JBPOHC010000576.1:0-1887 GCA_052035985.1 Myxococcota bacterium | reverse complement strand
GGTGAGGAGCGAGCGCACGCCCGACGACGCGGCGACGGGCGTCATGGTGAGCGACCCGACGAGATCGGCGGGGCCGCTGTTCGGGAGCGCGAGCGTGAGCGAGGGCGGGTAGTTCGACATGGTGCGTTGGTTCCTTCGTGCGAGGTGGAGTGCTACGGGCGCGCGCCCGTTTTGGCCGTGGCGAGGATGAACAGCGCAGGCGTGCGGAGTGTGCCGCCTGTGCCGTTGTAGAGTTTCAGTTTCCCGTCCGCGGCGTCGAGATACAGCCAGACGTTCGCGGTGATGAGAATCGCCCACGACGTTCCCGCGGCGGGGACGGGAGCGTTGCCCGGTGACACCTGACCGCCCGCGCCGTTCTGCGCGCCGAGTCCGAGGTAGCCCCAGAAGTTGTAGAGCGTGCCCGCGTCGAAGGCGTGGTCATTGACGCCGCCGGGGTACTCCGTTGCGCCCGCGAGCGGACGGAACCACCCGATCACGAGGCGGTCGCTCCACGACATCGTTGCGGTTGTCGTGACCGCGGGATCAACGGCGGTGTTGACCGTCGTGATCGTGCCGTCGTCAACGATGGCGAGCGTGTACGCTGCAAGGTCCGACGTCGCCTGATAGATGCGCCCCTCGATGCCGGTGCCCTGCGTCGTGATCGCGGTCGACGTTGCCTTGCGCACCACGACGCCGAGGTCTTGAAGCAGATTCTCGCCGACGCTCGGAACGTTGAGGCCGAGGGCTGCTGTCCATGCTCGATCCATCGTCATGCTCCAAGCGCGGTGAGGTCGTACCCGTCCGCGGTGTCGTACTTGAGCGACGCACCCGTCGCGATCGTGAACGTCGTGTGCGCGGGCTTCATGCGGTTGACCACGGCGGCGATGAGCGCGCGCCACGCTGCGTTCTCGGCGTAGGCGCGTGGCACGGCGACGACGAAGCGGAACACGCCGCGACGCGTCTCCGCGGTCGGCGAAGGGTCGCTTGCGTACACCTCGCGCGCCGTGAACTCCGTCACCGCGCACGCGCCCGTCAGCGTCGCAACCGCGACCTCGATGGACGCGGGGGTGCCCGCCGCGTTCGCGCGAACGAAGGCCAGAAGCCTCGCCTGACGCGCCGCGGTCGTCGCGCCCGTGTCGACCGTGAGCCCGTAGAGGCGCTCCAACTCGTCGAGCATGTACGTGGCGTCGCAGACGAACGCTTGCGCGCGCGCCGTCGAGAGCATCGAGCGCGCGTCTTCAAGCGACGCGCCGAGGGCGAGCGCGTCGGCCGCGTTGAGCGATCCGTCGGGCGCTTGAATCGCCGGACCCTTGAGCGTGAGCAGTCTCCGCGCGACGTCGCCCGCCGCGGTTGCCGTCGAGGGGAGTGCTTGTCGGAAGCCGCTCACGCCGCGATCCTACACGATCCCGTAACGTCAAGGGGATTCCGCGCGTAGACTGCGGTCATGGACATCCTCCGACTCGCCCTCATGGTCGCCGCCCTCGCGGCGTGTGCCCCGTCGCTCGTAGGTCTCGGGGAGATCCCCGACGCGCCGACGCGCGAGACGTCAGGGAGCGATTCTGCGCCCGCCGAGGACGCGGGGCGGTCGGACGTAGCCCCGACACTCTCAGACGCCACAGACGGGGCCGTAGCGCCCGACGCGGCGCTCGTGGTCGACACGTCGCCCGAGGCGTCAACGCCCGACGCCGCGGAGGTCTCCGTCGATGCTGCGCCCGTGGCCGATGCCACCGACGCGAGCGACGCGCCTCGCGGCGACGTCGACCCGTGCGGAGGGGAGTGCGCGAACCGGCCGCACACGACCATGAGCGAATGCGCCTTCGCGGGCCGTTGCCTCGTGTGGTGCGCGCCGGGTTTCGCGGACTGCGACCAGCTCGGATCGAACGGTTGCGAGACCGACCTCTCCGCGCG
>JBPOHC010001047.1:0-2109 GCA_052035985.1 Myxococcota bacterium | reverse complement strand
GATCGCCAGCTCGCGATCGACGCGCCCTCCCCCGGTCACCACACGCGACAGGAACGCCCTCAGGACGAGATGCGCCGCCGCCGCGTTGTAGGGCGAGCTCCCCAGTAGGGCTTCGCCGTGCTGCAGCCAGAACGTCAGGAACGCCTCGCGCAGCCGACCCCAGTCGATGCCCCCGTCGACCCGCAGCCACGTGGGCGCGAGCTTCGGAATCGACGCCCGCATCGTGTCGGTGAGCGAGCGCACGATGATCTCTCGGTAGATCGGGTTGGCGATCTCGATCGTGCCGTCGTCGTCGCGACGAACGAGTCCCAGGTCGAGCGTGAAGCGCAGGTCGTCGGGCGCGAGCGTCGACAGGGCTGCACCCTGGATCATCGGTTCGATCACCGCGCGCACGCGAGGCTCACGGAGACGCTCGGCCAGGCTGTCGAGGTGCGTGTCCTGTCGCGCGATGAGCACATCCCTCGCGCGGTCGATGTCGCCCGTCGTGATGGTCACGTCTCGATCGCGCACCGCCTCGCGAGTCACCACGCTGGCCAGGGCGTTCGCGAGCCACGGCTGACCCTGCGAGAGCTCGTACGCGCGTGTGACGGCCTCGGGGTCGAAGCGTTGCCCCGTGTCGGCCGTGTGCTGCGCGTAGAGCTCGGTGACCTCGGCGCGCGTGAAGTCGCCCATGGTGAGCGAGCGCGACTTGATGTTGAACGGCGACGCGGTGTTCAGTCGGTCGCTGCCGCCCGACGCGACCTTGTAGTCGCGTACATCGCGCAGTCCCACCAGCGCGAGGGACCACGGGAAACCGACGGGGCGCAGCGAGTATCCGTCGCGGAGTTGGCGCAGCACGGAGATGAGCACCGAATCGCGGAGCGCGTCGATCTCATCGAGGAAGACCACGAGCGGACGAGGACATGACGAGGCCCACAGCGACAGGGCCGCGTGAATGCGCCCACCCGGCGCCGCGTCGGGCCACGGCGGGGGCTGCAACTCCGGAGGGAGCAGGAACTTCGACTTCGTGCGCCACGACGACAGGACCGCGCTCTCCGCCGCGCCGATGTCGTCGGGGAAGCCCGCGCCCATCTCCATCGACACCAGCACGGCCGCGTAGCGTCCCTCGCGCGTGAGCGAGGCCGCGAGAGACGAGAGCGCCGTGGTCTTCCCTACCTGTCGCGGCGCGTGCAGCACGAAGTACGACTGCGCATCCACGAGCCCGCGCACCTCGGGAACGCGACGCTCGGGTGGCAGCATGTAGTGGATGTCGGGCTTGCATGGCCCGGCCGTGTTGAAGTGGCGCGGCATCGAAGGGACGCGAGCATAGCGCCACGAGGGCATCGGACGGGCGCGAAGAGCGTCGCTCGTGGGGTTCGTGAACCGGTTCGCGGAGGTTCCCGATGCGAGCATCGGGAGCGATCGGTGACAGCACGTGACGAAGGCCGCGTGCATACCACCAGGGCGTCACCAGAGGGGACGATCGGGCGTGCCGGATTACGGCAGAAGCCCTGGTTTTCACGGCCTTTCACGCGCTGTCACGGGACGAACCCGTGTTCCCAAGCTGAACGTCGCCGGTTCGATCCCGGTCGCCCGCTCTAAGAAAGTGCAGTGATTCAGACCGGTTAGCCGCGGGAGGCTAACCGGTCTTTTTCGTTCCGGGGGTATGCCCCCCACCATGCCCCCCACTTGCGGCCGTGCCATCGCCGCCCGGGGGGAGCTTCGATCCCGATGCGTGGGCCTCGCGGAACCCACCGAGCGAGATCACCCTCGCGAGCCCGCTCCGCATCTCGTCGGGCGCCACGGTCGAGTAGTGCTGCTGCATGTCCTCGGTCGCGTGCCCGGAGATCGAGCGGGTCACGATGTCCTTGACCTCGGCGGCGCGAGCGAGGTCCTGGAACGTGCGGCGCATCGCGCGCGGCGAGATGTGCTTCGTGAGCCCCATCTCCTTCGAGACGAGCGCGAAGGGCTTCTGGAGCACCGCCGGCGACCGGAACCCGCCTTCCTCGTTGGGGAAGAGGAGCTCGGACTCGGTCATCGGCCCCTCGGGGAGGGTGTCGACGTGCCAGCGGAGGATCTCGATGAGCTCCTCCGGGAGCGCGACGCGCTGCTTGCGGCCGGTCTTCGTGG
>JBPOHC010000500.1:0-4413 GCA_052035985.1 Myxococcota bacterium | reverse complement strand
GTCTCGCGAACACCCCGAACGAGCGCGCTCGCGCGCGACGAACGGATGGACACGCCCCGCCACCGGCGCGAAACTCTCTGCCGGGGAGCAAGCCGTTGAGCCACGCGTCTCGTGTTCCGATCACCTTGCGCGCTCGCTTGCTACGGGTCTGCCTCGGCTCATTGTGCTGCGTCGGATGCGGAGACGACGCGGAGCCAGCGACGCCGTGTTTGCCGCGCTGGGGCTACGTCTCGAAGACCGCGCTGGCCTCGGTGATCGACCCGACACCGGCGATGCCGGGCGCGACGTACGCCATGACGCGCAGCCTTGAGGTGGGCGCCGAGTGGGGGTTCCGACTCGCCGCCGGGGCGGCCGAACCTCGCACGATCCGCTGGGGCTTCTACGACGGGATCGTGCTGGTCCACGACCGCGCGCTGGAGGGCCTTCGCAACGACAGCGTCATCGACATGTATCGCATGGAGAATTCTGGCGATCTCTGCGGTCGCTTGTACGCACGGTTCTCACAGCGCGAGATGATCGAGGTCACATGGAATCGTCCGGGCAACGTTCCCATCGAGGACGCGCGCGGAGCGTCTGTCGAGGTGGAGACGCTCTCGGTCACACCACCTCCCGGAACGCGCTACGCGCCGATGTTCACGTGCCGTGAGGGCCCCTGCGGAGACCCCATCACGCCCGACAAGCACATCGTCCGCCTGGTGACCTACCTGACGATGCGGGCCACCGACTCGACGGGAGAGGGACGCTCCCTCGTCGTTCGCACCGAGTTCAACCGGAACTGACTCGATGTCGCAGCATCCCACCCGAGCTTCGTACTCCCCGATGGCCGCATGATCAGCGGCGGGTCGCACCGCGCGATCGGAGTGCTCCGTGTCGCGACGCACGGGGTGTTCACACGTCGACGGGAGGGAGCGCGTCGAACCAGGGACCGAGCGCGACGGAGAGGGTCGCGGGTTGCACCGCGTCGTCGTAACCGACCCCCACGAGGGAGCGCGAGTTCACCACGGCCACGCGAAGCGCGCCGATCACGCGCAACGCGCGCGGCGAGGCTTCGAAGTCAGGGTCACGTCAGCTTCACGAGCTGCTTGCCGAAGTTCTTCCCCTTGAGCAACCCGAGGAAGGCTTCGGGCGCCGACGCGAGGCCCTGCGCGACGCTCTCTCGAGGATGCAGTCTGCCCGCGGCCACGAGGGCGCCCAGCTCGGACAGCGCCTCGGGCCAGCACGCCATGTGCTCGCTCACGATGAAGCCTTCGAACTTCATCCGGTTCACCAGGATGAGCCCGGGGTTCGCCATCGGCGCAGGCGCGCTCTCGTAGCCCGAGATCATGCCGCACACCGCCACCCGCGCGAAGGCGTTCGAACGCAGCATCACCGCGTCGAGGATCCACCCGCCCACGTTCTCGAAGTAGCCGTCGACGCCGCGCGGGCACGCCTCCTTCAGCGCCTGCGCGAGGGCCTTCGTGTCCGCGTGCTGCTTGTAGTCCAGGCAGGCATCGAAGCCGAGCTCGTCGACGACGTAGCGGCACTTCTCGGCCCCGCCCGCGATGCCCACCACCCGACAGCCGCGCGCCTTCGCCAGCGCGCCGACGGCGCTCCCCACGGCGCCCGCCGCGGCGCTCACCACCACGGTCTCGCCCGCCGTGGGCGCGATGATCTTCACCAGCCCGTACCACGCCGTCACGCCCGGCATGCCCACCGCGCCGAGGTACGCCGACAGCGGCACCTTCGCGGTGTCGACCTTGCGCAGCGCGCCGGGCTGTCTCGCATCGACCACGCTGTACTCCTGCCAGCCGCCCATGCCGACGACCTCGTCGCCGACCGCGAACCTCGGGCTGCGGCTCTCGACGACCTCCCCCGCTGTCCCGCCGAGCATCACCTCGCCGAGCGGCTGCGGCGACGCATAGCTCTTGCTGTCATTCATGCGCCCGCGCATGTACGGGTCGAGGCTCAGGTAGCGATGGCGCACCAGCACATGCCCCTCTTCGAGCGGCGGCGTCTCACACGCGACGAGGCGAAAGTTGCTGGCGGTGGCCTCACCCTGCGGGCGGCTCTCGAGCACGATCTGATGGTTGAGCGGCATCGGGCTCATAGGCATCCGGCACGTCGTTTCGTCAAGCCTTCGAGCGTCTGCTCGATCTCCTGAGCGACCCGCTCGACCCGCGCCCAGATCGCGCTCACCCGTCGCCAAGGCGAGCGGCGGCCTCCGCGCGTGTGATGAGCCATGAACGAGGAACGCGACGAGGCCGACGTGGCAGCGCATTGCCCCGCCCGGAGGCAGTCGACGCCGGGGCGGCGCGCCCGCAGCCCCGGCAGCGCGCTCGACGTCGCGAGCGTTCGACCTTCGCGGCCCCGCTTTGATACGCTCCGCGGCCGTGAAGCCCACGAAGAAGCCCGCGTCGGCGTCGGCGCGCGAGATCGTCGTCTCGAGCGAGATCCCCCTCGATGGCGCGCAGCGAAAGATGCTCGCCGAAGCCCTGCGCCGCGCCGAAGAGACGCGCAACGTGATGGAAGACGCCCTCGTCACCTTCGGTCGCTGGCTGCTCGTGCAGGTCTTCGACGACGACGCCAGCGCCGCGCTCGCGGGGCGCCATCAGAACCCCGTGTGGCGGAGCCTCCTCGCGCGCGCGGGCGGCCCCACGCTGCGCCTCAGCGAGCGCATGCTCTACGTGGCGCTCCACATCGCGGCGCATGACAAGCGCATCAACGACGAGGCGTGGCGCAACCTCGAGCCTGGACGCAAGGAGCTGCTCCTCCCCCTCGGCGACGAGTCGACGATGCGACGGGCTGCGCAGCACGTCACCGCGATGAAGCTCACGCAGCGCGCCACCCGCGCCTACGTGACCAGCGTGCTCGCCGAGAGCGGCGAAGAACGCGCCGCGCGGCTCACACCCCGACGCGTCGTCGCCCAGGTGCGCGGCTTTCGCGAGAAGGTCACCCGAGGCCAGTGGCAACGCCGCGCCGTGAGCGCACTCCGCGACGGCGACGACGAGGCCCGCGCCGCTGCCAGAAAGGAGCTCGAAGCCCTGCAAACATGGGCTTCCACGCTCCTCGGCAAGCTCGCGAAGTGATCCGTGCGAGGGCCGCCAATTCCGGTGACACTGTACCTTATGGCGCCATAGTCTTTGGCGTTAGCGACGATCACGCGGCGGGGCACACGTAGTCGACGAGCTCGCGTTCATCACGAGTGACGTCGACGGGCGGGTGTGCGAAGCGTCGCGGCGGCCGCGCCGTGTGATCTCGTCAGGCCCATGAACCAGCCCTTTCAACGTGAAGCAACCGCAAGGGCGCAAGGATCGCAAGGGAAGGCCCGACGACCGTCATCTCGGCGTTTGGGAGCGCCGACCCGGTGTCCCCCTTGCGCCCCTTGCGGTTGCTTCACGTTGAGAGGGCTGGGCCTATGAACTGATCGGGTCGGCGTCATGCGGGCGACGCCGTAGCGCACAACACGGGGAGCCATCGCGCGCTCGTCGCGAGCGTCACGGCCCCGTTCTCGCCGCCCCGAATCTCGCCGCGTGCGCGCGAGGCGCGGGCCCGTCATCGCCTCCCTCGCCCGCGGCGGTCCCCGACGCGTCGTGCGTCTGGGGAGCGCCGTTCGACCTCTGCCCCGCCTCAAGCGGCGGCGAACTCCCCCGCGGCGCGCGCCTCCGGGTCCCAGAAGCCGAGCACGATGCGCGACTTGGGGACGCCTGCTTCCACGAAGGCGTTGGCGACTCCGTCCTCCGTTCCGTCGCGCTGGACCCAGATCTTGTCGCCGACGAACTCGACGTGGATCAGGCAGCCGTGGACGCGGCGCTTGCCCATCCACCCCTGCGACATGACGAGGTAGCGCCCCGCGGCCTCGTCGAAGACGGTCTCGTTCTGAATGTCCCCGTGCGCGTATCGCACGTTGACGAACTCCCGCAGACACGCGCGGATCACCTCGCGCTCGTCGGTCACCGCTCCCATCGCACGATCTCCCTGCGCGCGACGTCGACCACGATCAGCCGCACGCGCTTGTTCTCCAGCAGCATTCGTCCCATGGGCTCCTCGAAGATCTCGTGGAACACCTGCTCGCGCACCGCGAGGAAGAGCACCCGCTCGGGCTCCAGCCGCGCCAGCGCGTCGCCGTAGAGCACGAACTGACCGAGCGCGATCTCGAGCTCTCGCACCTCGGAGGCGCTGGTGAAGCTCTTGACCTCCACCGCGATGCGCTCGCCGTTGCGCTCCGCGCCGACGAAGCGCTCGGCGCCGAGGTCGACGAACATGTCCTTCCCACCGATGCGGAGCGAGAGCGGGTCGTGCGTGATCGTCCACCCGTCAGCGACGAGCGCGTCGACCACGTGCGGGTGATAGAAATCCTTCGCGGGCACGGCGCGAATCTACCACCGTCACTCCGACGCGTGTCCGCTTGCGCGAGGGCGTCGATGTGCGCCCCCC
>JBPOHC010000857.1:0-2954 GCA_052035985.1 Myxococcota bacterium | reverse complement strand
GCGCCGCGTCGCCCGACGTGAGCGTCGCGATCGAGCGTTCACAGAGCGGTTGAATCACGACGCACGCTGGAACTACGGTTTCTCCATGTGGTTGTACCTCGTCTCCCTCGCGGCGATCGTCGGCGTCGCTGGCGCGGTGTGGCGCGCGGCGAGCGCGAAAGACAGACGCGCGCCGCTTCCGACGCCGCCGCCACGGACCCCAGACCCCGTTGCGCCCATCGCCTCCCGCGAGGAGCGGGCCGCGAAGGCCGCCGAGTCGGAGCGGCTCTTCGCCGAGAGCGGTACGAATTACGCCCGCGGAGATCTCGCCGGGGCCGAGGCGCTGGTCCGACGCGCGATCGCGCTCTGCGAGGAGGTCTTCGGCGCCGACAGCCCCCTCCTCGCCGAGCTGCTCAACGCGCTCGGGAGCGCGCTCTTCGGTCAAGGCCGCTACGCCGAAGCCGAGGTTCCGTTGAGGAGAGCGCTGAAGATCGTGCTCGATCACCAGGGCGAGTTCGGCCCCGCCATCACCGAAGCCGCCATGAGCGCGCTGCTGAACGCGCTGGCCGCGCAGAACAAGCAGGACGAGGGCGTCGACCTCGCGCGTCAGGTCCTCGAGCTGCGCGCGCGAATCCAGGGGGGGAGCGGCGATCCGCGAGGCCCGCGCGCGGGCGACGAAACGGCGCGGCGACCCGACGTCTCCGGGGCCGACGGGGCGGTCGCGGAGGTGCCCCTCGACGTCCTCATCCAGCGGATGAAGGAGCCCAAAGACCTTCGCGTGACGGTGTCGAGCGGCCGCGACGTCAGGGCCGAGTGCAAGCGCTGCAACGTGAGGATCTGGCCCACGGAGCACAACGGCCTGCTCTGGTTGGTCTGCGCCGGGTGCCAGCGGGTCTCTTTCCTGGTGGTCGCGAACCTCGAACGCGACGCCGCGATCGCCGCGCGCTCCGGCGGCGTCTTCGAGTACGAGCTGTTCTACCCGAAGGATCTGCCGGGAATGTAGGCGCGTCGCACCGAGGGCGGCGAAGCGCGCCGCGATCGCGCGTGCGCGGTCGACGTTCGTGACGCGCTCAGAAGCTCCCGGCGACGCCGACCGCGACGCCCTCGGCGCGGAGGTCGAGCGTGGGCGCCCACGCGAGGCCGCGGGGCGCGCGGGCGTTCGGCGCGCTGTCGTAGGCCAGCACCGCGGCGTCGATGGTGATCGCCGCAGCGATCGAAGTAGGGACGAGCACCGCCCCCACGAGGAGCGACGAGTACCCGCGCCCCGCGACGAGCGTGATCCCGATCGCCGTGATCGGCAGACCGAGCCGCAGGCCGAGCGAGGCGAAGCCGCGGCCCAGGTGTCCGTGCGCCCAGTGGACGATCGGCGCGCCGAAGCTGAAGCCCCCGGAGGCGACGCCAAACTGCACCACCGAGCCGGTGCCGATCGTCGAGATGGCGAGCGCGAGGCTCACGCCATCGACGATGAGAAACTGCCACCCGTACCACTCGCGCTCGGGGCGCGCGCCGTCGATGTCGCGCGTCGTGTCCCCACGGTCGCGGGGCGACTCCACCTCACCGGGTACAAGCGGACGCCCCGTGCGGCACTGGCACGGACCGAGCGACATCCCCACGCCGAGGCACCGTTGAAATCCGGGCGCGCCTCCGGCGCAGACGCAGCGAGACACGGAGCCGGGCGCGCACACGGCGGGCGCCGCGGGGAGGTCCCACGGGGCGCGCGGTGGGAGCTGTTGAGCCCACGCGACGCGCGCGCTCGAGGTGAGACCCAGGCACACGACGAGCGCGGTCGAAGCGCGCTGTCGTCGTGCGGTGCGGTGGTGAGCGTCGCCGCGCGTTCGCATGGCGCACGCTATCGTCGCGCCCGTCGGAGGGTCAACGCGAAGCGTCGCGGGGGGGAACGGCCGCGACCGACGGTCGGCCTTCAGCGCACGCGGCGGAGCGCGGCGAGGTCGAGCGCGTTCGCGTAGGCGAGCAGCGCGTCGGCGCCTGCCGCGCCAGGACCATCGAGCTCCAGATCGACGAGCACGCCGTCGAGCACGCACTTGAGCTTCACCTGCGCGCCCTCGACGGTGATGACCGCGGCCTGCCCCGCCAGCGTGGTGGCGCGCGCGCCCGCGGCGATCTCGCGCTGCGACGGGCCCGACGCGATGACGCTCCGAGAGAGCCTCGCGACGTCGCCCCGCGAGAGCATCACGCGGAGGGAGCCCGCGCTCGCGCGGTAGTTCCGCATGGCCATCGTGGTGCTCATGCCGAACACGGTCGTCGAGGTCCCGTTCGGGGCGTCGCTCGCGGTCGCGCCGCCGAGCGTGTCGGGCAGAAAGCGCGCGAGCGCGGCCACCGCGGGCGGCAGGGTCGGCGCGGTCTGCTGCGGCGCGGGCGCGCTCGCGATGGCCGCGTCCGAGGGCGGATCGGCGACCTGCACGAGCACCCGCGTCGCCGCGCCCTCGACGCGCAGCGAGAGCATCGCGAGCCTGCGAGACGCGCCGTGCGCGAAGAGGACGATCTGCTCCGTCGGCGTGTCGAGCATCGCCGCGCGCTGCTGATACCCCAGCGCCCCGAGGGTCTGCGCGTTGAACGCACGCGCCTCCGCGAGCGGTCGCGGGGTTTGATAGGCGAGCGAGCCGCTCCGGCGCTCCTCGCTCGTGGCGCCTGGCATCGCGGCGACGTCTTCGAGCACGGCGCCGCATCCATCGGGGCGCACGGCGGCGTTCGCGTCGGCGCGCGCGGCGGTGTACTCCCACGCGCGCTCGCCGCTCGCGTCGGTCGCGCGGAGCTCGTAGCGCGCCACCCACGACCCGCGGACGGCGATCCAGACCGCGCCTTGCGCTCGCACCGCGGCGTTCGCGGTCACGGCGCGCTGGTCGAAGGTGTACTTCTTGGTCGGCTCTCCGTTGAGGCTCTCGTCGCCCGCCCCGGCGGCCCCACGCACCACCCGGAGCATCGCCCCGGGGTGTTGCAACGCCACGCTCGGAGAA
>JBPOHC010000832.1:0-16264 GCA_052035985.1 Myxococcota bacterium | reverse complement strand
CCTCGGAGTGTCCGACATGCGGCATCGTCTACCTGCCCAACCGGGGCCTTCGTGATGAGCGGCGGCCGGTGATCTCAACTCGCGCGACGTCGGCGGTGATGATGCGCGGGGTCGTGGCCGTCGAGATGAGCGGCGGCCGGTGATCTCAACGTCGTACAGATGAGGCTGCGCGCCGTCTTGAGCACGTGGCCGTCGAGATGAGCGGCGGCCGGTGATCTCGACCAGCGCGCGGGCGTTTGATTCCGCGGTACGCTCCGCGGTGAAACACCATGTCGACAGCGCCTACCCACCCATCGCCGCCGGACGCCTTCGCGGAGCTGCGTCGCCTCTACGAGCGCGCGGACGAAGCGCCCGTGGCGGCGTATCTGACGCAGCACCCCTCGGCGGTGAGCGCGCTCGTCCAGGCGGCGCCCCACCTGCGCGCGCAGTTCGGAGAGCGCGCCGTGCTCCGCCTCGAGCTCCCGCGCTTCGACGAGGAGCCGTTGTACGCGCGGATCTATCAGCACGGGCTCGTCGCGGAGGCCGCGCTCGAACGCATCGAACGCTTCGACGACGCGTGGTGGCAACGGCAGCCGTACGAGCCGACGCGCCGCTGGGTCGAGTTCGATCTCGGGTGGGGGTGAGCGTGTTCGACTGGTCGGAGTACCTCACGGTCGCGGAGGACCTCTGCGCGGGTCGAGGTTCAACGGCGAGCGAAGAGGCGCGCTTGCGGGCGGCCGTGAGCCGCGCCTGCTACGCGGCCTTCTGCCCGGCGCGAGACCTCCTGATCGAAGAGGGAGAGATCTCTCCAGCCCGACGCGACGAGCCTCGCCTCCACGTCGAGGTCGCCACACGCTTCAAGAGCAGGAGCGACGGTCGCCGCGCGAAGATCGGGAAGTGGCTCTTTCGCATGCGGGAGCATCGCAACGCCTGTGACTACGAGGCCGAGTTCCGCGCGCTCCCCGATGTCGCGCGCGTCGCACTTCAAGAAGCGCGCTGGACGCTGGAGCACATCGCGAAGGTCCGAGACGCGAAGTGACCCGAAGCGGAGCTCGCGCGAGGGATGCTCGACGCGCGCGAGGGATGCGATCGCGTGGCCGTCTCGCAGAGCGGCTGCCGGTGATCTCAACCGTGCGCCTGTTCACGGCGGTCGCGGTTTCGCAGACTCCGACTCCCGCACGCAGCGTGGCACCGGCGTGACCGCCCCCGGCCAGTACATCTTCCGCTCCCGCTGCCAGCGGCGACGCTCAGCGCGGGCTCGCCGAGGTTGCGCGTCGGGTTTCTCTCCGCCGCGGTGCGAGGCCCGGCTACGTCGCGTGGTACCGTCGGCCTCAGAACGCCATGGCATGGTCCGACGAGACGCGGGCGCGCTTTCAAGCGCTGAAGGCATCCGAGAACCGAGGGGACCTCGACGACGCCGCGCGTCTGGCGCTCGATGCCTTGACGCAGGAGCTCGACCGCGAGGAAGAGGCCGCGCTCGCGGCGTCGCTCGCGCAGAAGGACCTCGCGATCGAGCGGTTGACGCGCGAGCTGACCGAGGCCCGTGAAGCCGAGGACACGTTGGAGCAGATCGCGGCGGCGCAACGGGCGCTGCGCGATGAGGCCCGCGCGTACCTGGGGCAGCTCCGCGCACGGCGCCTGGCCCTCGTCGAGCGGGCTCGCATCGTCGTTCGCCGCGCTGGTTCCGCACGCTGATCGGTCGTGCCGTGGAGCCTGTTGAACGCCTGCGCGACCGCTTCTCCGGTAGGTGTGGCTACTGCGGCGTGCTCGACGAGGACACCGGATCGACGCTCACGGTGGACCACCATCGTCCGCGGAGCCACGGTGGCGGCGACGACGACGCCAACCTCGTCTACTGCTGCCCCAGGTGCAACGAGCACAAGAGCGACTACTGGCACGAGGTCCACCCGCCGCGCATTGCGCTCCTGCATCCAGGAAGCGACGACCTCTCGGAGCATCTGCGCGAGCTCGACGACGGTCGCGTCGAAGGGATCACCGAAGAGGGCGACTTCTTCATCGCCCGCCTGCGACTGAACCGCCCGGCGCTCATCCGCTATCGCGCGAAGCGACGCAGCCAGGGCGTGCTCGAAGCGGAGCTGGCATCGACCCGGGAGCGCGTTCGAGCGCTGGAAGCGGAGATCGTTTCACTCAGTGCGGACAACTTGGCCGCTGAGGTCGAGATCGAGGAGGAGGGCCACTGAGCGACGTCGCTCGTCGAGGTTGCGCCCCGCCTGCGCGACAACCCCGCCTCGCAGGGCAACGTGGTGCCCGAGGCGCCGCTCGCGCGAGGGATGCGAGAGAAGTCCGAGGAGTTCGTCGCGAAGGGCTCGCAGCTCTACCGCGAGGAGTTGCGCTCGATCACCGGGGCGGCGCGAGCCACGTGAGCATCGCGTCGCAGGCCTCGCGTCGCAGGCCCGTGCCCGTTCGCACCATGTCGCCGATCTCCATGTGCGTGTCGTTCGTGGTCGTGTACTGCGGCCACATGGGCTCGCTCCCGCCGTTGGGGTTGCCCGCGGCGGCGAAGCGCGTCCAGTAGTTCTGCGTGGCGGTGACCACGGGCTCGTCTTCGGCGGCGCGCGTGAAGAAGCCCGTGAAGTTGCCGAACACGTACGGCAGCTCCGCCGAGTGGAACACCCCGAGCCCGAGCACCGCGCCCGCGCGGTTCTCGCGCGTGAAGCGGTAGAGCCACGTGGGCACCGTCGCCGCCGACGTGATGCGCGCCATCGCCCGCGCCGGACACACGAACACCGCGTCGCGCAGAAAGGCCTCGTACGCGGCCTTCGGCGTCGGGTACATCGACACGGGATAGAGCCGCATCACGTCGTCGACGTGGTCGGGCAGCGTCGCCATCACGAGCGCGCGATACGCGGCCTCGGTGGCGATGGGGACGCCGAGCGTGAAGGCAGTCCCCTCGTCGCGGTTGGTGCCCGTGATGAAGGGCACGCGCTGAAAGCGTCCCGCGAGGAGCGACACCCACGGCGCCTCGGTGAAGACGTAGCCGTCGATGTTGGGCTGGTAGCGCACGCCGTAGCGCGAGAGCTCGACGGGCGTCGGCGCAGCGTCGAGCACCTGGGCGGCGGTCTTCGCGCGCATGCACGCGGCGAGGTCGGTCATGCCCGAGCAGCCCACGGCCATTTCGAAGCGGCGCCCCTGCGCCTCGGCGCTCCCTACGACGGGCAGCGCGGGGATGTCATGGAGCGGCGTGATGAGGAACGAGCACACCGCGCTCTCGCCGATGACCTTGTGAAACAGCCCCGCCGACGCGGGCGCGACCATGTGCGCGCACACCGAGATCGAGCCCGCCGACTCGCCGAAGAGCGTCACGTTCGCGGGGTCTCCGCCGAAGGATGCGGCGTTGTCGCGCACCCACCGCAGCACGGCCTGCTGATCTTGAAAGCCGTAGTTGCCCGACGAGCGGTGCTCGGTGTCCTCGGCCGTGAGGGCGGTGTGACCGAGGAAGCCGAACTGCCCGAGGCGGTAGTTGAAGGTCACCACCACGACGCCCTTCGCGGCGAGGCTCGCGCCGTCGTAGTCGGGGCCGCTCGTGGTGCCCGCGGTGAAGCCTCCGCCGTGCACGAAGACCATCACGGGGCGTCGCGTGGCGTCGGCGTCGCGCGTCTTCGCGGTCCACACGTTGAGGTAGAGGCAGTCCTCGGA
The DNA here is from genome assembly GCA_052035985.1 of Myxococcota bacterium. GTDB lineage: Bacteria > Myxococcota_A > Polyangia > Polyangiales > CAISKJ01. The sequence continues at coordinate 12,628 of JBPOHC010000832.1, read as the reverse complement.
CATCGGGCCGCTGCCCGAGAGAGTGCCGCGGGTCTGCATGCATGTGGCGCCCTTGGTGGCGGCGTCGAGGGGCGCGGTCCACGCGGCGTGTTCCGTCGGCGCGCGCCAGCGGAGATTGCCCACGGGCGGCGCTGCGTACGGCACCCCGAGGAAGCTCGTCACGCCGTCGCTCACGTGACCCATCACGGGGCCGCGCGTGGTGGTGAGCGTGAGGGTGCTCGCGGGAGCGGCGTCGGAGGGCGTGTCGGTGGCGACGTCAGCGGTCGCGTCGGAGCCCGTGTCGGTCACGCGCGCGTCGGTTACGGGGGCGGGGTCCGACGAGCACGCGACGGAGACGAGCGCGCACGAGAAGAGTGAGAGAGGGAAGCGATGGAGGGAGCGCATGGCGCGCGAAGGTACAGCGCAACCGCGCGGCGTCGCTACTGCTGCGGGGCGAGCTCGGTGCCCGTCCAGCGGAAGATCTGGGTCTCTCGCGTCGTGCCTCGGAGGTCGACGACCTCGATGCCGCGCGCGCCTCGCAAGGGGCGCAGCGTCACGGTCTCGATGTCGCGCCCGACGCGTCGCTGCGTGATCGAGACGACGTCCCAGTGGTTGTCGACGCGGCGGTTCACCACGATGCAGTCGCGGGCCTGAAACACCCGCTCGGTCACGCCGTCGCCGTCGAGGTCGAGGTCGACGAAGGACTCCGTGAGGTCGGCGATGATCATGTTGCCCTGGATGCAGCGCGTCCCCCGAGGATCGCTGCGAAGGAACGCGTCGACCTCGGTGTACCGCGGCGCAGGCGGTCCCGAAGGCTGCGGAGGCGGAGGCGGCGGAGGAGGCGGAGGAGGCGGAGGAGGCGGAGGAGGCGGAGGAGGCGGCGTGTCTGAGTGGCTCGCGTGCGCCGCGTGGCCCGAGGAATGAGATGCGGCCGCGCGAGAGGGCGTCGACTCGTTCGAAGACGTGGCGCCCGACGAGCCCGATGCGCCCGAGCAGGCAGAGGCCGTGAGGAGCGCTGCGAGAGAGAGCGTGAGCGCGCGGTTCATGAGGCCGCGGAGTGTTTCACGAAAGGAGCGGCGGTGTCTTGCCTTCGCGGAGGTCGTAGCGGAGGCAGAGCCCCTGCGCGGTGCCCGCGGCGAACCAGCGCTCGTCGGTCGAGAGCGCGAGCGAGGTCACCGCGTCGTGCGCGTGCGGGAGGCGAAGCGCCGCGGAGAGCCCCGCGACGAGCTCGCAGACGTCGACGCGCGCGCCGCCCGTCGTGCCGATCGCGACGCGCGCGCCGATCACCAGATGCGTGTGCCGCAGCAGCATCGCGCCTGCCTCATGGCGCGCGCGAGGGGTGCCCGTGACGAGGTCACGCACGGTGAGCGTCGCGCGATCGGTGGTGCCCGTCGCGAGGTGTCCGTCGGCGGTGATGCGGTGCGTGAGGTACGAGCGATGCGGCGCGGGGACGATCACCGAGCGCGCGTCGGCGCCGTCGCGGGCGTCGACGTGGGTGAGCCTCAGGCCGCCCTCGTTGCAGGCCGCGAAGGCGAGGGTCGCGAGCGATCCGTCGGCCGAGAAGCCCAGCGCGCCGCGGATCACCGCGGGGATCGTCTCGCGCGCGAGGAGCCTCCCGTCGCTCGCGTCGAGCAGCAGCGCCGTCGCCGCGCCCGCGTACTGCGAGGCGCGCTGCGCGAGGAGCCGCGCGCCGTCGGGCGAGACCGTGAGCGCGTCGAGGCGGGCGAGCGCGGGCTCGTGCCAGAGCTCCATGGCGCTGCGGAGGTCCCACGCGCGCAGGCCGTCGCCCTCGCCCGACGACCAGGCCGTGCGCGCGTCGGGCGAGAGGGCCACCGATCGCACAGGGCCGTTGTGTCCTTCGAGCGTGTCGAGGGTGCGCCCGTCGCGGGGGTCCCACACGCGGAGCGTTCCGTCGCGGCTCGCGGTGATCGCGACGCGTCCGTCGCGCGAGAGGGCGATCGCGGTGACGGCGTCGGCGTGCCCCTCGCGGTGATCGAAGCGCTCCACGGGGTCGAGCGAGACGAGCACGGCCGCGTTGGCCTCGCGGTGCAGCGCCGCGCCGAGCGAGGGCGATACGTGATCGACGACGCCGCCGCCGTGCACCGCGCTCAGCGCGCGAGGGTCCGAGCCCGCGAGGCGCGTGACGCCGTCGAGGTGTCCGCTCGCGATCCTGAGCGTCTCGCCCGCTCCGCTGGCCCGAAGCGCGGTCACGGGCGAGCCCACGGCGCCAGTGACCACGCGCCCTCCGCGGGGCGTGTCGCGGCGAGAGACCGAGCCGTCGTCGTGCCCGAGCGTGAGCACGCCCTCGTCGTCGATGTCGATGGCCGTGAGGTGTCGCCCGCGGGTCACGGCGAAGCTCTCTGTCGCAGCGTCTCCGCGCACCACCGTGGCGCGCGTGCGCTCGCGGTTCGAGAACGCGATGGCGGCGCCGTCGATCGAGAGCGCGGCGGGCGTGTCGCCGTCGAACTCGTGCGTGACGCGGAGCGCGTCGAGGTCCCACCGTCGGACCCTCCCGCTGCGCACGATGAGGGCCGCGCGACAGGGGCCGCGCGAGACGATCACGGCGCGCGCGTCGCCGCAGGCGTCGTCGAAGCGGGTGAGCTCCACGCCGCGCGTGGCGTCGAGCGCGAGGCACCACCCCGTCGCGTCGGTGAAGACCAGCAGGGCGCCGTCGGGCGAGACGTCGAACACGCCCGCGCGGGGGAGCTCGTACCGCCACGCGACGCGCGCGCTGCGAGGGTCCCAGGCCGTGAGCGTCGGCCGCGCGTCGGGGGGCGCGCAGAGGCCCCATGCGAGCGATCTCGCGTCGGCGAGCCGCACCGCGCGTGGACTCGGGAGCCGCCCTCTTCGCGAACCCCACGCGACCGTCGGGCGGGCGAGCGCGTCGGCGGTGGCGGGGGGGCAGTCGGTCCAGCGGTGCGGCGGGCGCGAAGAGGGACGCATCACCCATCACAACGGCGCTTCGCGGCCGGATCTCCAATGCCGACGACATCGACCGGGGGCGTTGTGTTAGGGTCCGACCCGCGCAAGGGGCGACGCGATCACGGCGGATCGCGCGCTTTTTCCCGCGCGAAACTCTCCCTCTCTACATCCCCTCCGAGGCGCGAGATGGCGCTACCCCCAGATCCCTCGACCGCGTTGCTACCCGTGGTCTTGCAGCTTGCCGCGACGAGGAGCCTCGACGCGCTCCTCCCGGTGGTGCTCGATCACATCGTCGACCTGCTCGGCGCCGAGCGGGCGCTCTTCGCGCTCTTCGACGAAGACGGCGCGATCACCGCGGCGCAGCTCAAGGGCCTCTCGTGGACGCGCGGGACCCCGCTCCCCATCTCGAACAGCGCCGTGACGAAGGTGCTCCGGCGAGGTGAGGAGCACGAGGTCATTCACCCCGAGCTCGACGGCGCGTCGATCTACGAGAGCGCGAGGCTCCACGGGCTGCGGTACATCATCGCCGTGCCCGTCGAGGCGCTCGGGCGCGTCGCGGGCGTGCTCTACGCCGACAGCACCGTGCCCGTTCGGAGCGAGAGCGAGCGCAGGCTCGAGATCCTCCGCGGCCTCGCGGCCATCGTCGGCATCGCCGTCGAGAACGCCTCGCTCCACGAGGAGCAGCGGCTGCGGACGCTCCTCCTCGGCAAGCTCGTGCACGACCTCAAGGGCCAGCTCCTCATGGTGACGCTCGGCCCCGAGATCGCGCGCGGCGAGATCGACAACCCGGAGCTCCAGGCCATCCTCGACGACGTGCGCCTCGCGGGCGAGAAGATGAAGCTCCACAGCGAGAGCGCCCTGCGGCTCGCGGGCATCGAGGGCGCGACCCCCGAGGCGTCGGCTGCGCTCGTCGACGTCGGCGCCACCCTCGTCGACCACGCGAGGCTCTTTCACCGCATCGCGAAGGTCGAGGGCATCTCGATGGAGACGCGGGTCGAGGCGGGGCTCCCGCACCCTCGCACGTGGCCCGATCGGCTCAGCCTCGCGCTCGACAACCTCATCATCAACGCGCTGAAGCACGCGGCGACGGGCACCTCCGTGGTGCTCGGGGCGCGCCTTCGAGACGACGCGGGACCGCGGCGGATCGAGGCATCCAGCACGGCGATGTCAGCGATCTTTCGCAGGGTCGCGCGCGCCACGCCAGACCCCGCGGGCGGGTTCATCGAGGTGTCGGTGCACAACAGCGGCACCCCCATCGATCCCGAGCTCCTGCCGTGCATCTTCGATGAGTGGGTGCGTGGCGACGACGCGCCTCGGCTCTCGACGTCGACGGGCCTGGGCCTCGCGATCGTCGATCAGTGCGTGCGCTCCCTCGGCGGTAGCGTGTGGGTCGAGTCGACCGCGGCGGAGGGGACGACCTTCCGCCTCACGATCCCCGCGGTGACGCGCTGAGCGACCGTCAGCGGCGGCGCGCGATGCCTTCGAGGATGCCCAGGTAGCGCTCCGCCAGGCTCTCTCGCGTGGCGTTGGCGAGCACCCAGGCGCGGCCGCGCTCGCCCATCGCGCGGCGCTCGTCGGGGTCGTCGGCCATTTCGCGGATCACCGACGCGATGGAGCGCGGGTCTTCGGGCACCGCGAAGCGCCCCGCCGCGGCCTGCACGCACACGAGCTCGCGCGCGACGCCGTCGATGGCCAGCAACGACGGACGCGCGCAGGCCATGTAGTCGAAGACCTTGTTGGGGTACACGGTCTTCATCATCGGATTGCCTTGCAGCACGGCCATTCCGACGTCGGCGGCGTTGACCACGTCGGGCATCTTCGACTTCGCCACGGGGCCGTGAAAGACGAGGTTGTCGAGGCCGCGTCGACGCGCGAGGTCGGTGAGCCGCGCGCGCTCGGTGCCGTCGCCGACGCTCGCGATGAGGATGTCGGGACGGTCGCGGAGCAGGGCCGCGGCCTCGACGAGCTGCTCGAGCGCGTTCACCACGCCGTGCGCGCCCGCGTAGAGAAAGACCGTCCGGTCGCCCCACCCGAACTCGCGCCGCACGTCGTTGTCGCGGGGGCCGGGGTTGAACATCGAGACGTCGGCGCCGTTGGGCACGAAGACGATCTTCTCGGGCGGCACGAGGCCGCGCTTCAAGATGTCCTCGCGGAAGGCGGGCGTGAGCACGTTGACGAGCGTGGCGCTCTCGCAGGCCCAGCGCTCCATGCCGTAGAGGGCGCGCGTGAGGAGGGCCTCCTCGCGCAGGAGCCCCGACGTGACGATGCTCCCGGGCCAGAGGTCACGCACCTCGAACACCCACGGAACCCCGCGCCAGAAGACCTTCGCGGAGAGGAACCCCGGCACCGCGATGGAGAGCGGCGGCGACGTGGCGATGAGCACGTCGGGCCTCGGCACCGTGAGGGCCGCGGTCGAGGCCGAGGCGACGAAGCCCCAGAAGGCCACCGAGCGGCCGATGCGTCCGCGGCGGTACACCGAGGGCACGTAGCAGCGGACGACCTTCACGGGGCCGTCGTTCTCGTGCACGAACCACTTGCCCTGGTACTCGGGCGGCACGGCGCCGGTGTTGTAGTTGAGCGTGCCCGTGATGACGGTCACCTCGTGGCCCGCCTCGGACCACAGGCGCGCGAACTCGTTGAAGCGTGAGCCGCCGGGCTGACCCGCGCTCAGGTAGTTCTGGTGGAGGACTGCGATCTTCATCGGCGCGGCGCACGCTATCACGCCGCGTCGGCCGTGGTAGCGTCGCGCGCCCTCGTGAAGCCACCCCGCGGACGCAGCGTGCGAACCGAGATCGTCGCGGGCTTCGCGATGGTGATCCTCGCGTTCGGCGTCGTTGCGACCTGGTCGCTCGCGCGGCAGCAGCGCGCCGTGGCCTCGATGCGCCTCGCCAACGAGGGCTACCTGCGCCTCGCCGTGCAGCTCGTCGAGCTGCGGGTGAACCAGGGGCTCTTCAACACGCAGCTCGATCAGCTCCTCGACCTCGAGCAGCGCCAGCGCGTGACGTCGCGCGCGTGGATGGCCCTCGCGAGGCGCTCCCGCCGCGCCCGCCTCGGCGTGGCCGTGGGGCTCGTGCGCGACACCACGCGAAGGGCCACCGACCCCGACGACGTGGCGCTCCTGCGGCGCGCGGCCGAGACGCTCTCGGGCATCGACGGGGCCTACGCCGCCGACGAGCCGCGCTTCGACGAGATGTTCGTGGCGCTCTCGGCCGGGCAGCTCCAGGCCGCGAGGGACCTCGAGGGCCCCATCCTCGACCGCGAAGACCGCTGCGAGACGGCGCTGCGCGGGCTCATGCGAGACCTTCAGCTGCGCATCCAACGGCTCGCGGATGAGGCCGAGGTGCGGCAGCGGCAGAGCCTCCAGCTCATCGTGCTCGCGATCGGCGTGGCCTGCGTGCTGGGCGCGGTGAGCACCTTCACGGCGCTTCGCGCGCTGCGTCCGCTGTCGAGGCTCCGTGATCGTGCGCGCGCGGTGGCGCGGGGCGACCTCTCGCCCGTGGAGATCCACGCGAGGCCCGACGAGATCGGCGAGCTCGCGGCGGAGTTCGAACGCATGGTGGGCGCGGTGGCGGCGCGCGACGCGGCGCTTCGAGCGGCGCACGACCGGGTGCTCCAGGCCGAGCGTCTCGCGGCGATCGGACGCATGGCCGCGCATGTGACGCACGAGGTCCGCAACCCCCTGTCGTCGATGGCGCTCAACGCGGAGATGCTCGTTGATGAGGTGAGCGCGCTCGGTCCGACGGCGCCCGAGGCCGAGCGGCTCGTGCGTGCCATTCAGCGCGAGATCGACCGGCTCACGGGGATCACCGAGGAGTACCTCCGCGTCGCGCGACTGCCGAAGCCGCGCCTCGAGCGCGAGGACCTCGCCGCGCTCGCGTGTGACGCCGTGGGCTTCGTGCGCAAGGAGATGGACGCCTCGGGCGTGGCCGTTCGCTTCGAAGCCGTGGGCGACGTCGGCGCCGTGATGCTCGACGAGGCGCAGATCCGTCAGTCGCTCTTGAACCTCCTGCGAAACGCGCGTGAGGCCATGGAGAACGCGCAGGTCGCGTCGCCTTCGATCGTGGTGCGCGTGGCGTCTCGCAAGGGCGATCGCGGCGACGAGGGCGCGGTGATCGAGGTGTGCGACTCGGGCCCCGGCCTCGCCGACGACGCGAGGGAGCACCTCTTCGAACTGTTCTTCACGACGAAGCAGCGGGGCTCGGGCCTGGGGCTTCCGCTCACGCGTGAGATCGTGACGGCGCACGGCGGAGAGATCCGCGCCGATCGCGCGCCCGAGGTCGATGGGGGAGGCGCGCGCTTCACGCTGTGGTTCCCGCTGACGAGCGAGCGCGGGTGACGACGCTCAGTCGATGATCGCGGCGCCGTTGGCTCCGCGCTGCGACGGCCCTCGCGGGTGCCTCGGCGCGGGACGTCCGTGTTGGGGGACGACCGCCGGAGGCTGCGCTGCGACGGGCGGTTGCGCCGCGATGGGCGGCTGCGCCGGGATGGGCGGTCGCGCTGGGATGGGCGGCTGCGCTGCGATGGGCGGCTGCGGCGCGACGGGAGGCTGCGTGATGACCGTGGGTTGCGCGGTGACGACGGCCGCGGGCTGCGTGCTGTTCGACGACGACGTGAGCGCGAGCGCCGCGATCGCGACGACGACCACGAGGATCGCGACCACCCCCGCGAGGATCTTCGGCGCGCGCGACGGACGCGGCGCGACCTCGGAGGCCGCGTGGCTCATCGGGAGCGCGACGACGGGCGCGTTCACCAGCGTGCTCGCTTCAGACAGGTGGATCGCGTGATCGTCGGGGGACGCGCGTACAGGATCGGGTGACGCGTGCGGCGCTTGTACGACGGGCGCGGGCTGCGGCGTCGCGGGCTGCGCGGGCACCGGCGGAGCGGACTGCGGGGCGCGCTGCGGCGGGGGCACGGAGCCCGCAGGGAGCTCCACGGGGGCGTTGCGTCGGAGCGTGTCGCGCACCTTGCTGCCGACGCTCGTCGCGGTGAGCGCGGCGTAGAACGTGGGCATGTCGGGGAGGCGACGCGCGCGATCGCGCGAGAGCGCGAGGCTCACGACGGCGCGGAGGTCCGACGGGACGCTCGGCGCGATGGCGTCGAGGGACTTGGGCTCCTGCGTGATGACGTGGGCGAGCATCACCTGGGGGTTGTCGTCGTACTCGAAGGGGATCTGCCCCGAGAGGAGCTGATAGAGCACCACGCCGATGGCCCAGACGTCGGTGCGCGCGTCGAGGTCGAGCTCGCCGCGGGCCTGCTCGGGGGACATGTACGCGGGCGTCCCCATGGCCTGACCGATGATCGTGCGGAACTCGTTCTCGCGCGGGCGCAGGGCCTTCGCGATGCCGAAGTCGATGATCTTTGGCACGACGCGCCCGCCGCGCCCGCGCACGAGGAAGATGTTCTCGGGCTTGAGGTCGCGGTGCACGACGCCGAGGGCGTGGGCCGCCGCGAGGCCGTCGATCACCGGGAGGATGAGCTCCAGCGCCTCGTCGGGCGACACCGCGCCGTGCTCGCCGAGGTAGTCGCTGAGGTCCTGCCCGACGAGGAACTCCTGCACGATGTAGAGCGACCCCGCGGCGTCGCGGCCCATGTCGAGCACGCTCACCACGTTGGGGTGATCGATCTGCGCCGCGCTCTGCGCTTCGCGCAAGAACCGCTGCACGGCCTCGGGGTCGCGCGCGAACTCGGGGCGCATGAGCTTCACGGCCACGCGACGCCGCGTCCACGTGTTCTCGGCCTCGTAGACGGCGCCCATTCCGCCCTCGCCGAGGAGTCGCGCGACCTTGTACTTCTCGCCGATGACCGCGTCGGGTTCGGCGCGAAGGCTCGCGGGTACGCTGCTCGACGTCGGCTGGTTCATCTGCCCGCGGCGACCGTATCGTCGCACCGGGGGGTTGGCAAGCGCGCGACCGCCGCGCGTCGGAGGCCGATCAGAAGCGGCCGCGCACGCAGCGAATGCCCACGCTCGGATAGCCCGTGGTGCCGACGGTGAAGCCGTTCTCGCGGCTCGCGTTCCTCGCGGCGCCGCGGAGCGGCATCTGCTCCCAGCCGCCGCCGCGCGTGACGCGCCCGGGGATCGAGTCGGTGCCGGTGTTCAGGGGATTCGCGCGCGGTCCGCCCGTCCAGTACGTGCCGACGCCGAAGCGCGAGTACTGGTCGGCGTTCCACTCGTAGACGTTGCCCAGGAGGTCGAAGAAGCCGTAGGTCTCCCTCGGTGACACGTTCACGGGGAGCGTCGCCCTCGCGCAGTCGAGCGTGTTCGCGAGCGCGCAGGTCGGCGTCGCCTCGCCCCAGGGATAGGTCCTCCCCGTCGCGAGCGATCCGACCGCGACGCCGCGCGCGACCCACTCCCACTCGGCCTCCGTCGGGAGTCGTCCGCCGCTCGTGTTTCCGTCCCACACGCAGAAGGCCATGGCGAGCGACCACGTGACGCAGTTGATCGGATGGGCCTCGCGGGTCTCCGCGGTCGGCGACCAGTTGCACCCCGCGTTCGCGCTGTGAAACGTGGGCTCATACGGCGGCGTGACGGCGTAATCGAGCCCGAAGGGAGCGCCGTCTCGCGTGTACTGCGCCGTGCCCGTGAGCGAGCCGATCCCCGTGATCGTCGACGCGAACTGGCGGAAGCGCGCGACGGTCACCTCGTAGCGATCGACGTACATCGGGCTGATCGAGATGTTCGACTGCATCGGCGTCGAGTTCGGCGCCGAGGGATCGCCGCCCATGGTGAACGTCCCCGCCGAGACGAAGGCCATCCCGCAGCCCGGCGTTCCTGCGACCGCGCAGCTCCGTTGAACAGGGGCCGGCGAGGGCGTCGCGCAGACGTTCGTGCACACGCCGCCGCAGTTGATGAGCCCCGGGGTGCAGGTCGCGTCGGTGCTCACGTCGCGCATCGTGGGCGAGTCGGTGCTCACCGCGTCGCTCGCGTCGACGACGTCGGTGACGTCGGGCGCGTCGAGCACATCCGTGACGTCTCGAACGTCCGCCGCATCGAGCGCGTCGCTCGCGTCGCGGACGTCGGTCACATCGATCACGTCGGTCACAACGGTCACGTCGCTCGCGTCGGTCACGTCGAGCACATCGCTCGCGTCGCGCACGTCGCCCGCATCGAGCGCGTCGCTCGCGTCGGCCACGTCGGCAGGGCGATCCGTCACGCCGAGGTCTGTGATGTCCGCGGTCGGAACGTCAGTCGCATCGAGGGAGCTCGCGTCGGCCACGTCCGAGGGGGGCGCGTCGGTGACGTCACCGCGCGCGACGTCTGCGCCCGCGTCGGCGTAACGGAGCTGCACGCATCCGAGCGCGCCGATCGCGAGGAGCCCGAGCGCGCGATGGATCGTTCGCATGGTGATTTCCCCTCAGAACCTGAACTCGCACTGCGCGCCCACGCCGTGCGAGAGCGCGCCCGCGGAGCACCCGCGGAGCCCCGAGCGCGCCGCCTCGTGGCGCGAAGGGAGCGTGAGAAAGAGCACCGTCGAGGCGACCGCGGCGGCCCCTCCGACGACGAAGCCCACGGTGGCGAGCGAGGCGCGCGTCGAGATCGTCGACTCGGCCTCGGAGCACGCCGCCGCGGTCGATCCGGCCGCGCAGTCGTTGCTCGGATCGCCGTCCTCGTTGCGCGCGTTGAAGTCGCTCGCAGCGGCGTTTCGAAGACCCAGAAAGACGCCGCCCATCACGATCCCCGCGACGGCCACACCGCCCGCGGTCCACGCGAGCGTGCGACGGAGAGAGGCCCGATCCGTGGGCGGTTCACGCACCGGCGGCACGACGGGGGGCGTGTTGACGGGCGGCGTGTTGACCGGCGGCGTGTTGATCGGCGGTGTGTTGATCGGCGGTGTGTTGACCGGCGGCGTCGCGACCGGGCGGGGAATCGCCACGAGGTCGATCTGCTCCCTCGTCGTGGAGCCCGCGGTGAGCACGGCCTGACGCGTCGCTTCGAGGTGGCCCGGCGCGCTGATCTGCACCGCCACGGTGCCCGCGGGCAGTCGCAGCGGCTCGCGCAGCGGAGTGGTCCCTCGCGCGGTGCCGTCGACGCGGATCTCGGCGCCGTCGACGTTGCAGCGCACCTCGAGGAGCCCCAGGTGCGCGTCGATCTCCGAGAGCGAAGTCGAGAGCACGCCGCGGCGCTCGGTGATCCACGCGTCGCTCGTCGCCGAGAGCGCCTCGCGGAGAAAGCGGTCGGCGTCGGGCCAGCGTCCGAGGGCCTGCGCGGCGAGGCCCATCTGCGCGCGGGCGCGCGGGCTGTGAGACGCGTTCCACGCGGCTTCGAAGGCGGTGAACGCCTGATCGTCGTGGCCGTGTCGGCGGAGCCTGAGTCCCTGTTGAATCAGCGCCTCGACCGCGGGGTCGAGCGGCTGCGCGACGAGCGCGGCAGGCGTGAGCGTCGAGAGCGCGACGAAGACCGACGCGACGGCGTAGCGCTTCAGTCGGTGACCGCGGAGCATGTCAGCGAAGGCCCCTGTGTGCGTGGTGATGCATCGATCGCAGGCGATGCGTGACGGTGGGAGCGTACCCGCTGATTCGCCCGACGCGCCGCGCGACCCCGACCTTATGCCCACCGACCGCGAGGGCATCAACAACAAAGCCATTCATCCGCAACGGTGGAGCGCGTCTCAGACAGCGCGCAGCGCGGGTCCTACGGGCCGCACGACGTTGGTCTGAGACCGTCGACGAACGCGCGCGCCGCGCCGATGGACAAGCCTCCCGTCGTCAGTCTATTGCTCTGCCCCTATGCGTAAAGACGGAAGGGCCGCGGACGACCTCCGCCCCGTCGAGCTGATCCCCGGGTGGAAGCGCCAGGGCGAGGGGAGCGTGCTCGTTCGCGCCGGAGGCACCGTCGTGCTCTGCGTCGCCAGCGTCGACGAGGGCGTGAAGGACTTTCTCCGCGGTCGCTCGCAGGGCTGGATCACCGCCGAGTACCTCATGCACCCGCGCGCCGGCGCGAAGCGGCAGAACCGCGACGGCTACAACGGCAAGCCCCTCGGCGGCAGGACGCACGAGATCTCGCGGCTCATCGGTCGCGCGCTCCGCTCGGCCGTCGACCTCAAGGCCCTCGGCGAGCGCACGATCACCGTCGACTGCGACGTGATCGAGGCCGACGGAGGCACCCGCACCGCCAGCGTGACGGGCGCGATGGTGGCCCTCGTGATCGCGCTCAACGAGCTCCGCCGCAAGGGGCTCATCACGCAGCCGCCGCTGCGCGACCTCATCGCCGCCGTGAGCGCGGGCGTCGTCGCGAAGGAGTGCCTCCTCGACCTCAACTACGAGGAGGACAGCCGCGCCGAGATGGACCTCAACCTCGTCGCGACGGCCGACGGCGCGGTCGTCGAGCTCCAGACCACGGCCGAAGACGCCCCCGTCCCGCGCGAGCGCGTCGACGCCCTCGTGGCCCTCGCGCAGACGGGCGTCCGTCGCCTCGTGAGCGCGCAGCGAGAGACGCTCGTGCGCGTGGGCGTGCACCCCGACACGCTCAAGACCCGCCCCGCCGCGCCCTGACGCTTCGAAGCGCCGTCGACGACGCGATCGGGACGCTGTTGAGCGCCCCGTCGCGCGTGTGCTCTACTCCCGCGCCGTGAACCTCCGCCGCGCCTCCTTCGCCGTCACGCTCGCGCTCCTCACGACGCCCGTCGCGTCCTTCGCGCAGCCCGCGCGACCTGCGGCGAGGCCCGCGCCCGCGCGGCCCACCCCCCCGGCGCCCGCGCAGCCCGCGGTGACGCCCGCCCCCGCGGCGCCC
>JBPOHC010000039.1:0-2759 GCA_052035985.1 Myxococcota bacterium | reverse complement strand
TGGAGTCCTACGTGGAGGCGGTGGGCGGCGGTCGCCTCGACGGCGTGATGGCGCTCCGCGAGACGACCGAGCCCGAGCGCGCGGCGATCGCGCTGGCGGCGTTCCACGCGTCGAAGCACCAGCAGCCCTCGACGAAGGTCGCCGTCGTGAAGGAGCTCCGCGAGATGCTCAAGGCCCCGGCCGTTGCTGTCGCCCCGGCTGCCCCGCCCACGCCAGAAGGCTGACCGTCTCCGCTGCGACCTTCACGTCGGTGGCTCCCGGCGCGAGCGCGACGAGGCGCTCCAGCCAGGCCATTTCGGCTTTGAGCCGCAGCGCCTCGACCTCGACGGCGAGGCGAGCGTTCTCGGCGGCGACGTCGCGCGTGCTCATCATGTCTCTCCCGCGTGCGCGACGATCGACGATGTCGCGGCGCCCATCAGAAGCCGCTCCAGGTCTTGCCTGTCGCGATGTCCTGCCACGGCGTCGCGGGGGGCTCGTTCGCGCGTGCGAGCGACGTCGCCGCGGGATCGGGCGCGGGGCGCCCTGGGATGCGCCCTCCCGCGTCGAGCTTGATGCGTTCGAGGCGCGCGTCGGTGTCCTTGTAGAGCAGTCGCAGCGGCGAGCGCTCGGCGTCGCTCATCGACGAACGCGTGCGCACCGCGCACCACAGACATCGCTGCGCCGAGACCTCGCGCACGCTGTCTGGAATGGCGCCCACGAACGGCGTCCCGTGCGACGCGGCGAGGTGCTCGTCGACCTCGGTCTCGGCGGAGCACACCGCGCGCACGAAGGCCCGCGCGTCGATCGAGTCGGGCGCCACGACGCCATCGCCATCGAGGTCGAAGACGCGCAGAAAGTCCTCCTCGCCGACGGTGTCGCGCACATACGCGATCGCTTCGGCGAGGGTGACGCCCACGTAGCGAGGAGCGGCGCTCATGGCCGCGTCAGCCGATCACTTCGAAGTCGGCGCCCTCGACGAGTCGGTCGTCTTCGAGGTCGGCGATCGACGCGCGGAACTCTCTGCCCGCGTCGACGCTCACAGCCTCTCCGCCCGCGCTGAAGTGCAGGCGGTGACGAGCCCTCATCGCGACGATCGACCCTCGCGTGCGGGCGCGAGCCGGCGCCGTGTCGCGTCGACCGAGCTCGGCGCGCAGGTGCTCGATGGTGCGGTCTCTCGCGGAGACCTCGCTGCGCATCTGTTCGAGCGCGGCCTCCCGATCGACGAGGGCGCTTCGAAGGGCGTCGCCCGCGCTCCGCGCCTCGGTGAGCTCGCGCTGGAGTTCGACGATCGCGCCCTCCCTTCGCTCGAGCTCCTTGCGCGCGTCGGAGAGGTCTCGCTCGATGGCCGTGACGCGGGCCTTGAGTTCCGCGCTTCGCTCGGGCTTCGCGGGTTCGTTCTGAGTGACATCGGGGTCGGGCATGGTTGTTCTCCTCGTGGTGCTCTCGATCACGGACCGGTCTGACGCACGCCTCGGATGAGGCCGCCGAAGTCGGGGCCGACGAACACGACGCCGGAGTCCTGGCGCGTGACGACGACGTTGTCGGAGCCCATCGGCCCGCGCGGATCGAAGTACGTGCGCACGTGCACGCCCTGAGGTCCTCCAGGCAGCGCCGTGCGGAAGCGCCTCGCCGTCGTGGGCTCATCGCGCGCGGGGTTCACGTGGCCGAACCACGCGTCGGTCTCGGACCAGGTGCGCCGCACGGTGCCGCCCTCCTCGATGAGGTGCTTGGTGATCCAGACGTTCTCGACGCCGAAGAACTGCGCGAACTCCGCGGGCGAGAGCACGCCATCCGTCGCGCGGAACCTCCCCAGGAGGATGTGCTGAAGCTGCGTGTTGACCTGCGCGGCGCCCCACGCGAGGTCCGAGAACACGCAGTGGTTCACGTACGCGGGGATCGCGAGGAGCAGATCGAGGACGTTCTGCACGGGGATCGCCGCGGCGCCGCCGTTCCAGCGGAACGACGAGCCGAGCGTGACGATGTTCGACGCGGGGTAGCTCGCGGGGTCACCGAGGGCCGACGCGACGTCGCGCTCCATCTCGCGGTCGTGCATGCCCATCACGAACTCGGTCTCGCTCGACAGCTTGTTGAGCGTCGGAGAGACGGACTGCGCGAGGCGGTTGATCGACCCTTCGAGCGCGCGCGGGTCCGTCGAGAAGCTCCGCGACGAGACGCGGCGAGACACACGTCGCACGGCGCCGTCGGGGCCGATGCGAGAGTCGACAACCTGGCGCTGCCCCGCGCGGTCGTACTCGAGGTAGCGCCCCGCGACGAGCGCCTCGGTCTGGATCGGGCAGACGCGCGCGTGGATCGTGTCGAAGTTCTTCCACTCGACGGCGGCCTGCGTGAGCAGCTCCTCGACGACGGCGTCGCCGGGGTCGAGGCCGAAGCACTGCTGATACTTCGCGCGCACCTTCGTGTACTCGGTCGTCCCGAGGCCCTGGAGGAAGCGCTGCACCCGCGGATCGCCGCCTCCCTGCGCCTGTGCGAAGTGCGCGGGCGAGGGGGCGTGCGCGTCGAAGCGCTGGCCGAGGGTGAAGCCCGAGAGGGCGCCGACGTCGACGTGCGCGCTGCGGGTGGTGGCGCGCTGCGAGAAGTCCTGCGGATCGACGCCGCGCATCGCGAGGACGCGGGCGGCTTCGGGGTGCATCCCGTGGCTGTTGGGCGCGTGCATCCGTCGCTGCTGCACGCTGGTGACGACGTGAGGTCCGGTCATGGAGGTCTCCGATGCGCCGGGCGTCTGCCGCGGCGGATGAGCGGTGATTCGTGGTGAGAAGTGA
>JBPOHC010000262.1:0-3511 GCA_052035985.1 Myxococcota bacterium | reverse complement strand
CGTCGAAGCTCCTCGGCGTGGGCCTTGCGGGCGATGGCGACGAGGGCGACGACGCGACCGCCGCCACGGTCGACGACCAGGCCGCGCAGGTGCTCACGCAGCTCGGCGTCGCCGCGCGGCCCATCGTACGACGGACCCTGCGCGCGCTCGGCGTAGAGCTCGGCGACGAGGTCGTCGTGGTGAAGCTCTGGGACAAGGCCGCGACGCCCACGGACCTCGACGCGGGCGAAACGCGCCTCTCCGCGTGCGGCGACGTGACGGTCGCCCTGCGCATGCGCACCGACGGCGTGACCCTCACCGCGAAGGGCGCGACGGTCGTGATCACCAGCGATGGCGACGTGCAGGTCACCGCCGCCTCGGGCCGCGACATCACGCTCAACGGCGGGTCGAAGCGCATCGCGCGCGAGGAAGACTCGCTCAACGTGGGCACGCTCGTCGCGACCGCGGGACCCTACCCGGTGGTGTTCGCCTACGTGCCCGGCGCGGCGGGTTCAGCGCCTCCCCCGCCCCCCGGCGGTGTCGCGCTCAGCGGCGTGATCCTCACCGGCACCGGCGCCGCGCACGCGAAGGGATGACGAGCTGATGGCACTCGACGCAGGCGACGCGGATTGCACGAGCGGCCTCTCGCACGAGATCTACGAGGCGATGACGACGGACACCCGTGCGGGGTTCTCGTCGCCGATGTCGTCGGATCAGGAGGGCGCGCTCAAGGCCCTCGCATACAGCATCGCAGCCACGGCCATCGCGCACGT
Organism: Myxococcota bacterium; assembly: GCA_052035985.1. Lineage (GTDB taxonomy): Bacteria > Myxococcota_A > Polyangia > Polyangiales > CAISKJ01. The sequence goes on along the minus strand of JBPOHC010000262.1, from coordinate 2,759 downwards.
GGTCGCGCACGCCGAGGTGCACGTCACCATCACCGCCGGATCCCTCGGCGGCGGCATCCCCGCGAGCGACGTGACCGTCGCGGGGACCATCACATGAACCGCTACACCCGCCAGTTCGACCCGACGAGCCGCGACGTGCGCTTCGACGCGGCGCGCGGGTCGTGGCGACGCGGCGCGCCGGCCGTCGAGCTCGTCACGGCGACGCTGGCGACGGAGCTGGGCACCGCGGCGCGCGACCCGTCGTGGGGCATCGACCTCGCGCGCGCGCAGAACGCCCGCACCAACGCCGCCGCGGAGCTCCGCGCGTCGGTCGAGCGCGCTCTCTCGCGGTACACCGCCACGGGCGCGTTGCGTGACCTCGTCGTGGCCGTCACGCCGGGCAAGCTCCCCACGGGCGATGCGAGCCTCGACGTGCGCGTCGTGTGCAAGGGTCGCGACGGCGAGCCCGTCGACACCACCGTGAGCTACCCGATGGAGCAGCGCTGATGTTCGAACTCCCCACCGGCTCGACGACCGCGGCGCGGTTCGCGCGCGAGCTGGCGCTCTTGCTGGGGCCCGCGCACGGCAACGCGCCGAAGGACTCGAACCGCGCCGACGACCTCGCGGCGCTCGGCTACGCCCTCGCGTACGCGTGGCAGCGCCAGCGCGACGCTGTCGCTGAGGCGCACCCGCGCACGGTCGAGGAACTCGTCGCGGAGCTCGAGCGCGAGTTCGGCGTCGTGCCGGAGTCCTGGTCGACCCTCGAAGAGCGTCAGGCGGCGCTCACCGCCAAGGCTCGCGCGCGCTTCGAGGGATCGCCCGACGCGCTCACGCTCTCGGCGCGCGCGTTCTCCTCCACCGCGGTGATTCACGAGATCCTCGCGAACCGCGTGGCGCACACCGACCTGCGCGGTGTGTTCCGCATCGTGGTGGTGATTCCAGAGAGCGACTACGCGGAGCTCGATGTGATGGGGTTCACGCGCGGTCGGCTGTATCGCGTGCTGCGTCAGCAGGTCCCCGCGTACGTGCACGTCGCGATCACGACGCGCTTCACGGGGTTCCTCTGCGACGACCCCGACTCCGTCACCAACCGCGACGCCCTGAGGTCCTGACCGATGCCATTCGCCGCACGAAGCGCCGCCGAGATCCGTGACGACCTGCTCAGCGTGTGGGCCGCGAAGTACCGACTGCGCGGGCAAGACCTCGCGATCGACAGGGACTCCGACGCGTACGCCGAGGCCGACTCGCTCGCGCTCGTGCTCGAGGGGCTGGAGATCCAGGCGCAGCAGAACGCGGGGCAGGTACTCCTGCGCCGCGCGTCGGGAGGGGCCCTCGACGACTACGCCGAGGACGATGGCACCGCGCGCAAGGGCGCTGTCACCGCGCGGCGTCACGTGTCCGTCTCGGGCCCGGTGAGCGCCACGACGGCTCTCGCAGGGCAGTACCTCACCACCGCGTCGGGCACGCGGTTCAACACCATCAACGCCGACGGGAGCGCGCTCGCGTCGATCGTGACCGACAGCGGGGGCGCGGCGACGATCCTCGTCGAGTGCGAGTCGACGGGCGGCGTGGGGTCGATCTCGACGGGCACGGTGCTGACATGGTCGAGTCCGCCAACGTCGTTCGCCTCGACGGGCACCGTCACCAGCACCTCGACGAACCGCCGCGACGGCGCCGAGCGCGAAGACGACGCAGACCTGCGCGCACGACTGCTCGACCGGCGGCGCGAGCGACCGGCGAGCGCGAACCGCGCCGACTGGCGCGAGAAGGTGCGCGAGGTCACGGGCGTCAGCGAGGCGTTCGTGTACCCGCTGGCGATGCCGGTGCCCGAAGGCGTGAGCCTCCCGGCGACGGGCACGCCCTCGGTTCCTGGATGCGTGACGGTGCTCGCGGTGGGCCCGGTGCAGACCGACGCCGACGACCCGGAGAACACGCGGTTCGCGATCGGCGGCGCGGCCTCGGCGGGGCTTCGGTGCACACAGATCGAGGACTACATCGAGGGCGACCGCGACGCGGATCTGAGCGTCACCACGACGGGTCGGCAGTGGCGCCCCGCGTCGCTCCCGCAAGGGAACTACACGGTCAAGACGCCGCGAAAGCAGACCCAAGACGTCGACATCCGCATCACGCCCGCGTCGAGCACGCCGTTCCCGTTCACCTACGACGCGGGCTTCACGGTGCACTCGTCGTCGACCACGACCTCGCTGGTGGTGAGCGGCGACCACACCGCGAAGAACAGCAAGGCGGTGTTGGTGCGCCTCGGGACGAGCGTGATTCGCGGCGGCTACGCGCCCGTGACGCTCGGCGTGGGCAGCTACAACGGCGGCACGGGTCGCACGACCTTCACCGTCGCGACGATGGCTGGCGTGCCGGTGGCGAGCTCGGTGGTGCTGCCCGCGCCGCCCGCGTGGGCGAACATCAAGGCCGCCGTCGTCGCGTACTTCGACGGCCTCGGGCCAGGCGAGTATTCGTACGGCTACGTGGTGAGCGCGCGGTTCCCCGCGCCAGAGGACGGCTCGCCGTCGACGCTGCATCCGTCGGCGCTCGCGGCGCGCGTGCTCACCGAGGTGTCGACGGTGCTCGCGTGCACCACGTCGACGCCGTCGACTGCGGCGACGCCCGTCGACGAGTACATGCTCGACCTGGGATACCTGATCGTCCGGAGCGCCTGACCATGACCATCGCCAACATGCGGCTGTTCTGCCGCGACGCGCTGAACCTTCGACCGTCGGAGCCGGGTGACGTGGTGTACGCGGGGCAGACCGCGGTGCAGATGCAGC
>JBPOHC010000472.1:0-7279 GCA_052035985.1 Myxococcota bacterium | reverse complement strand
GCTGCGGGCTTCGCCTTCTTCTTGGCCTTGTTGTGCTTCTTCTTCCTGGCGTCAGCATCGGCCTTCTTACGCGCGCATTCCTCGCAGAAGGGGGTGCCGCTCTTGGCCGCGTCGCGCATCACGATGGCCTGTGCGAGCTGGCCGATCTGCACGCAGCCGCACCCGGCTACGATCACGCCGCCGTGCGACGTCGGGTCACCGACCCTCGCCGCAGGCTTGTTCGCGATGAGCACCGAGGCCTCGCCCATCACGATCGTGTCGGGCGGACCGTTGCACATCGAGCGATCGCCGACCCTCGCCGCGGGCATGTCGTGGATGAGCACCGACGGACACCCCGACGGAAGGATCGCGCCTCCAACGTGCGGCACCGGTCCCGGCTCGCTCTTGGGGCAGGTGTGATGATCTCCAACGCGTGCTGCGGCTGGCATGTTGACGCTCGACCCCCAATCGGCTCGATGACACGATCACCGCGAAGGATCGCGTCGGCCTCGATCCCGCGTCAACGATTTTCAGCGAATCGCCAGCGTGATCCCGACGCCGAGGATCACACCCGCGGCGATCACTGCGACGATCAGCCGAGGGTTCGACCACGCCGGTTCGTCGGGTCGCGCGGGGAGCTGTTCGGTCCGGTCGGCGGAGACCCGGTGCGACGCCGCAGACGCGCCCGCCCGCGGAGGGGGCAACGGGGCGATGGCCTTGAAGGGAACCGCTCCCTGCTCGATCGGCAGCGTGTCGCTCGGAGAGTTCTGCGGCAGGTTGGGGTAGCCCGACGGCATCAGGGGATTCTGCGGGGAGGGCGCGCGCGATGTCGGCACGATCGGAATCGTGTGCGGGTCGTCGGCGTGGCGCGCGGGTTTCTGGGCGACACGTCCATCAAGCGTGTGGGCGGCGATCGGAGCCGGGCGGGCCGCGGCGCTCGCGTTCGCAAGCGGGGATCGAGCGTGGTCGACGGGGAGCGTGTCGCCGCCTCTCGGACGCATCCCCGCGAAGGCGTCGGAGGGGCTCACCTCGGCGATGAAGTTCGCCGGGGAAGGGGCCGCGGGACGAGTCGAGGGAGGGTCGAAGTGAAGTGTCTCGTCTCGGCCTGCTTGCTGTGGGGGCGCGTCGAACGCTGGTGCTTCGTCGACCGGGAGCGTGTCGCCCCCAGGATCGGCCTTGGGTTTCGTCATCGCGACGATCGCGGATGGCGCAATCGCTCGGACGGACTGATGGCCCGCGACGTTGGTCGACTCCTCGTCGTCGAAGTCGAGGAGGGTATCCGCGCCCAGATCCTGCGTTTTCTGTGCAGGTGCGGCTGGCGGCGGTGCCGGTCGATGAGCTTCCCGCTGGACGATCGGCGTCGGCGTGCTCGCGACCACGGGGGCCGCGGCGGGCGTCGGCGCGTCACGCGGCGGCGGCGCCCGGTTCGATGCAGGGACCGAGAACGCCTGAACCACCACGGCCTTCGAGGGCGCCGCGGGCTGAGGCTCTCGCGACGGGTTCTCGCTGCGAGCGCTCGAAGGCGCAGACTCTCGCGGCGGTGATGCCGAGGCGCGCGCGCCGGAGGGGGGCGCGACCGGTTGCGGCGCTTCGCGGAGCGACTCCGGTGATTCGTCGCGGACGCCTGCCGCCTCCCACGCCTCGCGGGCGGCCTTGCGCACCTTCGAGGCGCTCGCGATCTCCGGGTCGTTGCGGTTGAAGAGGAGCCGCTCGAAGAGCAGCCAGACCTGCTCGGGCGTGTCTTCGGGGCGCGGAACGAGGGCAGCGAGCGCCTTGCGGGGCGAGTTTCGAATCAGATGCTCCCAGGTCTCTCGCGTGCCGGGCTTCGGCGTCGAGCGCAGGGTCAGGAGCTCCGCGAGGATCACGACGAGCGCGAAGAGGTCCGCGCGCTTCTGGTCTCCGGCGCCGACCTTCTTCGGGCGGTCCACCTGTTCGGGCGCGAGGTAGTCGACGCAGAGCGCCTGATCATCACCGGACAGAAACGACGCGATCCCGCCGTCGAACACCAGCAGCGGCCGAGGGGATTTCACCGACGTGATCACCACGCTCCGCGGGTTGAGGCGCTCGTGCGCGAGTCCGCGTCCGTGGGCCTCGTGCAGCGCTGAACAAAGCGCGAGAAAGAGCGCCTTGAGAACGCCGGGGGAGGGGGGCGTCAACGTCGTGTGCCACCCGTCGATCCAGTGTCGCAGCGAGCGTCCAGCGCAGGGCTCGTGGACGAGGAACAACCGCCCCTGCCATACGCCACCATCGAGGACCGTCGCGAAGCCCGTCGCGGCGTTCTCCCGCAGCCGCGTCACGAGCGCGCGCGCGTCCGCCTCGGAAGCACTTCCGAGCCCGTGGAACTTCACCATCCGCTCCGCTCGGTTCGTGCGATCGTCGCGGGCGAGCCATACCTCGCCGAGTCCCCGATCACGGCTCGGGCCGCTCAGGGTGTACCGGTCGGCGATGCGTACCCCGTCGCGCGGAGGTTCATATGCGGGCGTCACAGCGCGCGCATCGTCACACGAGGCCGTGACCCGCGGCAACCACACGATGAAGCGAGCGAAGAGGTGAAGCGCATCAGTTGCGGGTGACGGGGAGGCGGCCTTCGATGAGGCTGTTGTCGACGGAGATCATCGGCGAGGTGTTCCGCACGAAGACCACGCGATCGAGCGTGGGCAGGGCAGAAAATGACGTCGTGTTTCGCACGCCCGCAGAGTCTTGATCGGCGATGACGCCGTCGTGGATCGCGAGCGGAGCGAAGATCGCGAGGCCTCGCTGCCCCCGCGCGATCACTGCGCGCGTGAGGTCGATCGAGGTGTCGGTGCCGACGGAGACACCGTTCGCCTGCGGCTCGCCCGTAGGAACAGTCGGCCGCATGGGGTCGTAGCTCACCTGGCTGGGCGCGACGCCGCGGACGAACAGGTCCCTCCCCACGATCGATGACCTCGGCAGGGGAAATCCGGGTGGTAGTCCGAAGGCTTCGACGTGTTGGTCGGTGAGGAGCGCGGCGCCGTGCACGTCGACGACCGCGAGGCGGTCGAAGCGAAGATTCGCGCCGTAGGCCACTCCGAGTCCGATGCCGTAGCCGCGCGTTCCCGGTGACGAACGCGCCACGATGACGTCGGTGAGCGAGAGGCTGGTGAGCCCCGCCGCGCCGACCGCGAGCTCCGTTGATCCGACGACGAACACGCGGTTCGCGGTGACGTTGCCCTGCACGAGCGCGCCGATGCCGGTGCCCCAGAACCCTTCCGTTCCAGGGAGGGTCTCTTCCACGAGGGTGTCGGTCGCTTCCAACCGTGAGGTGGTGGGGAAGTCGTGTATCTCAGTGGACGACGCGAGGCCGAAGCCCTCGTTGTTCCGAAGCACGCACCGCGCGGCGCGCAACGTGGAGTCGCCGTCTGCGACGAGCGCATCGCCCGCCCTCGTCGAGATGTCTGACCCGGTCTCTTCGATGACCGAATCCGACAACTCGAGGACGGCGCCCCCCGCCCGGGTGTGCGCGCCCGCCGCGTAGTTCGCGCGGAGGAGCATCCGGGTGGCCGTCACCTGTGCGCTCTCTCGCGCGCCAAGGCCACCGTGTTGGGAGTCAGGGATTCCACCGAGGATCGTGTGTGTGATCACGACGTCGGAGAGCGTCGTGCGCGCGTCGCGGCCCGTCGTGAGGCACCCCCAGTGCGGGTTCGTGTCGATCATCACCCGGCGGATGTTCGCGTGGCCACCCGCACGAATCCACACGCCCGCGGAGGGCCGACCCTCGACGGGACGGGTGTCGAAGACGCGCGAATCTTCGAGCGTGAGCGACGCGGTGTTGTCGCCCGCGTGTACGCCGACGACGCGGCTTCCTTCGACTGCGAGGTTGCGAAGCGTCGCTGACGCGACTGCCTCGAGCTTCACGCCGAAGCCTTCGCCGTCGGGGCTGGGATGCGTGTTTGCGACGCGCACGTCATCCAGCGTCAGGTGGGTCGCTGTGCCCTCGGCGAACACCCCGTCCTGCACGGACTCCAGCACCGCGCTCGCGCGCAGGATCAACGAGCCGCCGTCGTGAACGTACACGCCGTAGTGCCTGCCAGTGAGCGTGATGCCCCGGAGGTCTGCCTGCGTGGACGCACCGGAGACCTCCGCGCCCGCGCGCGACATCGTTTCGGGCACCTCAACGCGCACCATCGCGGCGCAGCGCCCGACGACGTGAACGGAACTCGTGATGACGACCGCTTCGGGGTACGTCCCCGCTGCGAGGAGCACCCATCCGCCATCTCCCGCGGCTCGAACTCCGTCGGTGATCGTCGCGAAAGGGGCGCCTACGCTGCCGTCACCGCCAGCCGTGACGCCAGCGCGCACATGGACGACACGCGCCGCACCCGCCTCGGCACTGACGTCCGCGAACTCGCCGGAAGGGCAATCGCGCATCGCCGTGGAGGTGCAACGTCCGCCGGGGAGGGGTGAACTGCCCGCGGGGCAGTCCGTCGGGATCGCGGGATCGCAGGTGCCGTCGGAAAGCGAGCGCCAGCCTGTCGGGCAGGTCCACGGAGTCGCGGACCAACCGCCTCCGATTCCACCATCGGGCAGGCGGTAGAAGCTTGTGCCGACGCCGCCATCGGGGTCTGTCACTGCGTGCGGGCGGGTGATGTCGACGCCCTCACATGCGCCTGACGCAGCACCACCGTCGGCCGCACACAGAAGCACGGCAGGGCCGCAGCCTCCCGCCTCGTATCGCACCCAGTCACGAGGACACTCCCAGCGACCGGGGGTGTCGTCTCCGACCTCGGAAGCGTCGCTCGCTGCGTCTGTCGCGTCCGGGCTGCCATCAGGTTCTGGCGTGGTCCCATCGCGTCCATCATCTGCGTCGTGGGTCGCGTCGGCGTCTCGCTCCTGGAGATCGTTCGGAGCGTCGATGATCTGCGCGTCGCTCACGTCCACGCTTGCTGCGTCGATCGACCCATCGAGCGGAGCGCCTGCGTCCGCCTTGTCCGAGAGCGTCGTTGCGTCCGACGTGTCACTCGGCGACACGAGATCGTGCGTCGCGTCGCCGCCATCAGCGGGGCGCGCGCTCGAAGAGCACCCGAGGAGAACGACCGCACAAAGCACCTCTCGAAGCTTCCCCCAATACATTCACGACCCTCGCAGGTCGCGACGTTATCATCTCGTAGTGCGAGACGTGCAACCCTTCTGCGCGTGCTGTTGCGTCGGCCTCGACACGGCCTGCGCCCCTGGGGTATCAACGCGACGATGCGATTCGCGGGGAAGTCTAGTCTATGCGTCGTGGTACTCGTCGCGATGTCGGGGTGCCACTCATCCCCACCGCCGGTCGACGCAGCGAACACGGACGTAGGGGCCGATATGTCCGCCGACGCCACGCCGACCCCGGCCGACTCGACGGAGGCTATGTCTGACGCTCCCTCCGACACCGCATCGGGAGACGTCTCGGGCGACGTCAGCACGGTCTCGGACGTCCGCGAAGCCGCCGTCGATACACCGATGCCCGTGGGTGATTCCGGCATGCGAAGGACGTGGATCCCCGTGCGCTGCGCGGGGGAGAACGAAGCGCCCCTGCGTGACGGTACGGGCCCCGAGAACGTCAACTGCACGAGGGTCGGCGCTGATCTCACGTCGGCCCCTGGCGGATGGCCTGCGGCTACGACGCTCCGCTCCCCCGTGGTGTACGTCGACTCCACTGCGGCGACTGGCGGCGACGGTGTCATGGGGCGCCCGTTCAATTCGCTGCCCGACGCGTTCAGCGCGCTTCCGGCGTCTGGTGGCTCGGTCATCGCACGTGGGGCGTTCACGCTCTCGGGGCCGCTGACCGCGCGAGGCGACGTCACCCTGGTAGGCACCGGCCCGACGCGCGGCACGACGATCACGGTTCCTCACGGTCAATCGGGCTTGTCGATTGCGGGCTCCAGCGGGGCGCTGAGGCTCCGCGGCCTTTCGCTGCGGTATGTCGGCGGCGCCCCGTCTGACGCCGACGTCGCGCTCTCGGCGAGCGGAGGCGCCTTGCTTCAGGTCAACGAGGTGTCGATCGAAGACGCGGGCAACGGTATCCGCGCTGACGGGTCAACGGTGAACGCAGAATCTGTCTCTGTGCTTCGGCCGACGAGGATCGGTGTGCTTCTCACCCGCGGCCGTGGGGTTCTCCGAAGGATCCTCGTGCGAGACGGACTGCTCCAGGGGATACGTGCGGACGCGGCGCACCTCGACCTCCGCGAGTCGATGGTGATGAACCAGGGACGTCAGGGCGTCCAGCTCTTCAACGACGCGGACACTTCCGGCGGGGCGCGTGACTGTACGACGGGCACCGCTGGTGGATCGCACGACTGCCTCGAACGAGTTGTCAGCATCGGCAACACCAGCGCAGCTCTCTACATCGAGAACTCGAGGACCGTTGAGGCGCGTCTGCTCTCGCTCTCGGCCACGCGGTCGGGCGCAATCATGGACGGCGACGGGCTCGTGCTGGCCAACGGCGCGAGCGTGCTCGTGGACACCGACCTCGCGGACGCTCCGCGCAATCAGGGGCGCGGCAGTGAGATCGTCGGGAACGCGCGGGCAGGCGTCGTCGCGCAGGGGCTCGGTGTGAGCCTCTCGATCCGCGGCGCGTTGATCGCGTCGAACGGCGGACCGGGCGTGTTTCTCGCAGACAACGCGCTCGGGCGCGAGGTGCTCGCCAGCGCGGTGGTCGGCAACGTGGGGCTCGGCGTCGGCAGCACCCCTTCAGCCTCTCTCGTGAGCATCCAATGCAATGGCATTTTCGACACGCGGATGGGCGCCGTCGCCACGGATCGCGGCATGCTGATGGTCGGCGACGGGCTCTCCGTGAGCATGGCGGGGATGGGGGTCTCCGCGGTCGCCAATGAGTTCACCGGCAACGCGCGCTTCGGCGCTGTTGCGAACGAGGTCGGCGGTCTCGCGTCGGGCAACTACGGCGAGGGCAACGGGTTCAGCGGCGTGGCAGCCTACGGCGCGCTCCGCCCCATGGACGACGGAACCAACCGCATTCGCGGTGCCGCGATGCCTCCCGCGGAGCGGCCCCCGCTCGCGAACGGGTCTCCGTAACGATCACGCTGCGCGGCCGCAAGCGCGTGGCGGCTCCGTCAGCGCAGCCTCTGAAGCCGCTCCTCGAGACCGCGCAACGTTGCCTGCAGGCGCACCTGATCCGCGCGGCTCTGGACCTCCATCCGTTGGAGCGCGGCCTCCAACTGTAGACGGCAGAGCAGATCCGACGAAATCTGACGGTCACGGGCGGAGCAACTGGGGACGCGTGCGATCGACTTTGGGCTTGGCACGTCGGCTTGTTCGAGCGAACGACAGGACGTGGAGTCGCCCT
>JBPOHC010000553.1:0-1942 GCA_052035985.1 Myxococcota bacterium | reverse complement strand
CGCGCTCGTTCACGAGTTCTTGAAGCGATTCCGCTCACTCTGTGTCGAGAGCGCGAAGGAGGCGGGCACTGACCGGATCTTCGCGAAGACGGTCGACTCGCTCCGCGTCCGCCCGCCCGACGTCGTGAAGCGCTGGAGGGAGCATCTCACGAGCATTCTGAGGGAGGTCCCGTCGCTGGTCGAGCCCATGCGCGGGTATGTCCAAGGAGAGCGCCACACTCGCACGATGACCAATCGCTTCCCCCCGCCAGAGTCCGAGCAAGACCTGTATTTCGCGGGGTGGCTCGGAATGGACTCTGATGGGCACACATGGGGAATCCGATCAGAGCTTCACCAGAGCTGGGCGCACGCCCCGCTGGAGCAACTGCGATGAGCCCGCGCGATCCCCGTGACAACCCCTGGGCTGGCGACCTGCGTGACTCCCAGGTCTTCGCGGTCGATGAGATGCGCAAGCTCCTCCGGGCGCACGCGGACCTCGTGGCAGGGCGTGCGCGAGAGGAGCGCGATCGGGGAGGGGCCCGCGTCATCGACCGCGAGGTCCCCAACGTCTTCGCCTTCGGGGGGCCGAGGGGCGCCGGGAAATCCACCGCGTTGCACGCGCTTCGCATGGCGGCGGGAGCGCTCTCGGGCGAGCCCTGCCTGTCGGTGGTCGAGCCGATCGACTGCACGGCGGTCGCCGAGAAGTCGGTGCCTGCGGTCGCCGTGCTCAGCCAGATCTTGCGCCACCAGCCGCTCTGGGATCGCCTCCCGCGTGAGCGCGAGCGTGGCGAATGCCGCAAGGAATTCAACGCCATCGCGTCGCTCGCCGCGCGCTCAGGGGACGGCTACGACGCGCTCGCCCTGGAACTCTCGACGAGCATCGAGGAATATCCTCAGTACGTGTTGCAGGGAGCGACGGATCGCCTCTGCCTTCGAGAGAAGCTCTCGTGCGTTCTCGCGCGCGTGCTCGAGCTCGCGAAGGTGGCGCTCGTCGTCGTCCCTCTCGACGATTTCGATCTCATCGAGAACTCCGAGTTCTGGCGCTGGCGGAGGGCGCTGCTCGATGAGCTCAGGCAAGACCGCCTGGCGTTCGTGACGACCGCGGACTACCACCGACTGGATCACATGAGCGGCGGAGGAGGCGCTGGCATCGACGGCCGCACTGGGCGCGCGCTCACGGAGAAGATGCTCCCGCTCGATCACCGTATCTGGATCCACGAGTGGTCGATTTCGGACAGGTGGGCGCAGCTCGAGGTCCCCGTGCGGGGTGGCTTCAAGCATCATGCGGCCCTCCTCCCCACCGTCCGCCAGCTTCTGCCCGTGTGGCCCCGAGGGATCTACAGCCTCCAGCGCGCGCTCTCCCTCCCGAGGACGCTCACCCCGGACACACAGGCCCACGAGGACGCTCCGGGGGGCGCGCTTCCGATTCTGCTCGCGGAAGCCCGCCACGAGCCGCTCCTCGCCAGACGGATGCGCGAGGTTCCCACGAGTCGCTGGGTCGGCGAGTTCGACTGGAGCCGGGACGACGACGACGACGCTTGGCGCCGCTCCGTCGACGCCGCGACGAACGAGCGCCTCGATGGCAGCGCCGAGCTGAGGCCGATCGAGGCGCTCGCGCCCAACTCCGTTCGCGATGCGTCACCGCGGGGCGTCGATCGAGAGCGCTTGGACGCCGAGCGAGACGATCCCACGCGACAGCGATACGACTGGCGCGACGCACTTCGCGACGCAGCCCCGAAAGACCGAGCGTGGTGGGCGGAGTTCCTCGTCGACCGGGATATCGCTGTGTCGGACGCGAGCAGGATGCTGCTGTTCGAACGTTGGCACGCGCTCGCCTCACGTGCGCGCGCGGCATGTTTCCGCATCGAAGCCGACGCCGACAGGGCGCGAGAGTTCCTGTGTGCGTGGTACCCTGAACCGAAGGGACTTCTCCCGTGGGTCCGTTGGGGAGCAGGGCAAGGCA
>JBPOHC010001027.1:0-2127 GCA_052035985.1 Myxococcota bacterium | reverse complement strand
GACCACGGCCTGCGGCGGAATGCTCGGCGTGCTCTTGGAGCGCGCGGTGGAGGCCGTCGAGGCGACGCGTGACGACATGGGCGTTGCTGCGCTTTCTGAGACGCGGCGAGCGCACCATCGCGCCCGCGGTGTGGGTCTCACAGAAAGCTCTACGGCAGGCGCGGTCGGAGACTTGAGGGCGAGGCGGCGAAGACGTCGCGCCACGTCGCGAGGGGTCGACGCTTCAGCCGTTGCCCGCGCGTCGATCGATGGCGCGCTCCAACCACCAGCAGAGGTACCCCGCGAAGGGACGCAGCCGACCGTCAGGCGGCGTGCGGAGATGGTCGCGGAGCTTCCTCAACTTCGCCACGGGGAGGTCGTTCACCCCGTGTCGTTCATGGAGCAGCCGCGTCAACTCAGCGAGCGCGCCTTCGCGAAGCTCGACGAGCGCGTCGAGGTTGAGGTTCAGCACCTCGTTGAGCTCGGCGTCGAAGCGCGCGTTGCTCGACGTGATCCTCCCGCCGCGCGTGTACGAGATCGTCGCGACGTGGGACTCGTTGGTGGGGTCGAGCGTGAGCGCCGCGTCGCCCTTCGCGGAGTCGCAATGGAGCGCGTCGGCGCCGCGATGACGGGGCTTGCTCCCGCTGCATGCGCCGAGGAGATTGGCCCAGTCGAGGTCGCGCGAGGGCGCCGCATTCGGCCCATGCTGCGGCACGCGGTGCTCGACCTTCATCGCGTCGCTCGCGAGGGTGATCCGGTCGGTGCAATAGCAGCAGACGTGGCGTTGCTCTTCGCAGAGCGCCACGCGTATGGCCGCCTTCACCTCCGTGAACGCAGGGCCGTCGTAGCGCGCGCGGCGCGGCGGGTCCGTCGACGTGTCGAGGGTCTGACGGAACGAGGTCAGCGCAACGGGAGGCGGCCCCTTGCGAACATGGATCACAGCCCGACCTCGGCGAAGTCGAGCTTCGTTCGAAGTCGAAGCACCTCCTCGTCGCGCTCGGAGAGGGCGTCTGCGAGGGCGGCCAGCCGCGCGCGCGCAACGGAGAGCTGCGCATCGTCGATGAGGCTCGCGATGGCGGTGATCTCCTCGCGTACGTCTTCGGGGCGCTCCGTCACGCCGAAGACCTCGCGAAGGATCGCGTTGGTGTCGCGTCCCTTCGTGGCGCTGGCGATCGCGTGGGCGGCGCTCCCGTCGAGCACGATCACCGCGGACTCGGGGACCGATGAGATCACCTGCGGCGAGTGCGTCGTGACGACGAGCTGCGTCTTCGGGAATGCCCTCCGCAACGCAGGAATCACGCGCCGCTGCCACGCCGGGTGCAGGTGCTGCTCGAGCTCGTCGATGAGCACGAGCCCCTCGGTCTCGCGGGGAGACTCCGCCGCGGGGTCGGCGAGCACCATGCGACGCGCGAGGTCACCGACGAGCGCGATGAGGTTGCGCTCTCCGTCGGAGAGCTGATCGAGACGGAGCTCGGTCCCGTCTTTCGTGGCGACCATCGCCGGGGTCGGGTCGCGTTCGATGCGAAGCCGCTCGTACCCCGGCATCACCGCGGCGACGGCTTCGCGCACGGCCCGGAGCTGAGGGTCTTGCAGGTCGAAGTCGCGCGCCGTGACCCGCCGCGCGTTCTCGGCGTCCTCGCGCTCCTTGAACCACGCGAGAAAGCGGGCGTAGCCGGGCACCGAAGCGGTGAGGCCAAGGTCATCGATTGCGCTCAAGTTGAGTTGCACGCTGGCGTGCAAGAGGTAGCGGTCGGTCCCCACGAAGAACGCGAAGGGGCGTTTTCCATTGGGTCCGGACGGCGAGTGCGGAATCGCACGCAGCCCCCAGCCAGAGCCATCGATGTGCTCGAGTCGGAACGAGTGGTCCCACTGTCCCTGTTGAACGCGACCTGTCACCGCGCTCTCACGAGCGCCAACGCGAACATCGCGCTCGTCGAGGGCCACGCGAAGGTCGTCGCTGGACGCTTCGAATTGATGCTGCGCGGCGTGTGCGGCGGCGCAGATCGCGCGAAGCACCGAGGTCTTGCCCGAGCCGTTCACGCCCACGAGCACAGTCACGGGACGATCGAGGTCGAGCTCGAGCCGTTCAAAACCGCGGAAGTTCGTGAGCGAGAGGCGGGTGATCCGCATGGCTCACTTCCTACCTGA
>JBPOHC010001135.1:0-1907 GCA_052035985.1 Myxococcota bacterium | reverse complement strand
CGGAGGATCGCGCGCGATGACCGCGAGCAGCCAGCCGAGCTCTTCGCGCGCCCGCTCGGTCGCGTCGGTCGTTCGGCCGCGCGCGTAGAGCGCATCGTGTACGCGGAGCTTCGCGTCCACGTCGTCGAGGAACCACAGGAGTTCCTCATCGGGCGTCGGGGGCGCCACGTCGTCGACCATCGACTCGAGGAACGCTCGCCACGTCATGCCTTGCGGCGCGTAGCGGCTGGCACGTCGACGAAGCGCCTCGAACTCTCTCGACTTGTAGAGCTTGAACGCGCCGACGTAGGCCCGTGCTCGCTCCTGCACGAGATCGACGTCTTGATTCAGTTGAAAGAACTCGATGGAGCGCTGCGCCACCGAGAACGCGCGACTCGCACGGTCGACCGAGGGGCGCACCTCGACGGGGCAGCTCCCTTCGAGCACGTCGACGGTGAACCAGTCTTCGACGGGGTCACACACGGGATCGGCGACGAGGCGCGGCTCATCATCGAGGCGATCGCGCGCCGCCCAGGTCGTCCGCTCGGCCCCCTCCGCGAGCGGAAAGCGCGTGCCCTTCACGCTCCCGCGATTGCATCGGTGACACGCGAGAAAGTAGTTCGAGAAGTCGTACGCGAGCCACCAGTAGACGCTCTTGGGCCTGAAGTGCTCGACCTCGTCTCCGTCGGCGAGCTCCTTGAGACAGTACGCGCAGACCCACCCCTGCATCGCGCGGAGCGCGCCTCGCACGTCGGGGTGCAGCCAGTGAGGCGGAAAGCGTTCGCGCAACGACGCGTCGCCGACCTGTCGCAGATGCTCGCGAGCACCCGGACCGTCGTGCGTGAGCGTGGGCAGCGCGACGGCGGGACGTCGCAGCCGCCTCACGTCTCGGGCTCCTCGTCTTCGGGCGAGTCCGTCCCCTCTCGCACGCCCGTCGCCGCCCGCTGCCTCAAGCGCTGCGCGCGGAACTCGTACGCGCGGCGCACGTCGTCGTCGCTGTGCTCGGGCGACTGCGCGAGGAGGCGAGCCTGCGTCTCCGCCGCGAGCGGCTCGTCGAGCGTCGCCGTGAGGCGCTCGATGGCCGCGCTCCGCGGCGTGGTCTCCATGAGCCACTGGTAGATCTCGTCGCTGGTGAAGCCCATCACCTGACGGTCGATCTCGCGTCGCGACACGCGCCCGTGCTCATCGGACTGGAGCATCACGATCTCGCGCATGTCGAAGCTGCCGAGCACGAGGGGCGAGTGCGTGCTCACGATCCACTGCACGCGCGGCAGGGCCTCGCGGAGCCTGGGAACGAGCACCCGCTGAAGCCTCGGATGTAGGTGCAGATCGATCTCGTCGAGGAGCACGAGGGCCTGGATGTCTTTGGGGTCGCCGCTCTTCGCCGCCTCGGGCGCGAGCGTGTGCCAGCACGCGCAGAGGTCGACGAGCCACGCGATCGTCGCGCGGAACCCGTCGGGCAGATCGACGGCGGAGAGCGCCACGTCACCCATGCGGAAGCGCAGCGCCGCATCGTCTTCGGCGACGGTGACGGGCATGTCTGCGAGCACGTGCGAGAGGAGCTTGCGGGCCATCGCGATGACCGCGGGCGCGTCGCTCCGCTCACGGAGCATGGCCTCGGCGCTCGCGACCTGGGCGAGCGGATCGAAGAGGGTGATGACCCGACGGACCTCGGGGCTCTTGCTGTCGTGGCGCGAGTCGATGTGCTCTGAGAGGTTGAGACCGGGGCCGTAGGCGAGCAGGAGGTGGTGCGAGGCACGCGCGTCCCAGAGTGGCTCCATCGTGAGGCGTTCGATGGGGTTGGGTAGCGCATCGAGCGCGGCGCCGCCCTCGGTGATCGGGCGCACGAAGCGCTGATCACGACCGTCGACGCGCCGGGTCGCGTGCAGCCTCGCGTTGGCGCGCGCTCCCCCGACGGTGCGCCGGAG
>JBPOHC010000855.1:0-8043 GCA_052035985.1 Myxococcota bacterium | reverse complement strand
ACCCCGATGCGTCGGCGACGCTCCCCGACACCTCGCTGGAGTATCGCGTACGCGTGCTCCGAGACCTCGTCGATCGGAGCGAGGAGGAGCCCGCCTGGAAGGCGCTCACGCAACGCACGCTCGTCCTCGATCCCGCGGGGCTCTCGGGGCGCCGCGCGCTCGAGATCGTCGCGGGGGTCCTCGACCCGACGGTGGTGAAGCGGATTCAGGTTCGAGTCTGGCAAGACGACGCCCACGATGATTTCGTCGTCGCGGTCGAGCGGCCCGCGCTGCGCATCTCGGTCGGCGTCGATGCCGTCGTGCGGGTCGAGGTGACGCTCACGCTCGCCGACGGGCAGGAGCTCGTCGTGAAGCCTCGCGTCACGGCGGGCGAGCCGCTCGTGTTGTTCGACGTCGCGTCAGACCTCTTCCGCGCGGTGACGATCGACCTGCAAGACCCGCTCGATCGCTACGAGGCGGTGATCGTCGAGCTCGAGCGAGCCGAGGGAGAGCGCCGCCGCGTCGTCCGCGTCGACCGCGAGAGCCCCGCGGCGCGCTGGTGGTTTCCGCCCGTCGAGGGCGCGCTCGGAGGCTTCAGGTACCGCGAGCGGAAGATGGGCAGAGACGGCTCGGAGCGACAGGAGGCGTGGCGCGACGGGCGCGGCGCGCTGCTCCTCGTGGGCGACACCGACCTCCGCGTCGAGACCATCACCGGCGTGCTCGTGGCGCCGGGCGATCACCTCGGCGCGCTGGTCACCCTCACGTCGCGCTCGCCTCCGGCCGACGCCCCCGCGGAGGTCGAGTGCATGCTCGACGCAGGCGCGACGGAGTTCCGCGCGACGCTACCCTTTCAGCGGGACGCGCCGCGTCGATATCGCGCTCGCGCGCAGGTGTTCCTCGACGGCGGGGAGCTCGCGGTGGACCTCCCCGACGAGACCGACGAGGTGCTCGTGATCGCGGTCGCTCAGCCATGATCGCGGTCGCTCAGCCCTGATCGCGACCGAGGAGGCCGTCGGGGTCGAGCGCGCGCCGCAGCGCCACGGCCCGCTCGTAGGCGTCGCCGTAGACGCGACGGCACGCGGCCTCGTCGAGCTCGTCGCAGCCGTAGCGGTAGGGCCGTCCGTCTGCCTCGATCGCGCGATCGCGAAAGGCTCGCAGCGCCTCGCGCACGAGCGCCAGACCGTCTGCGTCGGCGGTCGGGACGAAGAAGTACGTGCCCACCCCGAAGGCCGCGCCGCGGCGCGGGAGCGCGTCGGGCGCGAGGGGCGCGCGCTGGGCGTCCGGTGCTCGGCGGCTGATGAGAAAGTAGCAGGTGCCGAGGTAGCGACCGAGGTCGCCGCGAAGGCGCGCCTCGATGAACGACAGAAACGCGCGCAGCCCCGCGTGATCGAAGAACCAGTCGCTCCAGAGCGCCCGTGAGCCCGCGTATCGAGAGAGCCAGCGGGTGCGGCTCGCGTGGACCCATACGGGGTGCTCCGCGATCGTGAGGCGCTCCGCGGGCGCGCGGCCGCGAAGCGCGCGAGGGAGGGGGATCTCGGCGTCGTCGGCCTCGACGCCGAACTCCGAGAACGTCCTGCCCTGCATGGAGAAGGCGCTGAAGAGCAGGGGCGCGTCGGATGGCGCCTCGTCGATTCCTTCGAGCGCGGTCGCGAGGTCGTCGAGGCCGCGGTGCGCGAAGCGGACGAGGTGCGACCGCCGCGGGCGAGGGAGCGTGCGCATCACGACCCGCTCGATGATCCCTGCGCGGCCGAGGCCCGAGAGCGCGCCGTAGAAGATCGTCGCGTCGCGCTGCGGCGAGCACCACGTCGCGGAGCCGTCGGCCAGCACGACGCGGAGCCGCTCGACGTGATCCGCCTGAGACCCGCGCGCGATCGAGCGAAGCCCGTAGCCGCCGACCGAGAGCGTTCCGCCCACGGTGAGGTCGAGGTA
This sequence comes from Myxococcota bacterium, assembly GCA_052035985.1. Classification (GTDB taxonomy): domain Bacteria; phylum Myxococcota_A; class Polyangia; order Polyangiales; genus CAISKJ01. The sequence goes on along the minus strand of JBPOHC010000855.1, from coordinate 6,135 downwards.
GTCGGTGAGGACCGCGGGCGCTCGTCCGACGGCGCCGAGGCGGGCGTCGAGCGCGTTCCACGTGAGGCGCCCTTCGACCTCGACGCGCCCCTCGGCGTCGACGCGCACGTCGCCGTCGTCACACTGGTTGAGCAGCACCACGCCGCCCGGGCAGAGCGTCTGTCCGCCGCAGGAGTGCCCGGCGCCGCGCACGCGCACGGGCACGCCCAGCGCGCGGGCGGTCTTCAAGACGTGGACGACGTCGCGCTCGGAGCGGGCCCGCACCACCGCGGCGGGCGCGGCCTCGGGGCGTCTGCCGAAGTCGTATGAGAAGCGGGCGAGAACCTCGTCGGTCGACCACACGCCTCCCGAGACGCCGCGGCGCAGCGCTTCCAGCAACGAATGGGCGTCGCGCTTCGTGTGGCGGGGTGGGGGCTTCATGGGAGAGGTGTATAACGCGAAGACGATGTTGAACCTGAGGAGCGCGTTCTCGCTGCCCGAACTCTCGCAGCTCGTGATCTTCGAAGATGACGGGCGCAGCGACGGGTTCTACGTGTTTCCTCGGGCGCCGCGTGTCGCGCTGAGCGACGACGGGCGCCCGCAGCTCGGCCTCATGGTCTACGGTCGCAAGGAGGGCGACGTGTTTCACGCCACGGGCGCGATCCTGTCGCTCACAACCACGCTCCAGATCACGGAGGACGAAGACCGCACCCTCCGCGCCGCCCTCTCCCGGCGCCTCGCCGCGCGGATGCCCGAGGCGCCCGAGCGTCCGCCCGTCGCCGACCTGCTCGGCACCGACATCGCCGAGGCGCGCGTGGAGGTGCGCATCACGGGGGACGTCAAGCTCACGGGGCGACCCTCGCAGTTCGGCGGGTGCCCGTGCACGTTTCAGCTCAAGCTCGACGCCGCGCGCGCGCAGGCGGTCTCGGCCGCGTGGGGCGAGGGCCTCCGCGACGGTGCGATCCGCTACGAGCTCCGACTGAGCATCCCGGGGAGCGTGGGCGTCGAGGTCCGCGCGACCGAGGAGGAGGTGCGCACCGGAGCGCGCCACGAGGCCAGCGCGGCGCTCGATTGGAGCTACTCGCGCGTCGACCCCGGGAGCGTCACGCTGACCTTCGAAGGGCCCGTCACCGTGCCGCCCGGCGCGCTGACGGACCTCATGACGTCGATGGATTTCTAGGGATCAGAAGGGGACCGGCGCGCGGCCGCGGTCACGAGGGGGCGTTGGCCGTCGGCGGGATCAGCACGAGCACCTCCTTCGACTCCTCGCGCGCGTCCACCTTCACCTCGGTGCCGTCGGCCTTGTAGAGCGTGAGTTGGTAGCGGTAGGTGTGCCGATCGGGCGAGCCGAGGCGGAAGCGCCAGAAGAGGGGCTTGCTGAAGTCCGTGATCTCGAGGGTCTTCTCCGCGTGGATCCTCGGCTGCGCCTGCGGGTCGTCGAAGGACAGCGAGAGCACCCCGAAGGACCACAGCGACGGCGGGACCTTGAGCAGGTACGGAGAGATCTGGACCTTCATCCCGAAGGCGTCGCCGACCACGACGGTGTTCTTGTCGCTCCCGCGCCACTCCTCCTCGCGCACGACGTTGTCGTTGTAGAACACGGTCTGCTGCCACTCGAAGCGCCGCAGCGTCTTGTCCCGAAGGGGCACCGTCCAGATCTTCACGTCCTCGTCCTTGGTGAGCGTGAGGATGTCGTCGACGGTGTAGTGGTTGTTGTCGTCCTTGTAGCGCATCACGACGACCACTTTGGACATGAGACCTTGCGGCCCGAGCCCGCCCGCCGAGGTGACCGCGACCTGGAGGTCGTCCTCGAGCGGCTGGCTGATGAGGAGCCTCGCGCCCCGACGGTTCTCCGTAGGGACCTCGAGCTTCTGTCCGCCCTTGTCGATGAAGGTGACGGAGCACTGGTAGTCGCCGTCGACGGCCTTGCCGAGGGCCTCGACCCAGCGGCACGTCTGCTGCTTCTGGTCCAGGACGAACTCGGTCTCGCGCCGGTCGGCCCCGTCGCCGTACGACAGCTTCACGTCGATCTGGCGGATGCGCTCCCAGTCGACGATGCCCGCCTGGACGTCGACGCGAAGGACGCCGAGGCGGTCGGCGTCGAGCACGAAGATCGTGTCCTCGGAGCGCCCGGAGGTCTGGTACTTCGCCGACGAGCCCTTGTAGAAGACCTCGAGCTCGTAGTCGTAGCCGAGCTTGTCGACGTCATAGAGGTACGAGAGAAAGAGCTGCGGGGGCGAGTCCTTCCGGAAGACGAAGTCCTTCACGGAGTGGATCTCGCCGAGCGCCCCGGTGCCTTGATAGCTCAGGTGGGCCTTCACGAGGTCGATGGGGTCTTCGACGAAGTCCGCGGTGCAGAGGAGCTGCACGTTGAGGTAGCGGTACCACGGGTCGTCGAGGTCGATCTTCACGAGGCAGCCGTCGAGCTTCGCGCCTCGGAGCATCGCCTGGAGCCCGCTGCTCACGGGCTCGTCTTTGGTCAGCACGAGCTGCGTCGAGGAGCGGTAGTCGAGGTCCGCCGTCGCCACCTCGCTCTCGGATTTCAGGTTGTAGTAGCTGATCGCGTGGTGCCCGTACTTCTCGCCCTTGTACGAGGGGAGCTCGGTCGCGAGCGTGGGCTCCGCAGTGGCGGCGGGCGCGTCTGGCTTCACCTGACTGAGAAAGCTCTGCGCGAGGAACTCCTTGAGGATCGCCATGCCGCTCTCGTGGATGCGCTCGGTCACGTCGGCCTTGATCTCAGAGGAGTGCGGGATCACCACGACCTTCGCGACCTCGTTGTCGAGCGCCGTCGTCGTGAGGCGGTCCGCGGCGCTCGTCCCCTGGTCGCGGCTGTAGCTCAGCGTCGTGCTGTGTGACGAGTACGTGTTGTGAAAATGGGCGTCGTCGCTGATGCGCCTCCACTGGCTCTGGATGGAGGAGTAGGCCTTCTGGGCGTGGCACCAGACGCGGAGCTCGACGCCGCGGATGCGGTAGTCGAACTTGAAGGCGTAGTTGATGTTCAGCACCGCGTCGGCGGCCCCTTTCTCGAGGGCCTTCCAGGCGAGGATGGCGCCCTCCATCGTGAGCTTCGCCATGAACGACGCGCGCTGGCCGCCGGCCATGCCGACGCGCCCCGCGCCGATGAGCGACGACGTGAACTCCCCCGCGCTCGCCCCGGTCTCCCCGAGGACCCCGATGGTGACCACGCCTTCCTTGATGGGCACGGGCCCGAGCTTGACCTGCTCGGCGAAGCTCTTCTGCTCGTCGTCGGCGCCGTTCGGGAAGCGCTCCTTCGCGAGCGCCTTCTTGATCGCGCCGAGCTCGTCGTCGTCGACGGTGAGCTCCACGGTCAGGGCGAGGATGCCTCCGCCGAGTCGCGTGCGGCGCTCCTCGTCGGTGAGCCGGTCGAGGTCGCGGCGGTACCACAGGAGCGAGAAGCAGGGCTTCCCCCCGTCGTCCGTCACGATCCGCGGCGTGCCCGGGAGGTAGTAGAACTGACGGTCGTCGTCGTCATCGTTGTAGACGATGCAACTGCCGACCTTTCGGTACCCGACGATCGTGATCATGCGCTGCCCCTTTTGCGGTGTGAACCGCTCGCGGCGCAGCGCGTTCGACCCCGTCGAACGCATCAGGCCGTGAGCCGAACGGGCGAGCGTAGCTCTGCCCGCCGAGAGGTTGTCAAGGTCGCTCGGCGCTCGCGTGAACCCGCCGTCGAGGCGCGGCGTCAGGCGGGCGTCGGCTCGATCACCAGCGCCGCGATGTCCGCGCGGACGGCCTTCACCTCCCAGTAGAACTCCTGCGAGGGGTTGCGCGCGTCGAAGGCGCTCACGGTGAAGCGTCCCTCGACCACGCGGCTCGCGCAGAGCGCCGACACCGGCTCACCCGGCGCGCCGATGGGCGTGATCTGCACCGTGCGCCCCTCGCGCCTCGTCAGGGCTTCGAAGTACTCGGGCAGCCGCACCGTCGCGGACCCGGCGGTGAGCCTCCCCTCGCCGCGGTAGTACACCGCCGCCTCGGGACCCTCGATGCACGCGTGGACGAGCTGCTTCTCCGCGGGGGCGAGCGGGTGCGGGATGCAGAAGTTCTTCGAACCGCCGTTGACCTGAAAGGTCCCGTCGACGCGCAGGAGGCCCTGGACCGCGACGATCGAGTACGGCGCGCCCCAGTTGATTTGAAGCGTGCCGCCGTTGGGGTGCATCACCACCTTGCCGCCGAGGAGGTACCCGGCGTTCGCGTTGACGCGTCCGTCGACGGTGGCCTCGCCCTCGACGCGGAGGTCGCCGTTGCCGCCCCACTCCTTGCCGATGATCACGCCGCTCTTGGGCAGGAGGTACATGAGCTCGCCGCTCGCGAGGTGCATGCGCCCCGGCGCGCGGATCGTCGAGGCGATGTTCAGCTCGCCGTCGGGCGTGATCGACATCACGTCGTTCGAGGTCCCGCTCCAGAACCAGAGGCGCGTGTCGTGGACGTAGACCACCCACTCGCGCGACGTGTTGCCGAGCGCCGTCCGGTCTTCGAGGCGCATGCCCGCGCGGGCGCCGAAGGACTTCACCTCGTCGCCGACGTTGAGCGCGCGCGCCGCGCCGCCGCGGTAGGGCGCGCTGCCGACGGTCACCAGGCCGTCGTGCACGATGAGCCGGTCCGCGCCCTGCTGCCAGAGGCGCAGCGTGTCGTCGGCGTCGTTGTCGATGCCCACGCGCAGCGTCGTCGCCTCGCCCGCCTCGGCGTGGTACCGGATGAACGCCGCGTCGCCGCTGCCTCCGCCGGGGTTCGAGGGGAATCGGACCCCGTGCGCGTCCGTGTTCCCGACGGAGGGCGTGATCGCGCCGTCGAGGCGGAGGTCCTGGACGTGCGTCTCCTTCGCGGCGAGGTCGATGCGATCGAGGGGGAGCGAGGCGCGCGTGGCGGCGTCTCTCGCGCCGAGCCTGAGCGTCCCTCCCGCGCCCGCCTTGTCGATGAGGAGCGATCCCTGATCGAGGACGATGGACGCGCCGACCTGATCGCTCACGCCGCCATCGACGCTCGTCTCCGTGAGCGAGAGCGCGCCGGTCATGGTGAAGATCGCCGCGCGAGGCCCCGCCGTGATCGCCGTCGCGTTGCCGTTGACCACCGTGATCTTCGCCAGCGGCACGTACGGCCCGTCGGGCGCGAGGTCAGTCTCGGCGACCCACCCGAGCCAGGGCGTGTGCCGAAGCACGGCGAGCTCGCCGACCTTCTCCGCGCGTTCGAAGTGCTTGATCGCGACGACCAGCTCCGCCGTCACCGAGGGGATCGGGAGCCTGACGCCGTCGTCCTCGACCGTCGCGCTCTGGCGCTTGCCGTCGGGGCCTCGCGCGTCGGGGGCGACCTCCGCGAAGGCGCCGGGCACGAGCGCGATGTGCTGACCGAGCGCGTCGACGGCGAAGCCCGCGCCCACGATCACCACGCCGTGCTCCGCGGGCGCGAGGCGAACGTCGAGGCCCAGCGCGACGCCGCTCCCGTGCAGCGCCTGCGTGTGCGCGCGCATCAGGCCCGCGGTGTGTCCGACGGCGTCGTACGCGGCCGTCTGGTGTGTGACGGCGCCTTGGGCCCACGAGGCGTCGCTCACCTCTGTGTGGCGCGCTCGCGTGAGCAGGCCGGGTTCATCGATCGACATCGGCGATTCCTCCCTCGGGATTCGTGGCGGCGAAAGGGTACGCCGCTCGCCGCGATCCTCGCGGCGAATCTGACGCGCCCCCCCGACGGTCTGCGAGAGGGCGCGTCGGCTACGCGACGACGCGGAGCGACCAGCAGCGGCCGTCGCGGCGCAGGTCTGAGGTCATGCGCTCCGCGTCGGCGCGCGAGAGGGCCGCGCCGAGCACGGTGACGTCGTCGTCGGCGATCACGTCGTAGCGTCGTCCGAGCTCGCACGGCAGCACGCGGATCACGAGCTCGCTCGTCCTTCCGACCACCTCGCGGACCCGCTGCGGCAGGCCGTTCGCGTCGGCGTACACGGAGGTGAACTCGATCACGTAGCGGGCGTCGGCGCCGCCGGGACGGGTCAGCTCCGCGAGGGACAGCTCCACCGCCGTGCGCCACGCCTCGTCGCGGAGGAGCGTCTTCGTGGAGTCTCTCCTCGGCGCACCCTCCACGGCGAGCGCGACGGAGAGCCCGAAGAAGCCGGGGTGGCTCTGCTCCGTCACCGACTTGCGATTGACC
>JBPOHC010000414.1:0-9230 GCA_052035985.1 Myxococcota bacterium | reverse complement strand
GCGAGGGCTTCGAGCGCGTGGTGGGCGATGAACACGCCGCCGTCGCGCTCGTCGACCTGCACGTCGAAGAGCGAGAAGCGCACGTCGGGCGAGTACCAGATCCCCGTCTGCACGGGCGTGTTGCCGGGCACGGGCGCGACGTCGCCGTGCGGGTACGCGCCGCCGTAGAGCTCGCCGTGAAGACGCAGGACCCGCGGCGCTCCGAGCGCGCGCCACAGCGTCACGGCCGCGCGGGCGAGCGAGGGGCGCAGGAGCTGCCAGCCGAAGAACGCGTCGTCGTCGCGGAGCCACGCCTTGCGCTTGCCGACGCGCACGTCGCGTCCGTCAGTGGCGACGACGAGGTTGGCGCCGTGCACCTTCTCCGTCGCGATCCAACGCGACGCGGCGAGGTTCGGGAGCGAGCCTTGGATTCGAGGATAGGGGCGGTGGTCCATCGGCGGGTCGCGCACCCTAGCGCAGCGCGAGGGCGGCGCCACCGCGCGCGTTCTCGTCGATCAGGCGCGGTCGGCGACGAAGTACCACGCGAACGAGCGCTGCGAGTCGAGCAACGCGCGCGTCTCTCGGGTGGCCTCGCTGCGCCAGTCTTCGCGCTCGTACGAGCACTCGACGGGGGCCACACGCAGGGGCGTCTCGCGGTCGACGCGCGCCGCGCGCACGCCCACGACGCGCACGGCGTCGTCGTCGCCGACGGGGCGCGTCCACGTCTGCACGCGGCCTTCGGAGTACTCCGCGCCGGGACGCCAGAACGACATGCCGAACACCACGTCGCCGCCGCGTCCGTCGTCGCTCAAGAGGAACCACGCGGGCTCGTGCGGTGAATCCAGCACCTCTCCGCCGGGCAGCGCCTTCGCATCGAACGGCGCTGCGCCGAGCTCGTTCCACGCCTCGCTCGTCGAGAGTTCGTGGATGAAGTCTTCGACGCAGTCGAGGTCGCAGCGCTCGTCACGGAGCGGACCCACCGACGCCCCATCGGACAGCGTGTACCCGACGATGAAGTGCTCGCGCGCGAGCGTTCCGCCGGGCTCGACCATCCAGGTCGCCTCGCTCTGCCGCGGCGTGCGCGCGGAGAGATACCCCGCGATCACCACGTCGAGCCCGTGCACGGGGAACACGCCCCAGAGCTGCGCCTGAAGCGACTTCGCAGACTTCGCGACCTTCTGGAGCGCGGTGGTCACGGGCGACACGATGCCCTCGGGCTTGCGCGCGACCTTGAACGCGATGCCTCGTACGACGCGCGCCGCGGGGGTGGGCTGAACGACGGGATCGGCTGACTTCTTCGGCTTCGCCATTGGGAGCGCCGAAACCTCGCACGAGGCCGCCGCGGCGCGCCAGCTTCGTGCGGCGTGAACGGGGCAAAGGGCGCACACCAGAACGCTGTCGAGGTGACGCCGTGGGAGTCGCCGTTCCGCGGAGCGCGGCGCGTCGACGCCCGTCAGGGGCAGGAGGCGGTCATCGGGTCATCGACGACGCCGTTGCAGTCGTCGTCGACGCCGTTGCAGCTCTCGGTCGCGGGCGTCCCCATCGTGGCGTTGCACGCCTGCCCGTCCGTGAGGTTCTGCACCATGACGGCGTTCGGCACGGGCGCGGTCGAGGTCATCCCGTTGCCGAGCTGGCCGTAGAAGTTGGTCCCCCAGCACCACACGGATCTGTCCGTGAGGAGCGCGCAGGCGGTGATCGTCGTGGCGTCGAGGGCGGTCACGCCGGTGAGGCCCAGCACGCGCGTGGGCGCGGGACGGCGCGTGGTGGTGCCGTCGCCCAGCTCGCCGTTGCTGTTGTAGCCCCAGCAGCGCACCGTGCGGTCCGCCAGGAGCGCGCAGGTCGTCCAGTTGCCCGCCGTCACGGCGATCACGCCGGCGAGACCGGGGACGGGGGCCGCCGTGGCGCGGTTGGTCATCGTGCCGTCACCGAGCTGGCCGTAGTTGTTGTAGCCCCAGCACCAGACGGTGCCGTCGGCGCGCAGGGCGCAGTAGTGAGACCCGCCGCCCGCGAGCTGCACGACGCCCGCGAGGCCCGGCACGGGCGCGGGCGTCGCGCGCGACGTCGTCGTGCCGTCACCGAGGGCGCCCTGGTAGTTGGCGCCCCAGCACTGCACGGTGCCGTCGAGCAGGAGCGCGCAGCTGGAGTTGTAGAACCCCACCTCGACGGCCGCGACGTTCGTGAGCCCCGTCACGGCAGACGGGCGCGTGACCGACGCGCTGGTCGTTCCGCTTCCGACCTCGCCGTAGGAGTTGCTGCCCCAGCAGCGCACGGTGCCGTCGACGAGCGCGGCGCACACGTGCTGCGAGCCCGCGTCGAGGGAGCGCACCCCCGAGAGCCCCGACACCGTCACCGGGGTGGAGCTGTTGGTGAAGGTGCCGTTGCCCAGCGCGCCGTAGGTGTTCAGCCCCCAGCAGCGCGCGGTGCCGTCGACGAGTCGCGCGCACTCGAACTGGCTCCCCGCGGTGAGCGCCGCGACGTTCGAGAGCCCCGTCACGGTGACCGGGAGCGAACGCGACGAGGTCGTGCCGTCGCCGATGGCGCCGTAGGCCCCGTTGCCCCAGCAGCGCACGGTCCGATCGGTGAGCACCACGCAGGTCGACCCGTTGCCCGAGGTGACCGCGAGGCCCGCGTTCGTGCCGCACGCGCGCGTGCCCGTCGCGGCGCACGCGCCCAGACCCGCCGTGCACGCGCCGCCGATCGTCGTACACGCCCCCGCGCAGTACGTCTGGCCCGAGGGGCACGACGGCACGCACGCGCCGCCCGAGCACGCCTCGCCGCTCGTGCACGCGTGGCCGCAGGCGCCGCAGTGGCCGTGGTCGGTGGTCGTGTCGACCTCGCAGCCGTCAGACGTCGTGCTGTTGCAGTCGGCGTAGCCCGTGCGGCAGGTGACCGTGCACGCGCCCGACGCGCACGCCGCCGTCGCGTTGGTGGGTGTCGGGCACGTCGTGGGCGTGTACCCGAGGCCGTCGGAGTTGCAGACGCGCCTCGTCATCGCGTCGGCGCAGTCGGCGGCGCCGGGGGTGCAGACCCACGGGTTGCACGCGCCCGCGACGCAGGTCTGCCGCGAAGCGCACGCGCGCGAGGCGTAGCCGAGGCCGTCGGGGTTGCAGGTGCGCGCGGTGGTCCCATCGGCGCAGTCGACCGCGCCGGGGGTGCAGACCCACGGGTTGCAGGTTCCTGACTGGCAGGTGGTGCGGGCGCTACAGGTGCGGGTGGCGTAGCCGAGGCCGTCGGGGTTGCAGGTGCGCGCGGTGGTTCCGTCGGCGCAGTCGGCGGCGCCGGGGGTGCACACCCACGGGTTGCAAGCGCCTGCCACGCAGGTCTGCCGCGAAGCGCACGCGCGGGTGGCGTAGCCGAGGCCGTCGGCGTTGCAGGTGCGCGCGGTGGTTCCGTCGGCGCAGTCGACCGCGCCGGGGGTGCACACCCACGGGTTGCACGCGCCCGAGAGGCAGCTCGACCGCGCTCCGCAGGGGCGCGCGGTGTACGAGAGCCCGTCGGCGTTGCAGGTGCGCGCGGTGGTGGCGTCGGCGCAGCTCACCGCGGCGGGGGTGCAGACGCGAGACTGGCACGTGCCGCCCGAGCAGCTCGTCCCCGACGCGCAGGTCTGCGTCGTGTAGGCGAGCCCGTCGGAGTTGCACACGCGGCGCTGGTCGGTCGAGAGGCACGATGCGTCGCCGGGGACGCAGAGCCACGCGCTGCACGTGCCGGCGGTGCAGGTCGACGTCGAGGGGCAGGTCATGGTCGTGGCGCCGAGGCCGTCGGCGTTGCAGACCTCGACGCTGCGGGTGTCGGCGCAGCGGGTCGCGCGGGGCGTGCAGGTCCACGCGCGGCAGAGGCCGCTGCTGCACGTCTGCATCGAGCCGCAGGCGGTGGTCGTGGTGCCGAGGCCGTCGGCGTTGCAGACCTGGCGCGCCGTGGTGCTGGCGCAGGTGGCGGTGCCGGGGGTGCAGAGCTGCGCCATGCACGCGCCGCCGCTGCAGCTCTGGCCCGAGGGGCAGGCCGTGGTGGTGTACGCGAGCCCGTCGGCGTTGCACGCGCGACGCGAGGTGGTGCTCGCGCAGTCGAGCGCTCCGGGCGTGCACACCCGAGCGACGCACGCGCCGCCCGAGCACGACTGCCCCGAGAGGCACGGCGTCCGGTCGAAGCCGAGCCCCGCGGCGTTGCAGACCTGCCGCTCGGTGACCGACGCGCACGTGGGCGACGCCGCCCCGGGGACGCACACCCGCGCGCGGCACGCGCCGTCGGCGCAGCTCTCGCTCGCGCCGCAGGTCTGCGTCATCGACGAGCTCCCGCGCGCGTCGCAGATCTGGAGCCGCGCGCCGTCGGCGCACGTGCGCGCGTTGGGGGTGCACGCCTGGCGACGGCACAGGCCGCCCGCGCCGCAGTACTGTCCCGCGTCGCAGTCCGTGTCGGCGGCGCAGTCGACGCAGACGCTCCGCGTCGTGTCGCACACCTGCCCGCGGTCGTTGCAGTCGCGCGCCGAGCGGCACGCGCGGCTCGGCACGCAGAGCTGCGCGCGGCAGAGGCTGTCCGCGGGGCAGTCGGCGTCTGCGACGCAGTCGACGCACGCGCCGAGGGACATCGAGCAGACCTGTCCGGGGCAGGTGCGCGACGACACGCAGGACACCACCGAGGCGCAGCGAGACATCGTGCAGAGGCGCCCGGCGCCCGGGCAGTCGTCTGTGGTGACGCACTCGACGCAGCGGCCGAGGGCCCGGTCGCACAGGAGCCCCGACCTGCACTCCGCGTTGCTGCGGCACGACGAGCCGCCGTCCGTAGCGACGTCGGCGGGTGCGTCCGCGCTCACGTCGGCCGTCACGTCGGCGCTCACGTCGGCGGTCACGTCGGCGGTCGCGTCGGCCGTCACGTCTGTGACCGCATCGGTGCCGATGTCGTTGACCGCATCGGGCGTCGCATCGGAGGTCCCGTCCCTCGGCGGCGGCGCGTCGTTGGCGTCGCTCGCAGGGACGTCCGCGCCTGCGTCATCGGCCGTCACGTCGGCGGCGTCGCTGAAGCCCGTCCCCCCCGTGTTGCGGGCCGTGCCGCAGCCGAGCGAGGCGACCACAAAGGCACAGACCCAGAGCGCGCGATTTTGTCCCACGCGCGAACGATAGACAGGGCCGCGAGAGGCGCGTCAAGGCGAACCAACACGAGCGTGCGGGCAGAAATCCCAACGCCGCGAGAGCGCGGGTTCGTCGCGCCGTCGAGCGACACACGGTCCCTCGCACGGGCGCCGGAGCGTGCGGTGAGCAAGCGCGCGACCTCCCTCGAAGCGCGAAGGCGGTGACGCGTGAGCCCTCCTTTGGTCCTCCTGCGGGACGGGCGTCAGTTCAGGATGCCGTTGAAGATCATGCCCCTGAACAAGAAGAGATCGAGGATGTAGAGCGCGACGAGGAGGAGCGCGAGCGTGCCCACGGCCATCATGAGCCCGATGCCGCCGCAGCCGACCGCGACCATCGCCGGGCCCTGCATCTCGTTGGCGCTCGCGGTCGAAGGTGGCGGCGGCGGTTGCATCGGGAGCGCTTGCGCTGCCATCGGCTCCCCGTGACCCACGATGGGCTGCGCTTGCGCCGCCGCTTGCGCTGCGGTGTACGCCGCCCACGCCGCCGCGTTCTCCGCCGCTGCGCGCTGCGCGGCCACACGGCGCGCCTCGGAGCCAACGGCGCTCGTCCAGAACGCCCCTCCCAGCAAGAGCACGTACAAGACCACCAGGGCGTAGGGCTTCGCGCGCCCATCGGAGCCGAGGCACACCGCTACGGGGAAGCCCACGATCGCCGCGGCGACCAGGGCTTTCGAGATCTCGTTCCCCCGCGCCTGCACGAGCGGCGGTCGCCACCACTCGGGCGCGAGCGGCTCGGGGAACGCCGTCGGATCCTGCGCCGCCGCGCGCTGCGCTTCGGAGCCCACGCGTGCCGCCCAGACGCTCGCGCCGAGCGCCAACGCGTACGCCGCGCCGACGCCTGGCATGTACCTCCTGCCGCCTGAGAGAAACCAGAACGCGACGGGCGCGCCCAGCATCGCCAGGATCCCGATCGCCCTCGAGACGTCGATCCCGTAGCGTCGCAGCAGCGCGGGGCGCTTCCAGTCGGTCATGGTGGCTTTCATGCGAGTCCTGATGGCCTTTGATCCCGCGGCCTCGGGGCCCGGCACGCCCCGATGACCTCACCCCGCCGCGCGCGCGTCAAGCCGTCCGTGCGACGTGGCGCGCAGGACGTGTCGTCCATGACGCGCCGTCGCGATACCCTTCGCGGCGAGGCGCTCCCTGATGTCCACATGGCAGTTCGACTGGCTGATCGATGGGGTCTCGACGCTGCTCCCTGCGGCGGCCATCGCGCTGATCGCGCGGCGCGTGCTGCGCCTCAGGCTGCGCGCCGTCCCCGCTTCGGCCGCGGAGCTGCGAGAGGGCCCCGCGATCGTGCACGGACGCGTCGACGGAGACGCTCCCGTGGTCGCGACGTTCACGCAGAAGCGCGTCGACAGGATCTACCTCGACCAGTGGTACACGGTCTGGCGCGAGGAGACCGACGCTCGGGTCGAGAGCGAGCCCTTTCGTCTTCGGCTCGCCGACGGCACCTCGTTGCAGGTGGAGCCAGGGTCAAAGGTCACGCTCGACACGCGCTACGTCACCGCGCCCGTCAAGCGCGAAGCGCCCCGCAAGGGCGAGCGCCCCGCTCACCGCCAGCGGACCCTCTCGCTCTCGCGCGACGAGAGCGTCTACGTCTCGGGCACCCTGACGCGCGTCGTCGAACAGGGCGGCAGCGCGGGGTATCGAGACGCCCCCGCGAAGAGCTTCTCGCTGCGACCCGATGCGCGCGGCGCGATGCGGATCAGGAGCGACGCCCCCGTCTTCGGCGGCCGTCGGAGGCTGTTGAAGGACATCCTCTGGATCGGCGCCCTCGCAGCGACCATCGGGTTCACGCGAGGCGTCCTCTTTCAGCGCACGCTCACGCTCCGTGACCGCGGCGTCGTGGTGATGGCGACGGTGGTGAACACCCTCCACGGTTCTCACCAGGTGTGCACGGGCGGCGGCGGGCGTTTTGGGGGCGTCAGGCGCTGCTACACCGCCACCGATACGACCTCGACGATCCGCTCGGACGACGGGAGGACGTGGGAGACGCAAGAGCCCGTCGGGGAGCAGGGCACCCGCTCGGCGTGGACGATCGACCCGCTCCACACCGAGATAAACAGGCCAGGCGCGCGCCAGGGGCACGACGAGCGCGACCTCGTCGACGCGATGACCATCTGGATCGCCGTCCTGCTGTTCGCCGGGCTCGCCGAGGTGTTCTGGGTCCCGAGGAGGCCCACATCGCGCGAAGAGCGAGAGCCCGAGACGACGTAGCGGCTGCGTCGACCTCGGGGCGCCGCCGCCGTCGCGCTGCCCGACGCGCTCCTCCTCCCGCGCGTTGCATCTCCGCGCGTCTCGGGTCATCACTGGCGCCCTTTCTCTCCGCCTCACCGGGTCGTTCCATCATGTCCAGCGAACGCGTCATCACCATCTCCCCCGCGCTCGGCGAGGCGCTCGACGTCGCGCGCGGCGCCGGAATCCCCGTGCTCCTCTCGGGCTCGCACGGCATCGGAAAGAGCCAGTACCTCGACGCCTACGCGCACTCGCGCGGCTGCGATTCGTACGTGCTCGACCTGTCGCTCCTCGAGGCCACGGATCTCACGGGCCTCCCCTACCTCGCCGACGGACGTACGCGCTTCGCGCCCCCTGCGACGCTCCCTCCGAGCGATGCGCCGCGGCCCTGCGTGCTCGTGCTCGAAGAGCTCAACCGCTGCGATCGGAGCGTGCGGCAGCCGTGCTTGCAGCTCCTCACGACGCGCAGGCTCAACGACTACCGACTGCCCGACGGATGCTTCGTCGCGGCGTGTGTGAACCCCGAGAACGCGGGCTACGAGGTCGACGCGTTCGACCCCGCGCTCGCCTCGCGCTTCATCACCCTGCGCGTCGCGCCCGCGAGAGACCACTGGGTCGCGTGGGCGAGGGAGAAGGGCCTCCACCCCAGCGTCGTGCGCTTCGTCGAGCGCTTCTCGCAAGCCTTCGAACGCGCCCCGCCGCGCTCGTGGGAGCAGGCCGCGAAGATCCTCTCCGCGGGCATCGCGTTGCGACGCAGCCCCGCGAGCCTCGAGCCGCTCCTGGCCGCGGTGCTCCAGCCCGTGACGGCGAAGGCGTTGCTTCTCGAGCTGCCCGAGCAGATGCCCGAGATCTCGCCCGAGGGGCTACTGCGCTCGCCGCGCGTGTGGCTCTCGACCTTTCAGACCTGGATGGCCCGAGACCGTCACGACATGGTCGCCGCCACGCTCGAAGAGCTGAGGGTGTTCCTGAGGGATCGCCCCGACGCGGTGCCGCGCAAGAAGATCGATCGCAAGGGGCTCGACGCCATTCTCGACATGGTCCCGCCCGACCTCGCGGTGCCCATCCTCGACCTGCTCGATCGACCCGAGAAGACGCCGTGACCCGCTCGCTCGACGACCGATGAGGTGTGCGCGAGCAGCCCTTTCAACGTGAAGCAACCGCAAGGGGCGCAAGGGACGCAAGGGCAAGCCCGATGATCGTCATCTCGCCGTATTGCAGCGACGACGGGCCGAGGCCGTTGACGAACGCAACGATCGCGCGTCCGCCCGCGACGCGTCCGTCGGGGAGATAGAGGTCGAGGTCCTCGGTGAGGTCCGGAGATGCAAGCGTGGTGGGGCCGCCCAGCTCCCAAGATGATGGGCCGCTCCCGCGGAGGTGGAGGGCGGTCGCGCCGGGGGCCGTAAGCGTGCACGGCGTCGCCGTGGCGTCGGCATCGGGGACGCTGTGATCGTCGATGGGCGCATCGGGCGCAGCAGTCGCGTCCAGCGCTACGGGCGGGGCACCGTCGCATGCGGCCACGAACGCCACGCAGAGAGGGAGCCACGCGATGGACAGGGGTACAGACCGCCGCGAGGGCAGATCGCGATCGTCGTCGTGCGCGCTGCGAGTGCTTGTGCTCATGGGGGTACCGACCAGGCTCCGAGGTCGCTCCAACGGCGACGCGATGTGCTGGCGCAGCGCGCAGACGGCTTCTTTTCAGCCGTCACACCGCGATGGAGGCCCTCCGTTCGGGTGTTCCCGACGCGGCTCAGCCCGACGGAGGTGCTCCCTCGCGGTGTCTCTGACGCGGAACACGTCGGGGAAGCGCCTCCCTCGGCGTGTTCGCGTTCGGAGATACCTCGGGGAGGTGCCTCCCTCGACGTGTTCGCGCTTGGAAACACCCCTCTGGAGGCCC
>JBPOHC010000636.1:0-54590 GCA_052035985.1 Myxococcota bacterium | reverse complement strand
CGCGGCCGTCGCGTGACCCAAAAACGACGAAAGCCGAACCAGCGTTTGCTGACTCGGCTTCCGTACGCGAAGTCTTCCTGTCAGGGACTTCTCTTAGCAAACCAGGCGGGGTGGACGGGACTCGAACCCGCGGCCTCCGGCGTGACAGGCCGGCGTTATAACCGACTTAACTACCACCCCACCGGGACGTAACCTCCGTCCCGCGAGGGAGCCGGTTTGTACGTCGATCACTCCTCGACGTCAAAGAAAAAATCACCGGCCCGTGAACACCCTCGGAGCTCTGGGATTCTCGACGAAAGTCTTCATCCCCGACTTCTGGTCCTCCGTGGCGAAGCACAGCGCGAATGCCTGGATCTCGAGCTCCCTCGCCGTCGCGAAGGGGACGTTCTCGCCCGCGTGCAGCACCCGCTTGGCGTGCGCCGTCGCCACCGGCGCGTTGGCCGCGATCTTCGCCGCCGCGTCGCGCGCCCCGGTCATCAGCGCGTCCGGCGCGAACACCCGATCCGCGAGTCCGATCGAGAGCGCCTCGGCCGCATCGACCGTGGCGCCGATGAGCACCATCTCGCGGGCCTTGCCCACGCCCACGCGTCGCGCGAGGCGCTGCGTTCCGCCGAAGCCCGGGATCACGCCGAGGCCGACCTCGGGCTGACCGAAGCGCGCCTTCTCGCTCGCGAAGATGAGGTCGCACATGAGCGCGAGCTCCGTCCCGCCGCCGAGCGCGAAGCCGTTGACCGCCGCGATCACAGGGAACGGCAGCGCCTCGATGAGCTCCCCGAGCGCGTGCCCCTTGCGCGCGAAGCGGGCGGCCTCCTCGGGGTTCATCGTCGCCATCGCGGCGATGTCAGCGCCCGCGACGAAGGCCTTCTCGCCCGCGCCCGTGAGAATCGCCACGCGCGTCTCGCCGTCGCCCGCGAGCTCCGTGAAGGCCGCCGACGCGTCGTCGAGCACGGCGGCGTTGAGGGCGTTGAGCTTCTCGGGGCGGTGGATGGTCACCACGGCGACGGCGCCCTCGCGGACGACGCGCACGGTGTCGTAATGGGTCTCGATCATGGCGCTCACTTCTTCTCGTAGGTGAAGAACCCGCGGCCCGACTTGCGGCCGAGCCATCCCGCGGCGACGTAGTTCCGAAGCAGCACCGGCGCGCGGTACTTGTCGTCGCCCGTCTCGCGCTGGAGCACGTCGGCGATCGCGAGCACGGTGTCGAGGCCGATGAAGTCCGACAGCTCGAGCGGGCCCATCGGGTGGTTGAGCCCGAGCTTCGCCGCCGTGTCGATGTCCTGCGGCGTGCCGAGGCCCTGCTCCAGCGTGAAGACCGCTTCGAGCAGCAGCGGCATCAGAATCCGGTTCACGAGGAAGCCCGGGCTGTCCTTCGCGGTGACCGCGGTCTTGTTGAGCTTCGCCACCACGGCGCGCATCGCGTCGTAGGTCGCGTCGCTCGTCTGGAGCGCGCGGATCACCTCGACGAGCTTCATCAGCGGCACGGGGTTGAAGAAGTGCAGACCCACGACCTGCGTCGGGCGCTTGGTCGCCGCCGCGATGCGCGTGATCGAGATGGAGCTCGTGTTCGAAGCGAGCACGGCCTCGGGCTTCACCGCGGCGTCGAGCTGCTTGAAGAGCGAGAGCTTCACCTCGAGGTTCTCCGTCGCGGCCTCGACCACGAGGTCGCAGTCCGCGAGGTCCGCGATGGAGCCCACGGGGATGATCCGCGCGCCCGTCGCCGCGGCCTCGTCGGCCGTGAGCTTCGCCTTCTCGACGAGCTTCGCGAGCCCCGCCACGAGCTTCGCCTTCGACTTCGAGGCGAGCTCGATCGTCGCGTCGGCGAGCTTCACGGTCCACCCCGCGGCCGCCGCCACCTGCGCGATCCCGCTGCCCATCTGCCCTGCGCCCAGCACACCCAGCACGTTGATGTCGCTCATGCGCGTAGGCGCGTAGTCCACCGCACGATCGCCCGTCAAGGCCCTCGCGCCGTCAACTACGGTGAGAAAACGCCGCGCGAGAACGATGCGCGGAGGCGGCGCACGAGGCGCTCTAGAGCGCTGCGTTTGTTGCGCCGGGCGTAGGGCGCGTGGTGGTGAACGATCCCGTGCCGTTGGGGAGGCGTCCCCACGTTCCGCCGTCGGGCGTTCCGTTCATCGGAAAGGCTTCGTGCTGCGTCACTTCGCCCGTCGAAGAGAGCACCCACACGGTCTCTCCGCGGCTCGCGCTGAGGCTCCACCCCGCGTGGAAGCAGGTCGACGGACCTCCGTCGAGGCACGCGGTCTGCGGCCCCACGCCTGCGTCGCTCTGGTTCGCGAGCACGAGCACGTACTGCCCCGCGCCGAGCATCGTCCCCGCGGGGAAGCGCATCGCCCGCGAAGCGCGAGGCCCGCCGTCGCTCTCCGAGTCCGCGACCTGAACCTCCGAGAGCGACACGGGCGAACCCCCCGCGTTGTAGAGCTCGACCCACTCGGCGCCCACCGCGCTGATCTCGTTCACCACGAGCTGCCCTTGCGTCGCGACGTCGACGGGCGGTCTGTCCGCGGGCGTAGCGTTGTCCGTGGGCTGCGAGGTGTCCGTGGGCTGTGAGGTGTCCGCGGGCTGCGAGGTGTCGGTCGCAGCGTCGAGTTCGACCGTCGGGTCGACGCGCGACTCGGAACACCCCGCGATCACGAGCAGGGCCACACACAAGATCGTCTGCTTCATTCCGTTTGCTCCGCCATTGAGTCGATCAGAAAACCACGCGAGAGACGAGCCGAAGGTCCCAGTTGTCGCTGCCCGGCAACGCCTGCAGCGCGCGCGCACCCGCGATCGAGCGAGAGACCGCGGCGAAGACCTCCCACGGACGCGCCACGCGCCACCCCACCGTCGCGAGGATCGTCGTGAGTCTGTCGGTCTCCACCGCGTCGTCGCGCTGCCACCGCAACACTCGCGCGCCGAGCAGCAGCGACGAGATGGGCTCCGCCGCGACGAAGCCCTCGACGAGCCACCCCGTCTGGTCTCCGCGATCGTCGACGCCCCACGCGTAGGCGACGCTCGCGCCGCCGCGAATTCTCGCGCCCCGCCACAAGATCGCGCCCGTCGCCCGGTTCGCTCGCACATCCCCTGCGCCGGAGCTGCCCAGCACATACGACGCGATGAGCGTGAGCGGCTCGAGCGCGCCGCCCGCGAGCGGACGGAGCAGCAGCATCGCCTCGATGTTCTTGCCGCGGTTGAACTCCCGCTGCGCGTACCCGTCGCCGTTGTACGCGCCGAGCGCGACCGCGCCGAGCCCTCTCGGGAGCGCCACGCGCGCCGTGACCCCGAGGTCCGCGGGAGACACGTAGCGCGCTGTCTCCAAGGGCGTCGGCGCCACCGCGCGGAGCCCCCACGTAGACTCGATCTCGGGGAGCGTCAGCGTCGGGACCACGCCCGCGCGCACCTCGACGCGCGGAGAGCTCCATCCCCCGTACGCCTCGCGCAATCGCAGCACGAGGCTGTCGCCCGCGACGCCGAGGAGCGATCCCTCGGCCGCGGAGCGCACGGCTTCGAGCACCACCCTGGCGCGCGCGTGCTCCCACGACGCCGTGAGCGACGCGTGCGTGCGAGGGACGTCGAACGCGTGCGTCACGTCGACATCGCCCGCGTCGGTGTTGGTGAGCCGCATCGCGTACTGCGCGAACACTTCGAGGCCGGGGCGAACTTCGAATCCCGTCGAGCCCGCGGCGGTGCTCACAGGCGGCGCGACGGGCGGAGTCTGCGAGGTCGCGGTCTGCGCGACTGCGCTCCCGGTGAAGAGCGTCGCGACGAGGAGCGAGCCGAGACCGAGGGCGCGTGCGTTCATGGCGTGGGAGAGGCTCCGAAGAGGGCGCGCGCGGGTGACGAGGGCGCGTCGTCAGGCGCCGCGGGGATCGCGAGCGACGGGCCGAGCGCGCGCACCATCTCCGCGAAGCGTGCATGGTCTGAGAAGACCTGCTCGGCGTAGCGCGTCGACACCGCGGCCTGCTCGCGCGCGAAGCCTTCTGGGTCACGCAGCAGCACCCGCGCGTGCGGAGCGTCCGCGGGGAGCGAGCGTCGGTGCATCGCCGCGAGTCGCGCGCCGAGGGTGCGGGCGAGGGCGATGAGCGCGTCGGGCGTCCCGTTGGCGCCGGTCATACGGGCGATGCGAAGGCCCTTGGCCGCAGCGGTCTCCGTGCGGATCTGCACGGGCAATCCGAACCACGTCGCCGCGCCCCACCGCGGGTCTGCGTCGGGCCGCGACCACAGCGCATCGCGCGCCGCGAGCACGCGCGCGCCGTTGGAGTCGAACCACACGTAGGGCGCGAAGCCGCCCGGCGTGAGCGCGTCAGACTGCTCCTTCACCTCGAGGATCACGTCGTCGCCCGGCGCGTCGGTCTCACCTCGCACCAGCACGAGGAGCCGCACGCGCGCGAAGCTCGCCACGCCCGAGCCGAAGTGACGGGCCGCGTCGAGCACCGTGAAATACCGCGCGTCCGGCGGGTGCCGCAGCGTCGCGCGATACGACGCGAAGAGCGCGGGCAGCGACGCCGTCACCCACGGAGGGAGCTCCCCGAGCACGTCCGTCGGGTCCGTCGGGTCGAGCGCGCCACGGAGCAGCGAGCGCGCGCCCGACGCCACCGCCGTGAGGTCCGAGAGCTCCGAGCGACGCGTGGCGTCTCGCTGCGCGCGGCGAAAGAGGTCCGCGACGAGCGGCGCCGACGAGGCTCCCTCATCGGCGGCGACACCCGCGCTCGTCGGCGAGAACCCGTCTGCGTAGGCGCGCGCCGCGGCGAAGGCGATGCGCTCCGAGGCCGCGGCCGTGAGCGCGCGGGCGGAGGCGTCGTCGGCGTTCGAAGCGCGCGCCGCGACGCAGAGACCGACCGTGAGCCTGCGGAGGTCCCAGAGGTAGGGGACGCGGTCTGCGCCGTCGAGGTCGTTGGCTTCGAGCGTGAGCCGGCCGTCGGGCCCCAGGAGCGTGCCGAAGTTCTCCACGTGCGGATCGCCGACGCCGATGGGCATCGGCGCGTCGACGGAGAACGCCGAGGCCGACAGACCCATCGCGCCGTCGCGCCAGTCGCGGAGAAAGAGCGCGATCGAGCCGCGGTAGAAGTCCACCGGCGAGGCCGCCATGCGCGCGTAGCGGCCTTCGAGGAGCGTCCGTCGCGAGCGGCGCTGGGTGTCGTCGGCGCGCGCGAAGACCGAGCGGATCGTCGCGTCGCGGTCCTCCGACGCGCAGGCCGTCACCGACGCGAGCGTGAGCGTGAGGAGCGTGCGCCAGAGCTTCACGGCGCCGCTGCTACCAGCACCCCCGGCGCGCGCACAACGGCGCGCGGCGCGATGTCACCGTCCGGTCACGCGGAGCACGCGCTGTCACCTCGTCGTCACGCCGAGTTCGCAGCCTCGCGGTCCGCCGCGGCGCTCCGCCGTGTTAGCCGAAGCATCACAAGGATCAACGCGATGCCCGACAACCTCACCCGACGCGAACTTCTCAGGTGGATCGGCGCCCTCGGGGGCGTGGCGGTCCTCGCAGGCTGCGACGACGACGCCACCGCGACGCCCGCCGATGCCAGCGTCCCCACCGACACGCCCGTCGGCGGCGACGTGACCGTGACGCCCGACGCCTCCGTCGATGAAGGCTGGACCGCCGTCGCGATGAGCAACGAGCCCGAGCCCGACCCGCGCTTCGCCCACGGCGTCGCGAGCGGCGATCCGCTCCCCGAGGCCGTGGTGCTCTGGACCCGCGTGTCGCCCGACGCAGGCCGCACCGACCCCGTCGACGTGACGTGGCAGATCGCCGACGACCCCGCGTTCACCATGAACATGCGCGAGGGCATGGCCCGCGCGGAGTCCGCGAAGGACTGGACCGTCAAGGTCGACGCGACGGGGTTGCAACCCGCGCGCACGTACTACTTCCGCTTCCGCGCGCTCGGCGCGACGTCGCTCGTGGGACGCACGCGCACTGCGCCGCGCGGGGCCACGGCGCGGCTGCGCTTCGCGGTGGTGTCGTGCAGCAGCTACGCGCACGGGTACTTTCACGCGTACAGGCTCGTCGCGAGGCAGCGCGACCTCGACGCGGTGATCCACCTCGGCGACTACATCTACGAGTACGCCAACGGGATCTACGGGAACGTGCGCACCTACGATCCCCCCACGGAGATCAGGTCGCTCTCGGACTACCGCCGTCGCTACGCGCACTACCGCCGCGACGCGGACCTCCGCGCGATGCACCGGCAGCACCCGATCATCCCCGTGTGGGACGACCACGAGTTCGCCGACAACTCGTACCTCGAAGGCGCCGAGAACCACATGCCCATGACCGAGGGCGAGTGGGCCGCGCGCAAGGCCGCCGCGAAGCAGGCGTGGTGGGAGTGGATGCCCGTGCGCGACACGGCCGACGGGCACATCTGGCGGTCGATCTCGTACGGCGACCTCGCCGACATCGTGATGCTCGACACGCGCATGTGGGGCCGCGCGATGCAGCCCTCGGTGGTCGACGGCGGGCCGTCTCCGTCGAACCGCGACCTCCTCGGCATGGATCAAGAGCGCTGGCTCATGGAGACCGTGCGGACCTCGCGCGCGCGCTGGAAGCTCATCGGTCAGCAGGTGATGATGGCGCAGCTCGTTCAGTTCCTGAACGTCGACCAGTGGGACGGCTACCCCGAGGTGCGCGCGCGCTTCTTCTCGCTGCTCCGTGAGATGGGCGTGAACAACGTCGTCGTGCTCACGGGCGACATCCACTCGTCGTGGGCCAACGCCCTCGCCGAGCGCCCCCTCGACGGCGCGAGCTACGACCCCGCCACGGGGCGCGGCTCCCTCGCCGTGGAGTTCGTCGTGCCTGCGATCAGCTCGCCGGGCTTTCCCGCGGCCCTCGCGAACCTCGCCGAGCAGGTGCGCGCGTCGGCGCCGCACATGAAGTTCGTCGACCTCACGCGCCGCGGCTTCGGCCTCCTCGACATCACCCCCGAGCGCACGCAGATGGCCTGGCACCACCTCGACGACGTGGTCGCCACCACGGCCCGCACCCGCGTCGCCGCGGCCTTCTCCGTCGCGAACAACCAGCCCCGGCTCGTTGAAGACATGGCCCCCGCCGCGCCCCGCACCGACACCGCGCCGCTCGTCCCGTGACGCCGCCGCGTTGATTCGTCACGGATGCTTCACAGACACGTCACACCGCGTTTTGTACGACTCGGCGCGTGAAGCTCCTCACGCGCCTCGGTCTCCTCGTCGCCCCCTTCGCGGCGCTCCTCTGCCCCTCTCGCGCCGACGCCGTGCGCCTCTGGGAAGAGCCCCGCGCGGGCTGGACTCCACCGACCGGCGCCCTCGGCCCCGGCGGACTCTCGCTCGAAACCATGCTCAGCGGCTCGCTCGCGTCGCCCGACCTGCGGCCCGCAGAGTTCACCCCGCCCCTCGCCGCGGGCGGACACGTCGGCCAGAGCCGCTTTCCCGAGGGCGTCGCCGAGCGATGGCTCGACGTGGGCTTCTACGCGCAGCCGCAGTTCGTCTACCAGACCGGCTACGACAACGGGTCGGTCTCGAACTTCTCCGTCGCGCCGGGCGTGAACCTCCGACGCACGCGCATGGTGGTGCACGGTCAGGCGCACCCGCTCCTCCAGGTGCGACTCGAGTTCGGCCTGAGCGCCAACCTCGAGCTCTTCGACACCTACGCGCTCGTGCCCGTGCGCCGCTGGCTCCAGGTTCAGATCGGGCAGTTCCGCGTGCCCTTCTCGCGGCAGGAGCTCGTCTCGGGCACGCGCCTCCAGCTCGCCGACAGCTCGCTCTGGTCGGGGCAGGGGAACGCCAGCGGCGTGCGCTTCGTCCCCTCGTTCGACACGGGCGTGATGGTGTGGGGCTGGGCCGGTCCCCGCGACCTCGTCGAGTACTACGCGGGCGTCTTCAACGGAAAGGGACCCAACAACCCCTTCAACCTCGACGGCTTCTTCCTCTACGCCGGCCGCGTGGTGGTGAACCCCCTCGGTCGCCCGAGGGCCTTTCAAGAGGGCTCCGTGGGCCTCTCGCGCGAGCCCACGATCTCCGTCGGACTCAACGCCGCGGGGCAGATCCGCCAGGTCGGACTCGTCACGCTCCCCGGCGCCACGACGCCGTCACCCAACCGCATCCGCGCCATCTCGCTCGGCGCAGACCTCTTCGCGTCGGCCTGGGGCGCGTCGCTCTACGCCGAGCTCTACGCGCGCGACACCGAGGAGACAGACACACACTCCGCGCCCAACACGCAGAGCCTCGGGTGGCTCGTGCAGGCGGGCTACTTCATCCCCGCGCCCTACGTGCGAGAGCACCTCGAGGTCGTCGCCCGCGTGCAGCGCTTCGACCCCACCGACTGCTTCACCCGCACGCAGGGCGCGGACTGTGGCATCCGTCCTCCGGCCTCCGCGTCGCGCGCGGTCTACCGCGATTTCATGGACACCACCGCGATCTCCTTCGGCCTCAACTGGTATCAGCTCGGGCACGGCTTCAAGGCGCAAGCCTCGTACACGATCCAGAACGAGGGACGCGACCTCGCGGGCGGCGCGCCCGGCAGCGGCGTCGTCATCAACGACCTCTTCAACCTCCAGCTCACGGGATCTTTCTGACATGACAGCCCTCTCCCTCCGCGGCGCGCTCCCGCTCGTCGCACTCGCACTCGCGTCGTGTCAGACGCCGCTTCCCACGCCGAACGACGCGGCGACTTCGAGCGATGCGGCCCCCGACGTAGACCCCGCGTACGCGCCCCTGCGCTACACGCCGATGGGCTGCACCCACACCGTCCGCACCGAAGACGGGACCGCCGGGAACTACCGCGACCAGCCCATGTTCGGCGCGATGCCCACGCCCACCGCGGTGCACGTCAACTGGCCCGCTGACCCCGCCACCACCGCGGCCTTTCTCTGGAACACCGATCAGGACACGCGCGCCTCGACCGTGCAGTACGGCACCAGCCGCATGACGCTCGACCGCACCGCCACGGGGCACGTGAGCACTGGCGCGAGCGGCGCGGCGCAGGTGACCGCGCACGAGGTCCACGTCTGCGGCCTCACGCCCGACACGACGTACTACTACCGCGTCGGCGGCGAAGGGCACTGGAGCGAGGTGCAGACCTTCAAGACCGGCCCCGCGCCGGGCCGCACCGACTACGACGTGAACTTCGCCGTCACGGGCGACTCGCGCGACAGCATGGCCGTGTGGCGCATGGTGCAGGAGCGCATGGTCTCGGTGACCGCCGCGCGACAGCCCGACTTCGAGGTGTTCTCGGGCGACGCGGTGCTCCTCGGCACGATTCAAGACGCGTGGCAGGCGTGGTTCGCCGCGGCGACGCCGACGCTCACGCACATGCCCATCGTGATGGCGCACGGCAACCACGACAACCTCGCGATCAACTACCTGCTCCAGTTCGCGCAGCCGCAAGACGACTCGAGCGAGCGCAGCGAGCTCTACTTCTCGTTCGACTACGGCCCGGTGCACTTCGTCTTCCTCAACGACACGGCGCGCGACATGGCGGCGAGCGTCGCGGGCTCGGAGGTCGCGTTCCTTCGAAGCGACCTGGCGGCGGCGCGGAGCAACCGGAGCCGCGTCCCCTTCATCGTCGTGGTGCACCACAAGCCGGCCTTCGGCTCGTCGCGCTACACGGGCGACGCCGAGAGCGAGTTCATCCGCCGCACCTGGCCGCCGATCTTCAGCGAGTACGGCGTCGACGTGGTGTTCAACGGCCACGAGCACGTCTTCGAGATCAGCAAGGAGATCGACGGCTCGGGCGCCGAGGTCCCCGCCGGTCGCGGCACCGTGTACATCACCTCCGCGGGCTCCGGCGCGCAGCTCTACGAGACGGGGATGCGCGCGTGGCAGCGCTACTCCGAGAGCGCGGTGAACTTCTGCCTCGTGCACGTCACCAACCGCTCGCTCGAGGTCACGCCCTACCGCGGCGACGGAACGGTCATCGAGCGGGGCCGACTCATGCGCACCCCGCGGATGTAGTCGATCCGAGCGATCTCCGCCCGCTCTCGACTCCACCCACTGCGCAGTCCGATCAGTCGCGAGGCACCCTCGACCCCACTCCGCGACTGATCGAGGTGCTTCGGAGGCGCCTTCGACATCACCGACGCGCCCAGGCTGAGCCCCTATCGCGTACATCCCTTGGGGGCGAACCCTGGGCGCGCTACTCCGCCGCTCACCAACCCGGATCGTTGTTCCACGGGGTGCGAGGCGGGGGATGGCGATCGTGACGGACGATGCGCCACCCCTCGTCGAGGTCGGGCGCCTTCGGACGGCGCAGCAGGAAGGTGAGCACGAGCCCCGCGGCGAAGCCGCCGATGTGCGCCCAATACGCGACGCCGCCGGAGCCGCCGTGCGCGAGCGATCCGATGCCCGAGTAGAACTGGAGCGCGAACCACAGCGCGATGAAGACCACCGCGGGCAGCTCGACCCACTGCAAGAACACGAAGATCGGGATCAGCGTCACCACGCGCGCCCTCGGAAAGAGCACCAGATACGCGGCCAGAACGCCCGCGATCGCGCCCGACGCGCCCACCATCGGAATGGGCGAGAGCGGCGCCGTGAGGTACTGCGCCGCCGCCGCGGCGAGGCCCGAGAGCAGGTAGAAGAGCGCGAAGCGCCCGCTCCCCATGTTGTCTTCGACGTTGTCGCCGAAGATGTAGAGGAACCAGAGGTTCCCCACGAGGTGCATCAGACCGCCGTGCATGAACATCGAGGTGAGCGCGGTGACCCACGCCCCCGTGTCGCCGCCCGAGATGCGCCTCGGAACAAGGCCCCACGTGAGCACGAACGACTCCGCGGCCACCTCGGGCAGCACCCACTGCCAGAGGAACACGAGGCCGCACAGGAGGATGATGCTCCAGGTGACCCACGGGGTGCTGCGCGTCGGATTGACGTCTCGAATCGGGATCATGTCGGACGCACTCTAGTCACGCCGACGCGCACGCGCACGGCCCCTCCGACGGGTCATCACCGTCGCGATGGCCGCGAGCGCCGTCACAACTCCCCGTGCGCCTCCCTCGTTGCGCGCGCCCGCAGCGCACTCGCAGCCGCTCCCGTGGTAGGCGACGGTGATGCCCGACGGCGCGTCGAAGCCGAGGTCCGTGGCCGCTTCGGGGCGTGCGTCGGTGCCGGTGTCAGCGCCCGTCGTCGCTTCCATCGAGCCCGTGTCCACCGCCGCGTCGGTCACGTCCATCGGCGGCGCGATGTCCATCGGCGGGGTGACATCCATCGATGCGTCCATCACGTCCATCGGCGGTGTCACGTCCATCGCGTCGTCGACGACATCCATCGGGGGCGTGACGTCCATGGGAGGCGTGACGTCCATCGAAGCGTCCACCACATCCATCGCGGCGTCGGTCACATCCATCGCGACGGGGATGTCGGTCACGCTCGCGTCGGTGACATCGGCCGCGGCGTCGGGAACGCCCGCGTCGGCGTCGGGCAGCGTGATCGTGTGCTCGTTGTTGGTCTCGTCGCACTCGACCACCGCGCCGCGGATCGCGCCGCTCGTGGTGCCGTCGTCATCGGCCGCGACCCACACGCGCGCGCCGAACAGCGACGGAGGCGAGGCCCACGTGACCGTGACGTCGACGGAGCGGCCGGGGAGGAGCGGCGCGGCGAGCGCGGTCGTCGCGATGCGCGTCGACGCGGTGAGCCTCGGATCGCCTGTGTAGAAGGTGATCGAGGTGCCCGCGGGGGCGGGGGAGATCCCGCCGTTGCCGATGCGCGCGGTGAGGGTGACGGGTCCCGTGACGACGGCGCGGAGGTTCGACGCGGTGAGGTCGGCGAGGCCGTCGGGGTTCGACCCCGGCGCGGCGCGCGAGGGCTGCTGGCAGCGCGCGGTGTTGTGGTCGAGCCACGCGGGAAAGGGTCTCCGGGGGATGGTCCCGTGCGAGTCAGAGACGTTGTTCACGTCGTAGGGCTGCTGGTTGAGGATCTCCCTCGCGCCGCGCCAACGGCCCGTGGCGGCGCCGAACACGTACACGCCGTTCTGCGCCGCGGGGATCCACGCGAAGCCGCTGTAGGTGGCGAGCATGATCTCCGCGGAGCCGTCGCTGTCGACGTCGGCCACCGTGGGGTACGCGAGCGCCGTCGCGTTGTGGAACATGCGCCGCAGCAGCTCGCGCCCGTCGGACCCGTTCCAGACGAAGAGGTTGAACTCGTCGGAGTAGACGAGCTCGAGGCGTCCGTCGCCGTCGAAGTCGAAGGCCGTCGCGCCCGTCGCCGAGCTCGAGTCGTTGGTGGTCGCCTGCCAGAGCACCGTGCCGTCGGGGTCGAACATCGCGAAGCGCGACGAGCCCGCGACGCCGATCTCGGGCAGCGGGTCGGCGTCGACGTTGGCGATCACCGGAGCGCCGAGGATCCCGAGGAAGGTCGATCCGTTGCCGAGCGGCGCGGGCGCCGCGGAGCCCGGGTGCGCGACGCGCCAGAGCACCGAGCCGTCGTTGTCGAGCAATGTCACTCGACCCGAACCGGTCACCACGACCTCGGGGTAGGGGTCGGCGTCGAAGTTCGCCACGGCGACCATCCCGTCGGGAATGGCCGCGGTCCAGAGCACGGTTCCGTCTGCGCGATAGGCCGTGTTGCCCGCGATGAGCTCCTGACGGCCGTCGAGGTCGAGGTCCGCCGCGACGGAGCCTACGGCGTAGCCTCCCCCCGCGGTGCGCTGCGGAAAGCCTCTGCCCGCGGTTCCCGTCCAGCGCACGGCGCCCGTGTTCGAGAGCACCGTGGCGCCGACGAAGACCTCGGGGTTGCCGTCTCCGTCGAGGTCCGCGATGCCCGGCGCGGCGTAGAGCGAGCCCGTGATGAGCCCTGTGGGTCTGGGGATGGCGGCGCTCGTCCACTTGACCGTGAGGTCGTCTTCGAAGGCCACCACGCGCGTTTCGCGGTCGAGCGCGATGATCTCCGCGCGGCCGTCGTTGTCGATGTCGCCGACGGCGATGGTCGAGCCCGAGTTGAGGTTCGCCGTGACGGAGCTTCGAAGCAGCCGACCGGTGCGACCTTCGAAGACCCGCAGCACGCCGTTGAGGTAGTCCGCGTCGGGGTTCCCGGTGTTGGCGCTGAGGGGCGAGATGAGCTCGACGCTGCCGTCGTTGTCGAGGTCCGCCGCGGCCACGATCGACGCCCCCGCGCCCATGCTCCACGACCACTCCTCGCGGAGCGTGAGCGATGAGAGCGGCGCGGGGGTGCTCACGCAGGCGGTCCCGCTGCGTCCGACGTTGTTGTCCTCGCGCGACTCGCGCACGGTCTCGCCGCTGTCGACCCACGCGTAGAGGGGCTCACCGCGGAACCCGAGCGTCGCGGAGATGCCCGTGATGCTGGCGACCACCGTAGCGCCCGCGGCGACGCTCGACGACACCGTCGCGGTGCCGAGCGAGACGTCTGCGCCCGCGCGGAACACACCGTCGCCGTCGACGTCGCGAAAGACCGTCACGGTGAAGGGCCCCGACGCGGCCGTGACGCCCTGGTTGCGCACCGTCACGCTGACGCTCCCCGTGTAGCGGAGCGACTGCGCGTCGCCCGCGAGCGTGGCGGTCACGAGCGCGGGGACGAGGTCCTTGTTGTCGAGCCAGTCGGCGACGCCGTCGCGGTCGGTGTCCGTCGCGTCGGCGGGGTTTCCGTCGCCGTTGGGGTCGGCGCCTTCGCTCCTCGTGGCGATCCCGTCGCCGTCATCGTCGGGGTCGAGGAGGTCGGGGAGCCCATCACCGTCGGTGTCTCGCTGCGTCGCGCACGGAGACGCGGTGACCACGCGTTCGAAGCGCGACTGCACGCCGTCGCCGTCGTCGTCGGAGGGGCGCACGATCGTGGCGAGGTCGGTGAGGCCCGCGTTCTGGGGGTGGAGATCCGCCGCGAGGATGCGGTCGGTGGCCGTCGTGGAGCACAGCGACGCGAGCAGGATGTCGTCGGTACCGTTGCCGTCGAACACGAACGCCTGCCCGAAGAGGAGGCGGTTGCTGAAGGTCATTCCGAGGCAGTACCCGCCGACGGAGGTCGGAACGTTCAACCCTCGGATGAAGGTCGTCCGCGCGGTCGCAGGGTCGAGCGTGAAGGTGCGGTCGTAGGCGCTGAGCGCGGCGCCGCTGTCGATGAGCGCGAGGCCGCCCTGCGGGAGCGCGGCGACGTCCATCGCGGGGATGTACGCGTCGGAGGCGCCCGCGAGGTCGCCGAGCATGTCGCGGCGGGTGATGGCCGCGCCGGTGGTGGGGTTGATCTCCGCGACGACGCGCGTGAAGACCGCGGGGCCCGAGGTGACGCCGACGGCCCAGAGGCGGTTGTCGAGGTCGAAGCCCGCGCCGTAGACGATGAAGTCGAGGGGTGTTCCGACGCGCGTCGCGGCGCCCGTGGCGGGGTTGATGACGAGGAGCCGCGAGCCCGACGTGGCCGTGTCGGGGAGTTCGAACGCGACGACGCGGCCCGTGGCGTCGACGGCGATTCCGTCGGTGGCGACGGGGGCGCCGCTGAGGGTGACGGTGACCGTCGAGGTGACCGACGTGGCGGCGTCGTTCATCACGCCGAGCTGGCAGGGGCGCGCGATGGCGCTGTACTCCCTCAGCGTGGCGGGCGACTGGTGGAGGCATTCGAGCGCGTACACCTGAGCGCGCGCGACGGTGGGCGCGAGCGTGAGGGCGAGGGCGAAGAGCGGCGTTGATCGAAGACGCATCGGGGCGAACACCTCCAGCGATGCGATCGATCCTGCCGGTCCGTCGCGCGAAGAAGCAACAGCGGAGCGTCGCGCGCGTCGGATCTGTCGCGGCGGGGCGCTACGCGCGGCGGTCGAGGGCGCGGAGCAACGCTTCGGCCACGGCGACGGAGGCTTCGTTCACCTCGACGTCGCAGCAGTCGCGGAGGCGCTTGACCATCGGCGGGTCGTCGCCCATCCCGTCGCCCACGACGAAGACGCCGAGGTGGGCCTTCACGGCGCAGAGGAGCCGACCGTCGAGGACGACGTGCGTCGAGCTCTGGAGGTCTTCGAAGAGGCACGCGGCGGCCTTCGCCTCGCCCTTCGCGCCGAGGTGCGCGATGCGCGCGACCGGGAACTCACCCGCAGCGGATTGAAGCGTGTCAGGGAAGAGCGCCGCGCTCGTGGCCGTGGTCACCACCGACTCGTCGAGGGCGTCGGTGCGCTCGCTCCAGAGGAGCGCGGGGCGACCCTCGTGGGCGGTGATGGCGCGGGCGAGGTGCAGCGCGAGGCCGGCCACATCGACGCCGGGGCGCGCGGCCAGCAGGGCGATCACGGGCATGGGCGGGACGAGCCGATCGCTCCGCGGCAACGAGGTGTCGTACGCGGGCGCCGGGGGGGGCGGCGTCGCGCCCGTTGGGATCGAGCGGAATCGACGGAGCGTGCGCAAGAGGAGCGGGAACATACCACCGTGACGCGCCCGTGGCCGAGGGTTTCGGTCTACGCCAGCGGGGCCTTTGACAGCCGTGTGACAAGGGGGCGATTGGTCTTGACGCAGCGCTCCTATCGCGGTGTTGGTCTCCCTCGTGACGCTCCAGGGACTCATCGGTTGGTTCCTCCCCAAGGAGGATCATTTCTACGACTACCTCGAACGCCAGGCGACGGCGGCGCACAACGGTGCGAAGGCCCTCGCGCGGCTGAAGGAGGCCGACTCGACGATCGAACAGGTGCGCGAGGCCGTGCAGGCCCACGAGCACGAGGGTGACAAGGTCGTTCACGAGATGGAGGAGGCCCTCGCCAAGACCTTCGTGACGCCCATCGACCGCGAGGACCTCCAGCGCCTCTCGGCGCAGCTCGACGACATCCTCGACCTCGCCAACGGCACGGCGCGCGCGTTCGTGCTCTACGGCGTCGGCCGCCCCACCGCGGCGATGGTGACGCTGATGGAGCTCCTCGAGCGCGCGACCTCGCAGCTCGCGGCGGCGATGCCGAAGCTCCGCAAGCATGAGTACGGTGAGCTCCTCGACGCCTCGCGCAAGATCCGCGACCTCGAGAAGGAGGGCGACAAGATCTTCCGCGAGTCGATCAGCGCGCTCTTCCACGACCAGTCGATCGACGCCCGCCGCGTGCTCCGCGAGAAGGAGGTGTTCGAAGACCTCGAGAACGCCATCGACCAGTGCGAGCTCGTCGCCGAGACGCTCGTGAACCTCTCGGTGAAGCATGGTTAGCCTGCTCGTGACGGTCGTCATCGTGGCGATCGTCTTCGACTACATCAACGGCTTCCACGACGCGGCCAACGCGATCGCGACGGTGGTGTCGACGGGCGTGCTGCCGATCCGCACGGCGGTCATGATCGCGGGGGTGCTCAACTTCGCGGGCGCCGTCACGGGCACCGCCGTGGCGAAGACCATCGCCTCGGGCTTCGCCGACCCCGCCATCGTCACGCAGCCCGTGGTCCTCGCCGCCCTCATCGGCGCCATCGCGTGGAACCTCTTCACCTGGTGGCGCGGCATCCCTTCGAGCTCGTCGCACGCGCTCGTGGGCGGCCTCGCGGGCGCCGTGGTGGCCCACGCGGGCATCGGGGCCTTCAAGTGGTCGGCGCTCACCAAGAAGGTGCTCGTCCCGCTGGTGGTCTCGCCCACGCTCGGGTTCATCATCGCGTTCTGGGTGATGATCGCCCTCTACTGGATCTTCCGCCGCGTGCGCCCCGGCCGCGTGCACACGGTCTCTCGCCGCATGCAGCTCGTCTCCGCGGGGCTCATGGCCTTCTCTCACGGCTCCAACGACGCGCAGAAGTCCATGGGGATCATCACCCTCGCGCTCGCGTCGTTCGCCGCCGCGGGGCACAGCGCCTCGCTGCCCGCGTGGGTGCTCCCCACCTCGGCGGGGCACGTCCCGGGCTGGGTGGTCACCGTTTGCGCCACGGCGATCGGTCTGGGCACCATGGCGGGCGGTCAGAAGATCATCAAGACGATGGGGACCAAGATCATCCACATCTCTCCCCTCCAGGGCTTCGCGGCCGAGACCGCGGGCGCCGCGACGATCCTCGCGGCGAGCCACTTCGGCGTGCCCGTCTCGACCACCCACTGCATCAACGCGAGCATCATGGGCGTCGGGGCCAGCAAGCGCCTCTCGGCGGTGCGCTGGGGCGTCGCGGGCAACATCCTCGTGGCGTGGGTGCTCACCCTCCCGATGAGCGCCGCGGTGGCCTTCCTCTCGATGCTGGTGCTCAACCTCATCTTCTGACCGTTCGCCCGATCCCCAGGGCGAGAACTATCAACAATCGCGGCGACGTGGTGTAGATGCGCGCCGTGAGCTCCGACCCGAAGGCATCGGCCGACAAGGCCGCGCGCGAAGGCGCCCGCGGCGCCGCGTTCATCACCCTCGCCAAGATGTGGTTCATGGCCACGGGCTTCCTCCAGCCCCTGGTGCTCACGCGCCTCCTCGGCACCGACGGATACGGCCTCTACGCGCTCGCGCTGAGCGCCGTCTCGATCGTGAACAACGTGGTGGTCACGGGCAGCATCCAGTCGATGAGCCGCGCGGTCATCCAGGGCGGCTCGCACGCGCTCCGTCGCGGATTGCTCCTCCACGCTGCGCTCGGCGCGATCCTGGGCGGTTCGCTGGCCCTCGGCGCTGATGTGCTCGGCGCGGGCGTGCTCCACGACTCTCGCCTCCCGGGCTTGCTCCGCATCGGCTCGATCGTGGTGGCCGACTACAGCGTCTACGCGGCGCTCGTGGGGGCCTTCAACGGCCGTCATCGCTTCGCCACGCAGGCGGCGCTCGACATCACCTTCTCGACGATGCGAACGGCCCTGGTGCTCGGCCTGGCCTCGACCTCGCTGCGCGTCACCGGCGCCGTCGCGGGCTTCGCCGTCGCGAGCTTCGTGATCGTCGGGGTGGCCTTCTTCGCGGCGCGGCGCGACGTGTTCGGCGCCGACGCGCCAGAGGTGACGCACCGCTCGCCCTTCGCGGAGTTCGCGCGGGCCTACGGAGGCTTCTTCGCGCCGGTGCTGGTGTATCAGCTCGCGCTCAACCTCGTGCTCCAGGTCGACGGGCTGCTCTTCAAGGCCATCGCGTCGCGCGGGGGCATGGCCGAGGCCGAGGTGAACTCCCTCGTCGGGATCTACAAGGCCGTCCAGAACTTCGCGTTCCTGCCCTACCAGCTCCTGCTCGCGGTGACCTTCGTGGTGTTCCCCGTGGTGAGCCGCTCGACGCTCGAGGGCGACAGGGAGACCACGCGGAGCTTCGTCGACGGCGCGATCCGCTTCAGCGCGATGGCGCTCGGCGCGATGCTCTCGGTGCTCGCGGGCCTCCCCCGCGGCGTGCTCGGCCTCGCGTACAAGCCCGAGTACCACGACGGCGACCGCGCGCTGCGCATCCTCTCGCTCGGTCAGGGGGCCTTCGCGCTGTCGGTCATCGGCACGACGATCATCCTCGCGGCGGGGCGCACGCGCGCGGCCACGGCCATCATGGTGGTGACCCTCCTCGGCGTGGTGACCGGCGACGTCGTGGGCGTGCGGCTCTCGCAAGGAGGCATCTCCGCGCTCCAGGGCATCGCCGCCGGAACGGCCTCGGGCTGGGTCCTCGGCGTGCTCCTCGTGGCGTGGTACGTGCGGGCGGAGTTCGGGGCGTTCCTGCGGCTCCCGACGGCGGGGCGGGTGGCGCTCTGCACCGCCGTGGCCGCCGTGGTGGCGGGCAAGCTCCCGCTGCACGGCAAGGTCGGGACGCTCCTCGCCGCGGGCGTCACGGTGGGCCTCTACGTGGTGCTCCTCGCGGTGACGGGCGAGCTCGGACGCGCCGAGCTCGAGCGCGTGAAGCGCCTCACCCGCCGCGGAAAGTAAGCTACTTCAGCGCCGCGACCGTGCCGCTCTCGGCGAAGCGCTCGCTGTACCCGTAGACCGGCGACCGGGCCTCGGGCCGCGAGTGCCACTCGCACCAGAGCCGCTCGCCGTTCGAATCCGCGCGGGCGCGGGCGCAGTCGGGGCACACGGGCTCGGGCTTGTCGCTCACGGCGACGTGCGAGAAATCCTTCGGCCTCGCGATGAGCACCGGGCACCGCGCGGTCTCGAGCAGCTTCGTCGCCACGGAGCCGAGCGCGAGGCGACCCACGGCGCCCCGCCCGTGCGTCCCTACGATGATCATCTCGGCGTCGTAGTCGACGGCCGCCTGTTCGAGCGCCTCCGCGGGATCACCCACGCGGACGTGCAGCTTGAGCCCCCTCGCGACGACCTCGGGCACGTGCGACCAGCGCGCCCTGATGGCCTCGCGGAGCTTGCCCGGCACCGCGCTCAGCCGCTCGTTCGCGGTCTCGATGATCGACTGCGACCAGAACGCGTGATTCTCGGGGATCGCGTGCACGACGTGGATCACCACGTCGCTGCGCGCGGCCGCGAACCGCAGCGCCTCGTTGAACGCGGTCGCGCCCGTCGCTTCGAAGTCGAAGCCGACGACGATCGGATACGCCTTGCTGTCCCGACTCGCTTCGCTGTTCATGATGCCCCACGGTCGAGCACCCGGCGTGCCGCGCGCGCCTCCGTGGCACGCCTCGACGCGCGAGAATCACCGTGGATTCGCGTGTGACCGAAGGGGCGCCCCGCGTCGCGGCGACACGCCACGATGGGGCGCCTTCGCGCGTTGTGCATCGCAGCTACGCACGGCGGATTCTCGCGGGGCACAATCTGCGTAGGGCGGTCGCGAGCTTCGAAGGGTCAGCTTCGCGAGAGCTGATGTTTGAGCGCGTCGGTGACGGTCACGGCGTAGGGCTCCGAGGCGGTGTCGTCGATCGCGCGAAGCCTCGCCGGGAGCGACGAAATGGCCCTCGACGCGCGCTCCCTCGCGGCGCGCGCGGCCTCGTGGGCGGTGGGCATCTCGCGTACGAGCTTGCCCATGCGCATGAGCGGAACGAGCAGCGGCTCGGCATCGTCGGGGAGCGCGTCGGGCGCCTCGCTCGCGAGCCCGAGGAGGTCTTCGACGAGGGCGCCGTCGTCGCCGCGTCTGCGCCACACCTGCTTGGCGCCGCCGAGGCTCGGCTTGCCCGGCGAGCGCTTGCCCACGGGCACGCGGACGCCGCGTCGGTCTTCGATCTCGACGAGCTTGTAGATCGCGCCGAGCGAGGGGGCGTCGGGCGTGAGGGCGATGGCGGTCCCGACGCCGAAGCCGTCGTAGGGGGCGCCCGCTCTCACGAGCGCGTCGATGCGGTGCTCGTCGAGGTCGTCGCTCGCGAAGATCTTCACGTCGCCGCGCCCCGAGGCGTCGAGGATGCGCCGCACGTCGCGGCCGAGCGCGTCGAGGTCGCCCGAGTCGACGCGGACCGCGCGCACGTTGGGCCCCGCGGCGGCGGCGTGGAGGGCGCCCTCGCGCGTGTCGAAGGTGTCGATGAGGAGCGTGGTGCCGCTCTCGAAGGCCTCGGCGAAGCGCGCGAAGGCGGCGGCCTCGCCGTCGTCGACGTGGGCGAGCACGTAGCTGTGCGCGCAGGTCCCCGAGACGGGGACGCCGAAGCGCAGACCGGCCTCCTCGCACGAGGTCCCGGCGCAGCCCGCGATCCAGGCCGCGCGGCCCGCGAAGGGGGCGCCCGCGGGGTCGTGACGGCGCGCGCCGAACTCGTAGACGGGCCGTCCGTCGGCGGCGAAGACCACGCGCGCGGCCTTCGAGGCGACGCGCGTCTCGGCGTTGATGACCCCGAGGAGAAAGGTCTCGAGGAGCTGGGCCTCGGCGAGCGTCCCGTCGACGCGGACGATGGGCTCGGATTCGAAGCACACCTCGCCCTCGGGGATCGCGTCGACGTCGCCGCGGAACCGGAACTCGCGGAGGTAGTGGACCATCGCGTCGGTCATCACGTCGGCGAGGCCCGGCGCGCGGCGGAGGTACTCCACCTCGTCGTCGGTGAAGCGCAGGTCGCGGAGGTAGCGCACCGCCCTGTCGATGCCCGCCACGAGGAGGAATCGTCGGTGCGGCGGGAGCCTGCGGACGGACAGCTCGAAGACCCCGCGGCGCTCGGCGATGCCTTCGCGGAGGTAGGCGCCGAGCATCGCGAGCTCGTAGCGGTCGGTCAGCAGAGCGTGCATCGCGTCACTCTCCGGTCGATGCCCCCGCGGCTTCGTAGAAGCGCCTTGAGGGCTGCCTCGACGGGCTGCGAGGGTGCGTCGTGGGGGAATGGGGCGGTCATCGTCGCGTGCACGATGGCGCCACGGAGACCACGGTCTGCGCAAGCGTGAAAAAATGACGGGTGGGGTGACGTGTGGGCCTATCAGCGAGGCGCGATCACACCGTGCCTTGACAGGAATCTCGCGAGCGTGCCGAAGGCCCTCCCGCGACCCACCTGGAGGATGTGTCCGCCGGGGAAATCGTGGCGTTCTGCCGCAAAGTGGGCGGTGAGCCGGTCGGCGTGCGAGGCGCGCGTGATGCGGTCTCCGCTCGCGGCGAGCACGAGCGCGCGATCGCCTGTGACGCGAGGCGGGCGCGAGAGCGGAGACACCGCGCGGTAGGCGTCGTCGATGCGCGCGCGGAGCCACTCGGGCGGCGCGTCGTCGCGGCCCTCGCGGTGCTCGAGGTACGCGTCGGCGAGGGAGGCGAGGGGCACCATCATCACCGCGTGGTCGACGTCGTCGGAGACCGTCGAGAGGAGCGCCGTGGTGTAGGCCCCGAGGCTCATTCCGAAGACCGTGACCGTCGTCGCGCCGCGCGCGCGCAGCCACGCGATGAGCGCGCGCAGGTCGTAGATCGCGTGGGCGAATCCCTCGACGGTGCGCCACGGGTCGCGGCCGGGGAACATCCCCTGGCGCCCCGACGGACAGCGCTGCGCGTGAAAGGGCAGCACGGGCAGCGCGACGTCGAGCCCGAGCCCGTAGAGCCACTCCACCGAGAACGCAGTCTCTTCGAAGGCGGCTCTGCCTCCGAGGTACCCGTGGATGCACACGATCGCGGGGCGCGGCGACGGATGGAGCCACGCGCGCGCCCACGCCGTGCGGTTCTCCGGGTGGGCGAGGTAGGCGTCGCGAGGGGCGGCGTGCACGGTGTCGAAATCGCTCGGCCACGAGAGGTCGACGACGGCGCCGGCGCCGCCCGGGAGCGCTCTCACGGGGTCGAGGCGCGGGGTGATCGGAGCGGGCGACGCGAAGAAGCTCCGCGGGTCTTCGAAGTGCTTCTCGTCGGCGTAGGTCTCGGCGACGCGGGCGAGCACGCGGAGGCTCTCGCCGTGGTCGTCGCGGGCGACGCGCTCTCGCTCGGGGCTGCGGCGAGAGAGCTCGAGGGCGGTGGTGACGAGGGCGCGGTCGAGGGCGGCCCCCGCGGCGCCAGCGGCGTCGTCGCGGAGCCGCGCGAGGTGCGGGAGGAGCGCGCGAAGGACCATCAGTCGTGGAGCTTGTGGAGGTCTTCGACCAGCTTGAGCCTCTTGGCGAGGAGCATCCATTCGAAGCGCGCGTGGGTCTCGCCGCGCTTGAGCGTGAGGGCGCACACCGACGACTTCTCGAAGCCGTGCCAGCGTCGCTCGCTGAGGAGCGTCATCACGAGCGTCGAGAGCGTGGGCTCGTGTCCGACGAGCGCGAGGGGCGCGTCACCCTCGTACGCGCGGAGCTTCTCGATGAGGGCCGAGACGTCGCCCGTGGCGATCTCGCGCACCACGGAGACGCCGTCTTCGAGGCCCGCGGCGCTCACGAGGATCTCCGCGGTCTGCGTCGCGCGAACGAGCGGCGAGGTCCACACGGCGGCGGGGCGCGTGTGGGTGATGACCTGCGCGGCGACCTCGCGCGAGACGCGGCGACCCTTGGCCGTGAGCCAGCGCTCTCCGTCTGTCATTCCAGCGCCCTGATCGACGGCCTCGCCGTGGCGCATCAAGAGGATCTTCATGCGCGCAATGTATCGCAACGGCGCGCGGCGGATGTAGCATCGCGCCCCCAATGCGCCCCCCTGGTACCGGCGAGCTGCTCTTCATCCTGGTGCTCTGCGTCGTGGTGTTCAGCGCCTCGAAGGTGAACCCCATGGGCGACGCGCTCGGCGCCTTCTGGCGCAACCTCCGCCGCGGCGCGAAGAGCGATCCGCGCATCGAGGTGCGCCCCGCCGACGCCGACAAGGGCGATCGCCCGGCGTGACTACCGCGCGCTGAAGCGCAGCGACTCGTCGGCGAGCGAGGCCATGAGCGCGCGCCCCGTGGGCGAGCGGGCGAGGGTCTCGGCGGGTGATCCCTCGGCCTCGACGGTGTGATCGGCCGAGAGCACCACCACGCGATCGGCCCAATCGACGAGGTCCGCGCGGTGCGTGACGAGCACCACGGCCGACGTCTTCGCGGCCTCTCGCAGCGCGCGTTGGAGCGCCTCACGGCCGCCGTGATCGAGCCACGCGTCGGGCTCGTCGAGGATCAGCCACCGCGGCTTTCGAAGCAGCGCCCGCGCGATGGCGATGCGCCGCTGCTCGCCGCGCGAGAGCCCCGCGGCCCGGTGATCGAGCGCGACGGAGAGCCCGAGCGATGCGAGCGCCGCGGTCACGTCTGCGTCGAGCGCCGTGGGGGCGACGAGGCGGGCGTTGTCGATCACCGTGGCGCCCTCGACCACGCAGGGGTGCTGCGGCACGAACGCGACCTCCTCGGGCGAGACCGCGGTCATCGAGAGGTCACCCACGGCGCAGCGTCCATCGTCGGGCGCGACGGCGCCCGCGAGCACGCGCGCGAGTGTTGACTTGCCCGCTCCGTTGGGCCCCACGATCGCGAGCACCCCGCGCGGAGGAACGGTGAGCGACACGGCGTCGAGCGCGAGGTGGGCGCCGTAGCGAATGGTCACGCGGTCGAGGGTGAGGGGAGCCTCGGCGGGGTCGAGCGCGGCGGGCGCTTCCGTCGAGATGCGCGAGGGAGACACGGCCATCCGATCGAGCGCGCGGCGCGCGAAGGCGACCTCGTCGAGGCCGCGGAGGGCCGCGAGCGCGGGCGCCAGCGCAGGAAGCACCAGCACCCAGTCGCGGAGTGACACGGGCGCTCCCTCGCGGGCGCGGTGGAGGAGCAGCCACGCGAGCGGCGCCATGAAGAGCGCGAGCTGCGCGGAGCGGACGGCCCGCACGCGCGCGTGCTGACGCTGCTCGGCCTCGACGACGGATCGCGATGCGTCGGATGTGTCGGAGAGAAAGCGCTGGCGGGCTTCTCCCGTGATCTCCCATCGACCGCGGGCTGCGGCGTGGAGGCGTTGCCCCTCGCTTCGAAGCGCGTCGAGGAGCGCGTCAGAGCCCGCGTCGATGTGACGTCTCGAAAGCGCCCTCACGCCCACGGCGCCCGCGCACGCGAGCGCCATCGCGACGGACCACGGCCACGGGAACACGCGCGCCGCGAGGGCCGCGAAGAGAGACGCTCCGAGGGCTCCGCCGAAGAGCGTCGGGAGCGAGTCTTCGAGCGCGTGCTCGACCCGCTGCGCGATGGGGGCGAGGGCCGTGGGCTCCGCTTCGAAGGCGCCCGAGTCGAGCGCGCGCGCGGCGATGAGCGCCGTCACGCGAGGGCGCACCGCGCGGGCCATGCGAGCGCGCAGCGCGGGGGCTGCGGCCTGACGGAGCAGGGCGCCGACGGCGAGGGGCATCCACCACGCGTTGTGGCGGTCGAAGCTCCACGCGGCGAGGGGGAGCGTGGCCCACTGCGCGGCGGCGACGAGCGACGAGGCCGCGACCCACGGAATCGCGCCCGAGAGCTCGGGTGGAAGCGCCGCGTCGTCGCGGGTATGTTCGCCGTTCGCCAATGGACCTCGGGCCGCGCATGTTGATCGAACTCCTCCGCGAGGGCCAGACCGTGCGCTTCACGGCGCGCGGCGGGAGCATGTGGCCCGCGGTACGCGACGGCTCGCTCGTCGAGGTGACCCCCTGCGCGGCCTCGACGCTGTGCGAGGGAGAGCTCGGCGCCTACGAGGGCACGGTCGGCGTGGTGGTGCATCGTTACGTGGGCCGTCGCGGTGAATCGCTTGTGTTTCGAGGCGACGCGAGGCCCGCCGACGAGGTGGTCTCCGAGGCGCGCGTGCTCGGTCGGGCGAGGGTGGTCACGTCGCCGCCGTGGAGGCTCGGGGCGCCGTCGATGCGGCACGCGGAGATGGCCGCGCGGGCGGCCAGAACGTGGTTGCGCCGACGGCTCGCGCGAACGTAGAACCCTCGGCTCGCAACATTGAGCGCCGTGTATGAAATCGACCTGATCCTCGCGGGCGTTCCCTTCGACGTGCGGGTGGTGGGGCCTTGCGATCCGGGCAACATCGAGGCGCGCTTCGGGGCGTATCGTCGTGACCGTTGCGGGCTCGCGGTCCGCTCTCCGGTGATCGACGTGACGGTCGAGCCGCGCCTCGGGTGGAAGGCGCCGCGGACTGCCGTCGCGGAGTATCCAGGGGCCGACGTCGAGATGCTCGGCGAAGGCCGCGCGCGCTTCACCCGCTTCAGCGACGAGATCACCTGGGACCCCATCGCGCGCACGGCGACCTCGGCGTGCCTCCACGTCGATCGCGCGCTCCCGCCGCTCGTCGATGCGACGCCCATCGACACGCCCCTGAGGCTCGCGCTCTCGTGCGATCTGCCCTCACAGGGCGGCGTTCTGGTGCACGGCGCGGGCTACGCCGACGAGCGCGGCGCGGTGGCCTTTCTCGCCCCCACGCGCGGCGGCAAGACGACCACGTCGAGGAAGCTCCCTGAGGCCCACGTTCTCTCCGACGATCAGGTCGCGCTCCGTCGCGTCGACGGCGAGTGGAGGGCGTACGCGCTGCCCTTCGTGGGTGATTTCGCGAAGGCCACGGTGCCGCGCGAGGCGCCCTTGAAGGCGCTGGTGCTCCTCGAGAAATCTCAGACCGCGCGGTGCGAGCGAGTCTCCGAGGCGCGCGCGCTGGCCCGCGTGATGAACTGCGTGGTGCGCTTCGTACGCGGCGCAGGCGGCGCGGAGCTCCTCGCGCTCGCGGCCGACCTCGTGGCGCGGACGCCCGTGTATGTGCTCGCGCTCTCGCTCGACGAGCCCGTGATGCCCTTCGTGGAGCGCATGCTTTGAGCGAGCGCCTCCGCCTCGGCTTCGGTCCGCGCTCGTACGACGTGACGCTCGAAGAGGGTGTGACGGTGCCGTACTGGGCAGACCGATATCAAAGCTCCGTCGATGCCTCGATGCGCGTCGAGGTTCGATGCGTCGACGCGCTCCCCGAGCTCACGGGATCGCGCGATTTTCGTGACGAGGGCTACGTCGCGTCGCACGGTGACGAGGCCCATCGGATCTTCGTCGCGAGAGGACACGAGGCCCGCTGGGTCGTGCCCTTCGCGGCCCTCGTCGCGCATGACGCGCCATCCGTCGGAGCCCTCGTGATCCACTGCGCCGCGGTGCGCGTCGACGGGGGCGTCGCGCTGCTCCTCGCGAAGGGGGGAACCGGCAAGAGCACCTTCGCGCGTGCTGCGGGCGAACGCTCCTTCGCGCACAACGCCGTGATCGTCGCGGTGGAAGGCGAAGATGGACCGCGCGCGTGGTCGCTGCCTTTCGCGGGAGATCCGCAGCCCGACCTCGACGCGTCGGGTGACGCGCGCGTGCGGGTCGTGGCCCTGCTCGAGCGCGGAGAGGCGCCCGGCTTTGAATGGATACCTCGGTCCGAGGCAACCACTTCACTCGCACGTTCCTGCGTGCGCGCCCCCGCGGTCGACCCATGGGCACGGGAGCGTTTCATGTTAGCGTTGGCCTTCGCCGCGAGGGTGGCGGTGGGGCGGATTCGAACCACGCGCGGCCCACGAGACCTCGAATCACTGGATGCTGCCTTGAGCACGGAGAACCGCCCATGAACCCCCAGAGCCGGCTGCGACGCTCCGCGGACACCGCGTGGCGACGCGTCGACGACGAGGTGGCCATCATCTCGATGGACGCCAACCGGATCCGTCTGCTCAACGCCGTCGGGAGCTTTCTCTGGGAGCGCTGCGACGGCGCGACGGTGGGTGAGCTCGTCGACGCCGTGTGCGCCCGCTACGACATTGATGCCGAGACGGCGGCGCGCGACGTCGAAGCCTTCGTGACCGACCTCGAAGGCCGCGGGCTCCTGTCGAGCGAGGCGCCGCGGTGAGCGAGTCTCCCTCGATGCGCTTCGCTGACGGGCAGGCGCTCCTGCGCGCGATCTCGGCGAAGCGGGCGATGCCGACGGGGGTGCACCTCCAGGTCGCCGACCGCTGCAACCACGCCTGCCAGCACTGCTATCAGATCCAGGGGTTGAAGGGAGAGCTCTCCCTCGACGACGTGCGCCGCGTGCTCGACGACCTGGCCGCCGAGGGCGTGCTCACGGTGAACGTCTCGGGCGGCGAGGCGACGCTCCGTCACGACCTCGTCGACATCCTGGCGCACGCGCGCGCTCGCGGCTTCGCGGTGCGGCTCTACACCAACGCGTTCCTCATCGATGAGGCCTACGCCGATCGGCTCGCGGCCATCGGGCTCTACGAGGTGCACGTGAGCGTGTACTCGGCGGAGCCCTCGGAGCACGACGCCGCGACGAGCGTCCCGGGGTCGTTCGCGCGCACCCTCGCGGGCATCACGGCCATGCGAAATCGTCGGATGCGCGTGGTGGTGAAGTCTCCCGCCACGGTGTTCTCCACGGAGGGCGCGCCCGCGGTCGAGCGCCTCGCGCGGTCGCTCGGGTGCGAGTTCCGCGCGAGCGCGAGCATCACGCCGATGGAAGACGGCTCGCTCGCCCCGCTCGACGTCGCGGCCTCGCCCGAGCACCTCGTCGCGACGGGGCTCCTCAGGCCGTGGGCGCCGCGCGGAGACGTCAAAGAAGAGCGTACGGGTTTTCTCTCGACGGGCTCGTGCGGCGTGGGCAAGACCGGCGTCGTCGTGCTCCCCAACGGCGACGTGCTGCCCTGCACCGACACCCCCGTCCGCCTCGGAAACGCCCTCGAAGACGGCCTCTCGTCGACCCTCCGCGGCGACGTCGCGGAGCTGTTTCGAAGCCTCACCTGGGGCGACGTCCACGGTTGCCGTGACTGTGATCTTCTACCGGCCTGCCACCGCTGCCACGCGACGGCGCTCCACGAGGGAGGCGACTACCTCGGCCCCTATCCGAGCGCCTGCGGTCACGCCCTCGCCCGCTACCGCGCGTCGACGGGATCGCTCGAAATCCTCTCGCCCGCGGCCGATCGCGAGCCCGGGACGAGCCCCCGACTCGGGCCCTTCAAGATCGAAGGACCGGGGCTCCTGAGGCCCGTCGCAGACGTGAAGACCGCCGCCGACGAGGCCCTCGCGGCGCGTCACCCGTGGCTCCGTCGCGCCGCCGCGCCCGCTGAAAACGCAGTCGTCCCGACGTCGAGGCTTGTGCGGACGAAGCGACAGAGCGATACGCCCACGCAGGGAGCCGCGCCCACCGGGGCGCCGCGCCAAAAATTTCACGGACTGTGATAGGAACGGTC
Organism: Myxococcota bacterium; assembly: GCA_052035985.1. Classification (GTDB taxonomy): domain Bacteria; phylum Myxococcota_A; class Polyangia; order Polyangiales; genus CAISKJ01. The sequence continues at coordinate 26,386 of JBPOHC010000636.1, read as the reverse complement.
GCCCTCCGATCTTTCGGCACGAGGAACACCATGTCGAACAAGACTACGCTCGGATTCTTGCTGACCGCGGTCGCCGCTGTGACCACGGGTTGCCCCGACGACAACCCCGCGCCGCGCCCCGACGTGGTCGACGTGACCGACGTCGTCGTCGATACGCCTGACGCAGACGTCCCCGATGACGTCACCACGGACATCACCGACGTCCCCACCGACGACGGCTCGATGACCGCCTGCGGCGACACGACCTTCATCCGCCCCGCTTCGAACGCCGTGCTCGGCCTCGCCGACGACGCCGACCGCGACTGCTCCAACGGCTTCACCACCAGCGTTCAGCTCTCGACCAACGCGCCGCGCGGCACGAGCCTCGAGCTCCGCGTCAACGGCCGCCGCGCCGCGTCGGCCACGGTCAGCGGCTCGTCGGTCACCTTCGCCGCCGTGATGCTCGACACCGCCGGGATGCAGACCCTCGAGGTCTACCAGGGCGACCTCCGCGTGGCCTGCGCCACGGCCAGCGTCTCGGTGAGCTGCAACACCCCGCGCTGCCAGATCACGGCGCCCATGCGCTCGACGCTCAACGGCGCCGACAACGCGCGGCCCGGGATGCCCTTCGCCATCGACTTCGTCGTGGGCACCGACATCGAAGACGGTCGCAACGTCGACCTCATCGTGTCGAACAGCACCACGCCCCTCCGCGCCGCGGTGATGGGCGGCATGGCGACCTTCCGCAACGTGGGCCTCACGCCCGACGGCGCCTACCGCGCGCGGGCCTCGTGCACCAACGCCGCGGGCAACACGGGCATGTCCGCCGAGGCGAGCTTCACCGTCGACAGCGTCGCGCCGACGCTCGAGGTCACGCGCCCCATGGCGAGCGCCACGCTCGGCGTCTCGGGCGACACCAACGCCACGACCCCCGGGGTGCAGTTCCGCGTGTGCGGCCGAAGCGACGCGATGGGGCAGGACTTCTGCGCCAGCATCGGCGGCGCCACGCCCGTGTGCGCCCCCGCCGCGGGCACCATGACCGACGCGTGCGTCGAGCTCTCGTGTCCCACGGGCTCGGCCCCGTTCAACGTCGACGCCACCGTCACCGACGCCGCGGGCAACATCACCCGCTCCTCGGTGATGAACATCCGCTGTCAGTCGTCGCTCCCGAGCGTGCGCGTCGTGGCCCCCGTCGCGTACGACCCCGCGCGCGCCGTCACGATCATCAACGCCTCGCGCGACGCCGACCCCACGGCGCCCGGCGCGCAGGTCGACGTCACCGCCTGCACCGACCGCACGGCGGGCATGGCGACGCTCCACCTCAACGGCGACACCGCGCCCTTCGGCAGCGCCGTGGCCGTGGCGCCGACGGCCGCCGGCGACCCCTGCGCCGCGCTCGGCATGGGCTTCGTGGGCATCGCGCGCTTCGCCCGTGTGACCCTCCCGCAGACCGCGCCCTCGCCGTCGCGTCCGTCGGACGAGGTGCCCGCGAACCCGACCATCGAGGTCGCGGTGGCCGACGGGGGTGACACGGGTCGCTCCTCGGCCGTGCGCCTCTTCATCGACACCAACACCCCCGTGCCCAGCCTCCTCACCTGCAACCAGGTGGTCACGCCGGGCACCGACGGCGCGGGCGTCACTGACATCGACGTCACGAGCGACACCTATCCCGTCACGCTGACCCTCTCGCGCTCGGGCTCGATGCCCTCGACGCTGACCCTCACGGCGCCCTCGTCGGCAGGCGGTCGCGGGCGCTTCATGGGCGTTCGCTTCGAAGCGGGGATCACCAACCTCAGCCTCACGGCCACCGACCCCGCGGGCAACGCGGCGACGAGCACGGCCGCGTGCACGATCGAGGTCGGCAACCCCCCGACGCTGTCGTTCACGGCGCCCACGTCGGGGCAGGTCTTCCGCACCGGGACGACCAGCATCACCCTGCGCAGCGACGCGCCCGTCGGCACGGTGGTCACGCTCACCATCGGCGGCGGGACGCCCGTCACCAGCACCGTCGCCACGGGCGGCACGGTCACCTTCTCGAACGTGATGCTCCCCGAGGGAGACGCCGTCGCGCTCAACGCCGCCACGGCCACGGTCCCCGGTCGCGGCGTCGGCCGCGCGACGCTCACCATCACCGTCGACACGCTCGCCCCGACCGCGCCCACGATGTTCGCGGGCTCGGTCCCCACGACGCCCGCTTCGGCGCGCCGCGCGGGCACCATCCGACTGACCTGGGTCGACGGCTCCGACGCCGCGCCCGGCGGCGGAACGCGCGCGGTCACACGCTACGACCTCCGCACGAGCACCACGCCCATCACCGACGCGACCTTCGCCGCAGCGACGCCCGTCACGACGGCGATCACGCCCGGCGCGCCCGGCACCGCGAACCGCGCGGACGTCACCGGGCTCCGCCTCGAGAAGCAGCACTACTTCGCCGTTCGCTCCCTCGACCGCTCTGACAATCCGAGCCTCGCGATCGCGACCGCGGGCCCCATCAACATCCCGCTGACGCGCGACACCGTGGTCGACATGCCCGCGTCGCTCGGCAACGACATCTCGGGCGGCTTCGACGTCAACGGCGACGGCTTCGCCGACGTGGTCGTGGGCACCGGCCTCACGGCGACGGGATGGGGCGGCAACGCGCGCGTCTACTTCGGCTCGGCCACGGGCATCTCGGCCACCAACTACGCGCAGTTCAGCGGGCAGAGCGTCAACCGCTTCGGCGCCGCGGTGGCCTCCCTCGGCGACATCAACGGCGACGGGCTCGGCGACATCGCGATCGGCGAACCCGGTCCCGCCGCGGCCACCTCGCTCACCGCGGGCTCGGTCTACGTCTTCTTCGGCCGCCGCACCTGGAACGCGCGCACCACCCCGTACTCAGGCACCGACGCCAACGTGGTCATCGGCAGCGGAACGGGTGAGTTCGCCACCGGGTCGCTCGGCTTCGCGCTCGCGTGCATCGGCGACTTCGACGGTGACGGGCTCAACGACATCGTCGCGGGCGCGCCCCAGTCGAACTCGGGCCGCGGCGCCGCCGTGATCTTCTTCGGCCGCACGACCTTCCCCTCGACCCTCGTGCCCAACAACGCCAACGTGGTGATCCGCAACAGCTCCACCGAGCTGCTCTTCGGGCGCTTCGTCGAGGGCGGCAGCCGCCTCGTGGGCAACGACATCCGCGACGACATCGCCATCGGCTACGGCTCCGCCGCGGGCAACGGCTTCGTCGCCGTGTTCGCCGGACGCACCGCCGCAACCCCCGCCTCGCTCACCCTCGCCGACGCGGCCCTCAACCGCCCCGGCGCGGCGACCACCCCCGCGAACTTCGGACAGTTCGTCGCGGGCGGCGTCGGCGACCTCAACGGCGACGGACGCGCCGACCTCGCCATCGGCACGGGCATCCGCGGCCCCGGTCAGGTCGCGCTCTACTTCGGCGACACGGCCGGCGGCCTCACCGCGGGACCCGTGATCACCAGCAACACGATCACCGACGCCGACACCTTCGGCGCGCACATGGGCTCGGTGTACAGCTCCACGCTGCTGCGCCCGTCGCTCCTCATGCCCTCGCCCTCGGGGGCGGACCTCCTCGCGTCGGCATCGGGCTACATGGGCAGCGACCCCCGGCTCTACATCTTCAGCGGGCGCTCTTCGTGGACGGGCCTGACGATCCTCAACGCCGACCACGTCGTGAGCCTCGGCGGCGCCGCGTCGCAGCCGGTCAACGCCACGAGCTGGGTCGGCGACGTCGACGGTGACGGATACGTGGACGCCGCCCTGGGCCGCGCTTCTACCGCCGGAACCCTGATCATTCTGCGATAGGCTCGCAACATATCCCTCCGGAGACCAGAACCGATGCCCGACCACGACCCCAAGGCCCCCCAGACCAACGCCCGCGAGCGCTACGAGGCCCCGCGCGTCGTCGAAGACCTGCCGCTCGAGTCCTTCAGCCTCGCTTGCACGCCTGGCAAGGCCGCGGGCCAGTGCGAGCTCGACGGCCTCCCCATCGCCACCTGATCGCCCACGCGAATCCCTCCCGCGTCCGACCGGGCGCGCGAGGGACATGCGCCGCCCCCTTCGTCCCCCTCTCAGCTTCACTCCCCGATCGCGACACCCTCTACCGGGAGGGCTTCGCGCGAAGGGCGTTCCACGCGTCGATCGCCTTGAGCACGCGCGCGCTCAGCACCCCGTAGCCCGCCGCGCCGAGGCCCGCCGCGATGTCTCTCGGATCGTCGGAGACGCAGCGCGCCACGGCCCGGGCCACGAGCCTCGGCGGCGTGTTCGGCGGGGCGCGGAGGGCGCGCTCTCTCAACCTCGCGAAACGAAGCTCCGCGGGCGTGAGCGAGAGGGCCTCGCGGAGCGCGCGAACACGGGGCTCGTCGACGCGCGACGCGACCCAGCCGAGCGCAGACCAGCAGCCCACGCGCAGCCTCGCGTCTCGGATCGCACCCGCGAACGACGCGACGTCGTAGGGGCTCCGCGCGAGCACGCGGGCGACGTCTTCGGCGGTGTGCGCGCGCGCGTTGACGACGTGGTCGCGGAGGATGTTGCCGAGCAGATGCACCAGCAGGCGACGGTCGTCGGGGATGAGCACCGCGGCGCCGAAGAGCTTGCGATCTTCGACGGCGCCCTCGGCGAGCCACGCGGCCGTGACGGCGCCGTAGCCCACGGGGAGCGGCCGCGAGTGCAGGTCCGCGTGGATGCCCGGCAGCGACGGGTGCGCCACGTCGACGACGTCGGGGTCGTTGCTCCAGTCGGCCACGCGCCAGCCCACCGAGACGAGCCTGCGCGCGGCGTCGCGGGCGCGCATCCCCACGAGGACGAGGTCGCAGTCTGACATCGGCCGCTCGGCGGGGTCGTCGTAGAAGCGCCGCGAGACGAGCGCGCCCTTCACGGGCATCACCCGCGCGTCGGGCGCGAGGGCCGCTGCGACGCGCGCCACCATGCGCGCCGCGAGCATCTGCGTGACCCATCGCTTGCGCTGTTCCGTGGCGTCGCCCATCGATGCGGAGACGTGTGTGCGCCCGCGCGCGCCGCGCGTCAACGTGGGCATTGAGGGCGCACCGCGAAGCTGCTAGGCGAGCGAGCGGCCCCACGTGGACGAAGACGCACCGCTCTCTCGCGCGCTCCCGTACGAAGACCTCATCACGAAGCTCGCGGAGCCGTCGGTTCGCGCCGCGTACCTCACGCGCGTCGGCGGCGGATCGCTCGGCGCCGTGCTGGCCTCGCTGGCCCGCCGCGGAGGAGCGCCGCTCCTCGTGGTGTGCCCCGACGCCGAGGGCGCGCGCAGCCTCGCGTCGGACGTGAGCTTCTTTCTAGGCTCTCGCGACGACGCAGACGCGGCTGAGGAGGGGCGCGGAGACGTGCTGCTCCTGCCGTCGCCCGAGAGCTCTCCCTTCGTCGAGGTCGCGCCCGATCGGCGCACCGCGATGGACCGCCTCGCGACGCTCTTTCACCTCTCGCAGGGACTCTCATGGCGCGTGCTCGTCACGTCGGCCGCGGCGATCGTGCGCAAGCTCGTCCCCCGCTCGGCGCTCGGCCCGCGCTGCGATCTCGTGCAGGCCGAGGAGCTCGTCGACCGCGCGGCGCTCCTCACGGGGCTCGGCGAGGGAGGCTATCTCCGCGTCCCCGTGGTCGAAGACCCCGGGACCTTCGCGGCGCGCGGGGCCGTGATCGACGTGTGGCCGCCGAGCTCGCGCTGGCCCGCGCGCATCGAGCTCGACGACGACCTGTGCCTCTCGATCAAGCTCTTCGACCCCGAGGGGCAGCGCACCGTACGGACCATCAAGGAGCTCTTCGTTCACCCCGCGCGCGAGGCCCTCGTCGGCGAGACCGAGCGGGCGCGCGCGAGGCGCCGCGTGAGAGACCTCGCCGACGCGGTGAACCTCCCTTCGAACCAGGCGCTCAAGCTCCTCGACGACGTCGAGGGAGGCCGCGCGTTCTTCGGCGCGGAGGGCTTTCTCCCCGCGTACTACGACGCCCTCGACCCGATCACCGCGTACCTGCCCGACGACGTGCGCGTGGTCTGGGATCGACCCGGTCGCGTGCTCGAGGCCCTCCGCACGGAGCTCGCCCACGCGTCGCGCGATCACGCGGCGCGCGTCGAGAAGAAGCAGCCGAGCTTTCCCTTCGGCGAGCACTACCTCGACGAGGACACACTTCTCTCTTCGCTCGCGCGTCACGCGACGGTGTCGGCGCACGAGCTCGTGGTGCGATCGGCCGACGGAGACAAGGACTTCGAGTACGTCCCTGAGCACGCCGAGGTGCTCGACGCGGGGGCCGACGCGCTCTCGCGACTCGCGGCGGACATCCGCGCGGCGCGCACCGAGAAGGGCAAGCACGACGCGCTCGTCCCCCTCGTGGAGCAGTGCCGCTACTGGCTCTCAGAGGGCTACCGGGTGCTCGTGACGGGGCGCACGCCCACGCAGGCCGAGCGCGTGGCGACGCTTCTGCGAGGGCACGAGCTCGCGGTGCGGCTCCACCAGGGCGCGACCGCGGCGACGCTCGTCGAGGAGCCCGCGACGTCTGAGACCGAGGTCCACGTCTGCGTGGGCGAGCTGGCGCGCGGCTTCGCGATGGCGTCGCGCAAGCTCGCGGCCGTGACCGAGGAGGAGATCTTCGGCGCCCGCGCCCGACGCAGCGCGAGGAAGCGTTCCGAGGGCTCGAAATCGCGGCCCTTCATCGACGATCTCCGCGCGCTCACGGTGGGCGATCACATCGTCCACGTCGACCACGGGATCGGGCGCTATCAGGGGCTCATTCATCGCAAGGTCGGCGCGACGGAGACCGACCTCCTGGTGATCGAGTACGCGGGCGGAGACCGGCTCTATCTGCCCGTCACGCGGCTCAATCAGATCCAGAAGTTCTCGGGCGGAGAGGGGGCGCCGAGGCTCGACCGGCTCGGCGGCGCGACCTTCGCGAAGAGCAAGTCGCGCGTCGAGCGCGCCGTCAAGCAGATGGCCGACGAGCTCCTGAAGCTCCAGGCCGAGCGCAAGGCGCACCCGGGGCGAAAGTTCGAAGCCCCGGGGATGCTCTACCAGGAGTTCGAAGCGACCTTTCCCTTCGAAGAGACCGCGGATCAGGCGAGGGCGATCGGCGACGTGTTCGGCGACCTCGTCAACGGGCTCCCGATGGACCGCCTCGTCTGCGGCGACGTGGGCTTCGGCAAGACCGAGGTGGCGCTCCGCGCTGCGTTTCACGTCGCCTCGACGGGGGCGCAGGTGGCCGTGCTGTGTCCTACGACGGTGCTCGCGCAGCAGCACTACCGCACCTTCAGCGAGCGCATGGGCGCGTATCCCCTCGAGGTCGCGGTGCTCTCGCGCTTCGTCACCGCGGGCGAGCAGAAGGACGTCATCAAGCGCCTCAAGGAGGGCAAGGTCGACGTCGTCGTGGGGACGCACCGGCTCCTCTCGAAGGACGTTCACTTCAAGGACCTCGGCCTCCTCGTGGTCGACGAGGAGCAGCGCTTCGGCGTCGCTCACAAGGAGCGCATCAAGCAGCTCCGCGCGCAGCTCGACGTGCTCACCCTCTCGGCGACGCCGATCCCGCGCACGCTGCAGATGGCCGTGTCGGGCTTGAGAGACCTCTCGGTGATCTCGACGCCGCCCGCGGATCGACGCGCCGTGCGCACGGTGGTGTCGAAGGAGGACCCGCAGATCGCGAAGGAGGCGGTGCTCCGCGAGCTCGCGCGCGGCGGACAGGTCTTCTACGTGTACAACCGCGTCGTGGGGCTCTAAGAGCGCGCCGACAAGCTCCAGCGACTCGTGCCGAGCGCGCGCGTCGCGGTGGCGCACGGGCAGATGTCGCCCGAGGCCCTCGAGACCGTGATGATGGACTTCATCGAAGGGCGCTACGACGTGCTCTGCGCGACGGCGATCATCGAGAGCGGGCTCGACATCCCGCGGGCCAACACGATGATCGTCGACCGCGCCGACCTCTTCGGGCTCGCGCAGCTCTACCAGCTCCGCGGCCGCGTGGGGCGCGCGAGGGAGCGCGCGTACTGCTACCTCTTCGTCCCGCCGCCCGCGCAGCTCAGCGACGAGGCGCGCACGCGCATCGAGGCGCTCGAGAAGTTCACCGAGGTGGGCAGCGGCTTTCAGGTCGCGTCGCTCGATCTCGAGCTCCGCGGCGCGGGAGACCTCCTCGGCGGAGAGCAGTCGGGCAACGTGTCGGCGGTGGGCTTCGACCTCTACTGCCAGATGCTCGAGGAGGCGATTTCGGAGCTCAAGGGTCAGCCCGTGCTCCACCTCTCGGACCCGGAGCTGACCTTCGACGAGCCGAGCTTCATCCCCGAGCAGTACGTCGAGGACGTGGGGGTGCGCCTCTCGCTCTACAAGCGCCTCGCGAGCGCCTTCGACGAGGAGGAGGTGCAAGACCTCGCGGCCGAGATGGAGGACCGCTTCGGCTCGGCGCCCGCGCCAGCGCGGGTGCTCGTGCGCGTCATGGCGATCAAGGCCCGCGTGCGGAAGCTCCGCGCCCTCGGCATCGAGGCGTCGAGGGAGCGCGTGGTGCTTCACCTCCGCGACGACTCACCGCTCGACGCGGCGAAGGTGATGGAACTCTGCGCGGGGAGAAGGTCAGCCTACAAGCTCACGCCCGACATGCGGCTCTCGCGTCGCTTCGAGGATGGTGACGGCGTGACCAACGCGGAGCGCCTGCTCGCGGAGATCGAGAACCTCGTCATCGCGTCGTAGGCGGCGCCGCGCAGCGTCGGGACGCTTCGAACGGCGAACGCCCCGAAGTGAGCGCGCTCGCTCTCTCCGGGGCGTCGTCGGTCAGACGAGGGCGACGGTCAGTCGAGCTCGTTGGTGATCGCGAGGTTCGAGCCCTGGAGCTCGCCCGACACGATCGAGCCCGTGCGCTGAAAGGTCGAGTAGGTGGCGTCGCCGTCGAGGTTGCCGATCGCGCGCGCGGTGAAGGCGCTCGTGCCGCCCGGCGACTGGTACTGGTAGTAGTGGGCGGAGTCGAGGGAGAAGCCGATGGCGGTCCAGTTGGCGTCGGCGGCCCACTGCGACACGTTCGCGGTGTACTTGGCGGCGGCGGGGAGCGCCGTGGGCATCACGGTGGCGTTCACGTAGGTCTGCGTCCCGCGCTCGAGGGCGGCCTGAAAGTACGTGAGCTGCCCCTGGTAGATCTTGGTGATGTTGCCCGTCGCCTCGGCGGTCTTCGAGCGCTTCACGTAACGCGTGAAGGCAGGAATGGCGACGGCCGCGAGGATGCCGAGGATGACCACGACGATCATCAGCTCGACGAGGGTGAAACCAGCGGCCAGACGCTTCAGCGAACGGTTCATGTGTGACTCTCTTGTGTGTTGTCTTCGAGGCGTGGTCTCCGGCTCGCGACGACGTCGCGGGATCGGAACGTCCCAGGCGTGAGAGCACCAGCAACTAACGGTCCACGAGGCTGACGGCGTCCCGTCGCCGTCGGCGATCGAGAGGCGAGGCCGACCAGAAATTTTGAAATCCAAGTAAATGGCGTGTTTCGAGATCATCTGGGTTCGCCGGGTGTGGCAATCGGTCTCTTGGATTTTGAACTGATTTTCCTGTTTCTGCGCGCGGGGTGACCAGTCGCGTCACGGTGGGGTGACGAATCGCGGCGTCTCGCGTCGCGGGTCGCGGGGGCCAAGGGGGCTCAGCGCTTGTCGGTCTCGTCTTCGATCGCGACGATGCGCGCGTCGACGTCCTTGAGGAGCTCGTGCGCGGCGTCGGCGGTGACCTCCCCCGAGCGGAGGGCCCGGAGCAGCGCGTCTTTCTCCGTGACCGCGAGCCGCAACGCGAGCGCGTGGTGCTCCGCCCGCTGGAGCGCGGCGTCCTCCATGTGCATCGACGCGACGCGCCCGGTGCTCTCGGAGAGGCGCGCCTCGTACCGCGTCCGCTCGATCTCCAACGACTCGCGCGACACGCTGCCCTCAAGCCCAAGCGCGTCGAGCGCCTCGAGCGCCGCGCGCAAGCTCCGCTGGCGCGCGAGCTCCAGCGCGTACCGCACGTCAGACGAGTCGCCCGAGGCGAGGCCGAGGCGCTTCAGAAGCGCGCCCATCGTGAGCCCTTGCGCGAGGATCGAGGCGATCACCACGCCGAAGGTCGTCGTCACGATGAGGTCTCGATGCGGAAACCCCCTCGGCAGCGCGAGCGCCAGCACCATCGAGAGGCCGCCGCGGAGACCGCCCCAGACGAGCACCAGGGCCCACGAGGGCGAGATGCGCTCCTTCGTCCGACGGAGGACCAGCGCCGTCGCGCCCACCGCGGCGGCGCGGCCAACGAGCACGGCGACGAAGGTCACGAGCACAGGCACCCATGCAGCGACGAGCGCGTGCAGGCTCACCTCGAAGCCGATGAGCAGGAACACCACGGAGTTCAGGGCGAACGCGACGTACTCCCAGAAGGTCTCGACCGCGATCCGCGTCGAGGGCGACATGCCCGTGCGCGCGCCGTAGCTCCCGCAGACCATCCCCGCCGCGACGGTCGCGAGCACTCCCGAGAGATGCACGCGCTCCGCGAGCCCGAAGGAGCCGTACGCGGCGATCGACGTGACCGTGATCTCGATCATCGGGTCGTCGATGCGCTGGATCACCTTCGACGCCCCATACCCCACAAGGGCCCCGATCGCGGTTCCGCCAGCAACGACGCGCACGAACTCGAACGTCGCCGACCACACCGACAGCGAGGTCCCCGTCGCGTACCCGAGCACCAGCGCGACCACGATCACCGCCGTGCCGTCGTTGAGCAGGCTCTCTCCCTCTACCAGGACCGCAAGGCGCTTCGGGGCCCCGAGCGATTTGAAGAGACCGACGACCGCGATCGGGTCCGTCGCCGCGAGGAGTGACGCGAGCACGAGGCCGTGCACGGCGAAGAACCCGCGCGCGACTCCGAGTGAGGTCATGACCCACGTGACGACGACGGCCGTGAGTGCCGTCGCGAGCACCAACCCGGGCATCGCCAGCACGTTGATCGCCAGCCTGTTCTCCCAGAACTTCTTGAAATCCAGGTGAAACGCGGCCTCGAAGATCAGCCCCGGGAGAAACACCGCGTAGAGCAGCTCGCGCGTCAGGTGCGGCGGTGAGAGCGTGTGGGTGGCTCCGAGCAGGAGCCCCGCCACGACGAGCGCGATCGTGTAGGGCACGCGTAGGTGACGCGCCGCGACCGCGACCGCCGTCGCGACCAGAAAGAGGGCCAGATAGAGGAACTCGCGGTGCATCGCTGCGCCTCTCAGCCGTCAATCGGGGAAAGGCTTCGTCAGCCCGTCGCCAGCGTCATCACTCATGACGACACCAGCGCTCCGAGCAGTCGCCGGACGGCCGCCGCGTCGCGCAACGCCCAGGGGACGCGCGCCGCTCTGTGCCCGACGGCCACCGCCGCCCCGTGTCCGACGACCGTGAGAAGCATTTCGAGCTCTATCCGATTTCGGCCCACGACGAGGATCTCCTCTCCCGAAAGTCGCATGTTGATCGCGTCGAGCACGGCGTTGCGCTTCTCGTGAGCGCGCGGTCGCACGATGATCCGGTCGCGCAGGTACTCCACGCAGGCGTCCTCTGCCTTCGCGAGCGGCTCGACGCGGTCGCGGACCTCCACCATCCAGCGCTCGCGCGCGCCGTCGAGATCGACGCAACAGGTGAGCGTGAAGGAGTCTTCGCTCGCTTCGAAAAGCGAGCGCCGCTGCGCCTTCGCGATCAGCACGAGCGCATCCTCGACGCGCGCGGTCCACGCCGCCGCGGCCTCGGCCTGTCGCTCCCACCGCCACGGCCGACCGCTGCGCCACGCGCCGTGCTCTGCGTAACACGACACGCCCGTCAGCCTGAACCATCGCTCGACGATCGAGCGCCGTCGTCCGCTCACGATCGTCACGCGAGTCCCTGCGCGGGCGTTGAGCGCCTCGAGGAGGTCGAGCAACGCGGCGTCGGGCGCTGCGCCCTCGCTCGAGGCGAGGTCGTCGAAGAGCCCATCCTCGCCGAGCACGACATGGAGCTGCGCCGCGCTCTTCAAGCCCATGACCGCCTCGTGTGCGAGCGCGAGGTCCGCGGACGGTGGGAGGCCCGCGGGCTGTTCTGGCTGCGCGTTCCGGAGCCCTCGCCCCAACATCGCGCGAAAGAAGAACCCCACGCCCGCGCTGAAGAACGCGGTCGCAGCGGCGAGGACCTCGCCACGTCCAGCGACCGGCCGCGAGAGCACCGCGAGCGCGCACAGGAGGCTCATCCACAACACGCTCGCCACCATACCGAAGCGACGCTATCAGCGATGGCTCATGTGCGGTCACCTGCATCTTGTCGCTCACGGGAGACAAATCGCTCACGGCGAAGCGGCCGTTTTCGGAGTCGACCAGCTGAAGGGCGCGGGGCGCACGTCTGACGACGGTCGCACGGGCCGCTTCATCTCGCAGGGCTGCACGCGCTGCCGCTCGCACGTCGCGCGACGCGGGACGCCCGAGGTGTTCACGAGTGCGCTCGGCGCGGCGTCACGGTCGACACCACGAACCGGCGCGGCGTCGCTCCCCTCGGCGGCCGCGACGCACCCCGCGACGTCGGGCCTCTGCGCCTCCTGGAGCTGCGCCTCGCACGGCGCCTTCGGCTCGGTGCCCTCGAGCGCCCCGACGCTTTCGGTGGGCGGCAGCTTCGCGAGCGTTCTCGCGCGGGTCGCCGTTCGCCCGTGTTCAAGCGCTCTCGCGGAGATGAGAGCAACGATGAGGGCTCCGCGGGGGAGGGGCCTCTCCTCTCGCGCGACACCTCGCACTCATTCGAAGAGAGACCGATCCGTCACGCTGACGGAGCAGCCATGTCCGCGCAGCAGAACGATCTCTCTGCGAGACAGATCCATCACTCTGTCTGGCAGACGTACCCGTTCGAGAAGACAGGTCGATCTGTCTCGGTGAACGAGCGGTCCGTCCGGTGGAGAGGTCGAGCCGTCTCCCCCACGAGGGGGCGCCCTCGCGCAGACGGCGCTCCCTCGGCCTCGTGCCCGGAGCGAGCCCTCAACGCCGACGGAGCGCTCACGGAGAGACTCGAAAACCGAGAGTTTTCGGTCGGGTGTCGACGCCGCATGGAAAAGAGTTGCATATGCAACCAATTGCGCGCAGTGTCCTTTTCAGCCGCGGTTTCATTGAGGCCACGGTTTCTCGTGCTCCCGCATGGCGGCGCAGCGTTGGCGTCTGTGCTCTGCCTTGAGGGCGCTGCAATCGCTGCTCGTGAGCCGCGGGGCCGCCGAGGGACGGCGTCTCCGCCGCGACATTCGAACGGAGCGCTCGCCGGAGCGGGCGCCCGTGCGTCGTGTCGCGCTCGCTTCGGGCGGCCGGAGACGAGCCGTGACGAAGACCAGACGCGCGAGGAAGGTCCGTTCGACGCGCACGCCCGCGGGGCCACCCGAGGCGCCGGCAGAGCGCGCAGCGCCATCGACGGAGCGCACGGTCCCGTCCACACCGCAGGAGCCCCCAGCGCTCCTCGCGCTCGTGGCCCTCGCCGTCGCCTCGTGCGTGCCCTACCTGCGGACGTGGCGGTACGGGTTCGTCCGCCTCGACGACCACCAGTTCGTCGTAGACGGCGCGTGGTTCTTCCGGGACTGGGGGAACATCCCGCGCGTCTTCGCGAACGACGTCTGGGAGTTCTTCGGCGAGTCGAGCTCGCTCTACCGCCCGCTGCTCCTCTTGCCGCGCTTCGTCGAGATGTGGCTCTTCGGCACCGAGCCGGGGCCGTACCACATCCTCAACACCGGACTGCACTTCGCCTCGGTCGCGCTCTTCTTCGCGCTCCTGCGTGAGGTGATCGGCGGCGTGGTGTGGCCGTTCGCCTGGGCGCTGCTCTTCGCCTTGCATCCCGCGCATGTGTCCGTGGTCGCGTGGATCGAGGGGTACAACAACTCGATGCTCGCGGCCTTCGTCCTGGCCGCGCTGCTCCTCTCGCTGCGCGCGCTGAAGACCGGTGACCGCGCGTACGCCCTCGGGTCCGCCGCGGCGTTCTTCATGGCGCTCCTGACGAAGGAGAACGCCGTGTGCGTCCCCGCCCTCTGCGCGGGGCTCTGCGCGCTCCACGTCGGCGAAACGCGAGGGCTCCTCGCGCGGCATCCGATCGCGCGCCTCCTCGCGGGCGCGTGGCTCGTCGCGCTCGTCGCGTGGATCCTCCTCCGGGCCAACGCGATCGCGTCAACGCCGGAGTTCGAGCCCGGGTACATCCTCGGGAGCGTCGCGCGCAACCACCGCGGGCTGGTCCTGTACTGGGGGAAGATCTTCCTTCCGATCAACCTCGCGCCGCTCCCCACGCTGCAAGACTCTTCGATGGTCCCCGGCCTCGTGGCCGTCGCGCTGTACGCCGCGATCGTCGCCGTGAGCGACCGCCCCGCGAGGCGCGCGCTGCTCTTCGGCGCCGCCTGGTTCCTCCTGCTGATCGGCCCTTCGATGCTCGTGAACAGGCTCATCTCTCCGAGCGGCGCGATCTTTCGCGAAGACCGCCTCTACCACGCCTCGCTCGGGCCCATGCTCGCCCTGGCCGTCGCGTCGAAGGACCTCTCGATGCGTCGCCCCCGCGCGGTCTTCGCGGTCGTCGTCGGGTGCGTGCTCGGGGCGCTCGCGCTCGGGCAGGCCGTGATGGGCAGGTACTCCGACGGGCTCGCGTTCTTCACCGCGGCGGCCGCGCGCTCCCCGCACCTGGCCTCCGCGCACGCCCACCTCGCCGATCGCTACGTCGAGCGAGGGGACTTCGAAGCGGCGCGCCGGGAGTACGAGCTCGCGCTGGCGCTCAACCCGGCGTGCCCGACGCTCAACAACAACTTCGCCCTCCTGCTGATGCGCGACGGAGACTTCGCGCGGGCGGACCTGCACTTTCAGGCCGAGATCGTCGTCAACCCCGGCTTTCTACGGGCGCGCTACAACCGCGGCGTGCTCTACGGTCGACGCGGCGACTACCGCGCCGCGGCCGTGGAGCTCGAGCAGTACCTCGCGCAACGCCCGAGCTCGCGTGAGGAGGCGCTCATGGCGCGGCTCGGGCTCATCGACTGTTACAACCGCCTCAACCAGCCGGAGCAGGCGCGTCGCGTCGCGGCGGATCTCAGCGCGAGCGGCGCGACGATCGTCCGGCGTCGCTGACGCCCCGAAGCGCCGCGCAGCTGGTGGAGGTTTGAGAGGTCGAGATGGCCCCGGAGCGGCGCGGACACGCGCGTTCGTCGGGGCCTCTCAGGCAGGCTCAGACGCCGTGAACGCGCTCAGTCGAGCTCGTTCGTGATGATGAGGTTGGAGCCCTGGAGCTCACCCGACACGATCGCGCCCGTGCGCTGGAAGGTCGAGTAGGTGGAGTCGCCGTCGAGGTTGCCCACCGCGCGTGCGGTATAGGCCGAGGTGCCGCCGGGCGAGACGTACTGGTAGTAGTGCGCGGCGTCGAGGGAGAAGCCGATGGCGGTCCAGTTGGCGTCGGCGGCCCACTGCGAGACGTTCGCCGTGTACTTCGCGGCGGTGGGCAGCGCCGTCGGCAGGGCCGTCACGGCGTTCACGTAGGTGGCGGTCCCGCGCTCGAGGGCGGCCTGGTAGTACGTGAGCTGGCCCTGGTAGACCTTGGTGATGTTGCCCGTGGCTTCAGCGGTCTTCGAGCGCTTCACGTAACGCGTGAAGGCGGGGATGGCGACAGCCGCGAGGATGCCGAGGATGACCACGACGATCATCAGCTCGACGAGGGTGAAACCGGCGGCCAGACGCTTCAGCGAACGCTTCATGGGAACTCCTCCTGTAGTTTCCGTTGCCTTGTGGGTGCTGCACCCAACCGGCCACCGACAGAGCAAACGACAAACCAATGACGCCGGGAGGTGACTACGAAGGGGCGGGATCGATGTGTCTGATTGCAAATCCAAGTATTTCGGAAGAAGGCGCGCCACGCGCCGCAGAATCTTGAACATGGATTTCCAACGATCGCGGGTGACGTGGAGCGTCAGTGGGGGATGACAATTTTCGGCGATCTCAAGGCGCCGCGAGGGTCTCGAGCAGGCGGCGCAGCGCCGACGCGTCGGCGAGCGTCCACGGGATGCGCGACGGGCGGAGGCCGACCAGCATCGCCCCGCCGTGCCCCAGCACCGCGAGGAGCATCTCGTGCTCGCTGTGCTCATGGCCCACGACGAGCAACTCCTCGTCGGGCCGTCGCTCGGCGATCGCGTCGAGCACCGCGACGCGCTTCTCGTTCGCGCCCGGCCTCACGACCACCGAGTCCTGGAGGTACTCGACGCGCGCTCCCTCGGACCGGACGAGCGGCTCGACGCGCGCGCGGACCTCGTCGCGCCACCGCGCGCGGGCGACGTCCTCGAACACGCAGCAGAGGAGTGCCGCGGAGTCGACCCGGGACTCGAACAGCGTCCGCCGCTGCGTCCGCGCGATGCTCGAGAGGGCCGTGCCGACGCGCGCGTGCCACGCGGCGTCGAACTCGATCCGGCGGTCCCAACGCCAGGTCTGCTGACTGCGCCACGCGCCGTGCTCCGCGTAGCACGACGCGCCCGTCGGTCTGAACCACCGCTCGACGGTCGAGCGGTCGCGGCCGCTCACGACGGTCACGCGGGTCTCCGCGCGCGCGCCAAGCCGCCCGATCGTCGCGAGGAGCGCGCCGTCGGGTTCCGCCTCGCCCTCGGCGACGGTCCGCGCGCCGAGGAGTCCGTCGCCGCCGAGCACGACGTGGAGCCTCGCCGCGCCCCGCAGGCCGAGGATGAGCTCGGGGCGAAGGACGACGTCGGCGGGCAGCCCGAGAGTCGCGAGTTCATACATGCGTTCGGACCCCTCCGGGAGTCGGGGGTGTGGCCCGTCGCGTCGGTCGCCGCGGGCGCTCATCGGGAGAGCGCCTCGACCACCAGCGCGCCGGTGATGACCGATGGGATCGTGGTGACCAGGCCGACGCGCGCGAAGCCTCGAAACGAGATCCGCACGCCCTCGCGTCGAAGCGCTTCGAGCCAGAAGAGACCCGCCAGCGAGCCGATGGGGAGGAGCCTCGGCCCGAGGTCGCCGCCCACGAGCGCCGCGAGGATGTCTCTGCGGGCGTTGTCGCCGACGCCGCGCAGCGCCGCGGCGTTCACCAGCGCCATCGGGTGGTTGTTCAAGAGCGCCGAGCCCAGCGCGGAGATCATTGCGACCCCCACCGAGCGACTCCCGTCGGTCGCGGACACCGACGCGTAGAGCGCGCGCGTTCGCTCCGTGAGCCCCGCGTGTCGGAGGGCCTCGACCTGGAGGAACATCCCGAAGAGGAACGCGAGGATCCCCCACTCGACCTCGCCGACGAGCGCGCCGACGCGGATCACCTTGCGCCCCACGGCGTACGCGGCGAGCGCGGTCGTGCCCGCGAGCGCCACCGCCCACGCGGGGCCGCCGAGCGCCGAGCAGACGGGGTGCGCGGCCAGCGTGAGCGCGAAGAGCGCGATCGCGCCTCGGTCCAGCGGCGGACGCGCCCCCACTTCGAACGCTCCCGACGCGGGGAAGTCATCGTCGAAGAGCCCGTTGAAGTGCCACCGCAGCATCGCGTAGGTCACCGCCGCGACGGCGAGGCTCGCGGGGATCATCCTCGCCGCGTACGCGTTGAAGCCCAGACCGCAGCGCGTCGCCACGACGAGGTTCATCGGGTTCGAGAGCACCAGCGGCGCGACGCCCGCCGCGTTGAACACCGCGAACGAGAAGGGCACCACGAGCCGCTGCCGCTCGGGGAAGAGCCGCAGTGATGCCGATGCCACCGCCGGCGCGAGGACGAGCACCGCCGCGTCGTTGTTGAGGAGCGCCGCGAAGGCGTACGACGTCGCGAACACGACCGTGAAGGCGCGGCTCACGGACTCCCTCGCGGCGCGCGCGAAGGCCGCGATCACCGCGTCGAGCAGCCCGACCCTCCGCGCGATCGACGCCGACACGATGATCGACGCGACCCCGACCAGGGGGCGCCAGAGTTCGAACGCGGCGGCCTCTACGTCGGAGGCGCGCAGGGCCCCGAGCGAGAGCATCGCGCACGCGCCGACGAGCGCCACGAGCGCGGGAGGGGCGGCCGCGCCCGCGACGCGCGGGCGCGCGAGCACAACGACGATCGTGCATGAAAATACGACCCACGGCGCGTTCGCGAGCATCGCGTCGGCACCGTACCAGAAGCTATTAGTTGCATATACAACAATGTTGTCCGGTGTGGGCGACAAATCGCGCCGTGGCGCGCGGGACGCGGCCAGTCGCGGGTCATGCGCGGCGCTGTCGGGGCGTCGCGCGAGGCGCGGGGAGGTTCGCCCTCGCGGCCTCGATGATCGCGGCCACCGCGGGGTGTCGCACGCGACGCTCGACGGAGAGGGCGTAGTAGCGCTCGCGGAGCCCGTCGCACGCCCCGACTCGCACGACGCGGTACACGCTCTCGATCTCGGCGCGCACCGACGCGCGCACGGGGAAGACGCCGCGGCCGCGGGCGCCGAACACGCGGAGCAGCGCGGCGTCGTCGACCTCGGCCTCGACGCGGACGGCGACGCCCGACTGGAGGAGCCACTGGTCGATGTTGCGGCGGAGCGTCGTGCCGAGGCTCGGCATGACGAAGGGGGCGCCCTGGAGCGACGCGGGGAATGCGCCCCGGTGCTTCCGCGCGAGGGCGGGGGTCGCGTAGAGAAGGATCTCGGTCTCGCCGAGGACGTGGGCGTGGATGCGCCCGCTCCGATCTGCGGGGACCTCGTCCGCGAGCACGAGGTCGAGGCGACCGGCCGCGAGGGACTCCACGAGGCGAGCGAGCGAGTCCTGACGGACCACGACGCGCGAGTGGCCTTCGAGCGCGCGGGCGGGCTCCAGCAGGTCGCACGTGAGCGTCTTGGGCAGCGTCCCAACGGTGCCGACGCGGAGCGCGCGCCCGCGGCTCGCCGACCGGCCGCCCGCGACGTCGAGGAGCTCGTTCCCGAGCCTGAAGATGTCCGTCGCGTACCCGCGGACGTCGTCGCCGAAGGGGGTGAGCACGAGGCGCTTCCCCCGCCGTTCGAAGAGGGCGCCGCCGAGGGCCTCTTCGAGCGAGCGCAGCTGCGTGCTCAGGGTGGAGTGCGTGAGGCGCAGCCGCCTCGCGGCGCCCGAGAGGCTCCCCTCCTCGGTGACGAGCCAGAAGTAATAGAGGTGGTGATAGTTCAGGCTCTCCATGCGGTGGCATGTCTGCCAGACCGACAAGCGATGTCAATTGTTCGTAATTTCAACAATGCGTCTGCGGGGTCATCCTCGGAGGAGCACCCGAGGAGCGGACGATGCACAGACGAGACTGCGACGATCACGAGCGCCAACACGAGGCTTCGAGGGACGCTCCACCCGCCGCCCGCAGCGCGGCCCTGGGGACGCCATGATCGAAACCGCGATGACCGATCTCACCTCGTCGGAACCGGGGGTCACCGGGGCGGGCGAGGGCGCGCGACGCGAGCCGGGGGCGCGGCTCGTGCTGGTCTCGAACCGCCTCCCTTCCACGATGCGGGTGCGGCGAGGGGAGGCCGCGTTCTCGCCCTCGTCGGGGGGCCTGGCGACGGCCCTGCGAGGGCCGCACGCGCGCAGTGACACCCTCTGGGTGGGGTGGACCGGGGAGAGCCTGAACCTCCGAGGAAAGACGCGCGCGTCGGTGCGCGACGAGCTCGCGCGTCGCAGGCTCGTCGCGGTGCCCCTCACGCGCGCCGACGTGCAGCGGTACTACGACGGATTTTCGAACGGGGTGCTCTGGCCCCTCATGCACTACCTGATCGACAAGGTGCGGCTCGACGCCGACAGAGACTGGGCGGCGTATCGGGAGGTCAACGTGCGCTTCGCGGAGAGCGTCGCCGCGACGGCCGATCGAGGCGCCGCCGTGTGGGTGCATGACTATCACCTGATGCTCGTGCCCGGACTGCTGCGCGCCCTTCGCCCCGACCTCCGCGTGGGGTTCTTCCTCCACGTGCCGTTCCCCTCTCACGAGGTGTTCCGGGTGCTCCCGTGGCGCGCCGAGCTCCTTCGGGGCGTCCTCGGCGCCGACGTCGTGGGGTTTCACACGCAGGCGTACCAGCACCACTTCGTCACGACCGTCGCGCACGTGCTCGGCACCGACGTCGACGATGAGGCCGTCGAGTGGGAGGGGCGCCGTGTGCAGGTGGGCGCCTTTCCCATCGGCATCGACGTGGACCGGTTCGCGCGTGAGTCGCGCTCCGAGGCGTGCACGAACCGCGTCTCGGAGCTGCGGCGTGAGGCCGGGCGACGCGCGATCGTCCTCGGGGTCGATCGCCTCGACTACACGAAGGGCATCCCCCGGCGCCTCCTGGCGATCGAGCGGCTCCTCGAGCGGAGCCCCGCGATGCGAGAGCGGCTGCACTACATCCAGGTGGCCGTCCCGACCCGCGACGGCGTCGACGCCTACCTGGACTACCGACGCGCCGTGAACGAGCACGTCGGACGCATCAACGGCGCGTACGGGCAGCCCTCGGCGGTACCCATCCACCTGCTGCATCGGGGCGTACCCTTCGAGGAGCTCGTGGCGCTCTACCGCGCCGCGGACGTCATGGTCGTGACGCCGATCCGCGACGGGATGAACCTCGTGGCGAAGGAGTACTGCGCCTCGCGCCTCGACGGGGCGGGGGTGCTCGTCTTGAGCGAGCTCGCGGGCGCCGCGCAGGAGCTCACCGACGCCCTCATCGTGAACCCCTACGACATCGGCGAGGTCGCGTCGGCGATCCAGCGCGCGATCGAGATGCCCCCGGAGGAGTCCGCGCAACGGATGACAGCGCTGCGCGCGGTCGTCGAGGCGAACCACGTCGACCGATGGGCGGCCTCGTTCCTCGACGCCCTGGCGGCGCCGCGTGCGGACGCGAGCGCGCAGCTCGACTCCCGCGGTCTGGCGGGCGCACTCAGCCGCGCGCGCGGCGCCGCGCAGCGGCTGTGGCTCTTCGACTACGATGGGACCCTCGCGCCCTTCGCCGCCACGCCCGAACGCGCCGCGCCCGATGACGGGCTGATCGAGCTTCTGGGCCTCCTCGCGACGATGCCGGGCACGCGCGTCGAGATCGTCAGCGGTCGCGCCAGAGAGAACCTCGAGGCGTGGCTCGGGGCCCTCCCTGTCGGTCTGCACGCCGAGCACGGCCTGTGGTCGCGCGCGCGACGCGGCGAGCCGTGGCGCTCCGACCTCGCGCTCGACACCGGGTGGAAGGGCCCCGTGCGAGCGGCGATCGAGGGCGCCGTCTCACATCTCGCGGGGTCGCTCGTCGAGGAGAAGTCCGCCTCCGTCGTCTGGCACTACCGCCGCGTCCTCCCGGAGCTCGCCTCGACACATCTCGGCGAGGTCCGCGCGATCCTGGCGCCGCTCGCGGAGCGCTACGACCTCCGCGTCACGCCCGGCGCGAAATCGCTCGAGGTGCGCTCGGCGCGCGTGTCGAAGGGCGCCGTCACCGCGAGGCTCGCCGCCGAGATGCCAGGCGCCGTTGTCATCGCCGCGGGCGACGATACGACCGACGAGGACATGTTTCGCGCGCTGCCCGACGAGGCCGTCACCGTGAAGGTCGGTCAGGGCGTGAGCGCCGCGCGCTATCGCGTCGACGGCGTGCGCGCCCTCCGCGAGCTCATCGAGGGCTTCGTTCGCCTGGGCGATCTCGGGGGGAACCCTTGATGGAGAAGCTCGGACAGCGGCCGCCTCGGGCCCCGCGCCTCGACCACGGGATGATCGGCAACGGAAACGTCATCGCGCTCATCGCCCCGACCGGGGCGATGGAGTGGCTCTGCATGCCTCGCTTCGACTCGCCGTCGCTCTTCGCGCGCCTCCTCGACGCGGAGCGCGGGGGCGTCTTTCGCTTCCTGTGGGGAGGGGAGGAAGCGGTCGGGGTTCAACGTTATGTGCCCAACACCAACGTGCTGACGACCCGCTTCGAACGCGGCGACGCGGCGTGGGAGGTGATCGACTTCGCGCCGCGCCTGCCGCTCGGATGGGGCGTCGCCGCGCCCGTTCGTGTCGTGCGCATCGTGCGGCCGATCCGCGGGGTCGTGAGGCTGCGCGTCGATTTCGACCCGAGGCTCGACTACGCCCGAGGCACGACCACGCTCGCCGCGCGCGGCACCTGCGTAGAGGTCAGGCACACCGAGGGCGTGGCGACGCTCCACACCGACGTGCCGCACGCGTACGTCGTCGGCGGCGCGGACTTCGTGCTGACCGATGCGGTCTTCTTCGATCTCGCGTGGGGGCACGAGGGGGCGTCGCGCACGCTCGCGATCGCGCAGCACGAGATGGAGGAGACGGTCGAGGGCTGGCGGCGCTGGGCTCGGACCTGTGCGCTCCCGCTCTATCAGCCCGAGCTGGTGCTGAGGTCGGCGCTGTGTCTCAAGGCGCACGCCAGCGAGGACACCGGTGCGATCATCGCCGCAACGACCACCAGCATTCCCGAGGCGCTCGGGACGCCGCGCACGTGGGACTACCGCTTCTGTTGGCTCCGCGACGCGGCGTTCACCGTCGAGGCGCTCCGTCGATTGAGCCACCTGCGCGAGGGCGAGCGCTTCTTGCGGTTTTTGAGGGACGTGGCGGAGGCGGGGCCGTTGCAGCCGGTGTACGCCCTCGACGGCGCGCGCGACCTCCCCGAGCGGACCCTCGATCACCTCGCGGGCTTCTGCGACAGCGGCCCGGTGCGCATCGGACACGCGGCGTCGACGCAGTCACAGAACGACCTCATGGGCGAGCTCGTCCTGTGCCTGGAGAGCCTCCTCACCGACCCGAGGCTCGCGAGCGAGGGCGACATGCGCGCGTACCTCCCGCTGGTCTCGTCGCTCGTCGAGGAGGCGATCGTGCGGGCGCCGCGCGCCGACACGGGGATCTGGGAGTTCCGCACGCTGCCGCGCAACTACACGCTCTCGCGGGCGATGTGCTGGGCCGCCACGCAGCGGGGCGCCCGCATCGCGCGCGACTTCGGGCAGCTCGCCCTCGCGGCGCGGTGGGAGCGCGTCGCCGCGGAGGAGCGCGAGGTCATCCTCGCCAGGGCCTTCAACCCTCGTTTGGGGTATTTCACCCAGGCGCTCGACGGCGAGCATCCCGATGCGTCGAACCTCCTGCTCCCGACGCTGGGCCTCGTCGACGCGCGCGACCCGCGATTCCTCTCGACGCTTGACGCGTACGAGCGGCTCCTGACAACCAGCGGACTCATGCTGCGATACCGACACGACGACGATTTCGGCGCCACGACGAGCGCGTTCACCATCTGCTCGTTCTGGTGGGCCGAGGCCCTCGCCCTCGCGGGGCGCCTCGAAGCGGCCGTCGAGGTGTTCGATCGGGTCGCCCGCTACGCGAACCCCGTGGGGCTCTTCTCCGAGGACATCGACCCGGCGACGGGCGCGCTCCTCGGGAACTTTCCCCAAGCGTACACGCACGTCGGGCTCATCCACGCCGCGATCACCATCGGCGAGCTCACCGAAGCGCGCGACGGGAAGGTGCGCGCCTGGACATGACCCCGACGCCGCGCTCGCCCCAGAGGTTCTCGGCGTGGTGGGAGCTCGCGCGCCGCGCGTCGGCGGCGGCGCGCATCGCGAGGCTCCGGCTCTTCCGCCTGCGGCTCCGCTTCGTGCCGACGGAGGGGCAGCGGCTCTTCACCCTCACCGTGGGCATCGGGGTCATCTGCGGCCTCGTAGCCGTGGCCTTTCACCTCTCGATCGAGGCCGCCGAGCGGGCGCTCATCAACCGCGCGCTGAGCGCCCCGGGGCGCGCCTGGATGTTCTGGACCGTCGTCACGCCCACCCTCGGCGGCGTCGTCTGCGGCGCGTTGATTCAGTTCGTGGCCCCGGCAACGCGAGGCAGCGGAATCCCCCAGGTGAAGACCGCCTTCGCGCTCCGCGACCGGCCGCTCAGGCTCCGCGACTCCGTGGGCAAGTTCATCCTCGGCTCGCTGCAGATCGGCGCCGGGGCCTCGCTCGGTCGCGAGGGGCCGACGGTGCAGATCTGCGCCGGCGTCGCGAGCGCGCTCGGTCGCGCCGCCGGGGTGTCTCCGCGGAGCCTCCGTCGGCTCCTCCCCGTGGGCGCGGCGGCGGGCATCGCGGCGGCGTTCAACGCACCCATCGCCGCCGTGACCTTCACCGTCGAAGAGATCGTCGGCGACCTCGATCGTAGCGTGCTCTCGGGCGCCATCGTGGCCGCCGCGCTCGCCGCCGTCACCGAGCGCAGCGTGCTCGGCGAGCGCGCGGTGCTCCAGATCCCCCGGGCGTATCACCTGTTTCACGTCTCGTCGCTCGTGACCTTCGCGATGCTCGGCGTCGCTGCGGCCGGAGTGTCGGTGCTCTTCTCCGACGCCCTGCTCTCGATGCGCGCGCGGTTCCGTGAGCTCCGGGGGCTCCCGGGGTGGGCCAAGCCCGGCGTGGGCGGGCTCGTGACCGGGCTGCTCGCCGTCTCGGCCGTGATCGGGTTGCAGAGCCGCGGGGTGACGGGCGGCGGCTACCAGACGCTCTCCGAGGCCCTCGCGGGGCGCCTCGCCCTCGAGACGATGGTGGCGCTCTGCGCGCTCAAGATCGTCGCCACGGTGGCCTCGTACAGCTCCGGCGGCGCGGGCGGGATCTTCGCCCCGTCGCTCTTCATCGGCGCCATGCTCGGCGGCGCCTTCGGCGGCCTCGACGCGCTCCTCTTCGACCACCAGACCGAGGCCCTCGGCGCGTTCGCGCTCGTGGGCATGGGCGCCGTCTTCGCAGGCATCGTGCGCGCGCCCATGACCTCGGTGCTGATCATCATCGAGATGACCGACGGCTACTCGCTGATCCTCCCGCTGATGATCGCGAACATGAGCTCGTACCTCATCGCGCGGGCGCTCCGCCCGTCGACGATCTACGACGCGCTGCTTGAGCAGGACGGCATCCACCTCCCGACCCGCGCCGTGGCGGAGGCGCTGGAGGGGATCTGCGTTGGTGACGTGCTCCTCCGAGACCGCGCCGCGGTGTGCTTCGCGCCGACGACCGTCGCGAGCGAGATCGCCCGCGCCCCGAGGTCGCAGGAGGTCTTCCCCGTCGTCGATTCGATGGGGGTGCTCGTCGGTGTGGTCACGGGCGAGGAGGCCGCGCTGCTCGACGGCGAGCCCGACCTCGACCGCCTCGTGAACGCCGCCGACGTGATGCGCCCGCCGGTGGCGGTGCGGCTGCGTGACGACCTCAACCTCGCGCTGCGCGCGCTGCTCGACGGGCGCGTGACGAAGGTCCCCGTGCTCGACGACGGCGGCGCGGTGGTGGGCCTCGTCGACGAGGCCACGATCGCGAAGGCGTACCTCCGCGAGCAGACCGCGCAGGGCGAATGACCCGCGCTGCGAACGGGGGCGCGACGCTGGATCATCACCCGCGCGCGAAGGTCACGGCGCAGAACACCACGTACAGCGCCAGCGCGAGCGCGCCCTCCGCGCGCGAGATGACGCGCTCGCGACGGACGCAGTACGCGGCGAACGCGGTCATCGCGAGGAGAGCGCCGACGTCGAACAGGCTCCTCTCGATGGGCGCCTCGATCGGCCTCGCGAGCGCCGACGCCCCGAGGCAAAGCAGCACGTTGAAGATGTTCGACCCCACGACGTTGCCGATGGCGATGTCGGCGTGGCCGCGCCGGGCGGCGATGAGGCTGGTGACGAGCTCGGGCAGCGACGTGCCCACCGCGACGATGCTCAAGCCCACGAGCCGATCGCTCATGCCCAGCCGCCGCGCGACCGCGACGGCGCCGGTGATGAAGAGCTGCCCCCCGATGAGCAACACCCCGAGCCCGAGCGCCGTCGCGAGCGCCGCCATGGCGGTTCCGCGGATGTGTGGACCACCCGCGGCGTCGGCCGCGGAGGAGGTCACCTGAGCATCGGCGCGGGCCTCGCGGAGCTGGCCTTCGCGCGTCGACGCGGCCATCCAGGCCGTGTACCCGACCGCGAGCGCGAGCAGGACGACGCCTTCGATGCGGCTCACGCGGCCGTCGAGCAGGAGCGCGGGCACGAGCGCCGCGCTCACCAGGAGCGCTGGCACCTCTCGTCTCCTCAGGGACGCGTCGACCTGCGCGGGGCGCACCAGGACCGCCAGCGCGAGGATCAGTCCGACGTTCGCGACGTTGGAGCCGATCACGTTGCCGAGCGCGACCGCGCCGTGTCCGCTCCGCGCGGCCTGCACGCCGACGATCACCTCGGGCGCCGAGGTGCCGTACGCGACGACCGTCAGGCCCACCATGATCTGGGGGACGCGCAGCGTGAGGGCCAGCGCGGAGGCGCCGCGGACGAACCACTCCGCGCCGAAGTACAGGAGCAGACCGCCGCCAAGGAGCAAGAACCAGTCGGTCATCGGGGGCCACCTCGGGGGAGCGCGACGGTGCGATGTCGAGCGACGAGCCGCGCCGCTGCGTCGCTGCACGGGGCTGCCGGTGATACCACCTCGACCGCATCGCGGTGAGGACGACGGCGAAAATCTGCGAGGTCACGAGGGGGGAGCGCGCAGCGCGAGCGATGGGGTTCTCCGCGCCGTCGAGGACCGCGCGCAGACCGCGTGATGAAATAAAATA